>NZ_JBKQXO010000021.1:0-50329 GCF_046762885.1 Yoonia sp. SDW83-1
GAGGACGTGTTCTCGATCTCCGGCCGTGGTACAGTTGTGACCGGTCGTGTCGAGCGTGGCGTGATCAATGTCGGCGACGAGATCGAGATCGTGGGTATCCGCGACACCAAGAAGACGACCTGCACAGGCGTTGAAATGTTCCGCAAGCTGCTGGACAGCGGTGAAGCCGGCGACAACATCGGCGCCCTGCTGCGTGGTGTCGACCGTGAAGGTGTCGAGCGTGGCCAGGTGCTGTGCAAGCCCGGTTCGGTCAAGCCGCACACCAAGTTCGAGGCCGAAGCCTACATCCTGACCAAGGAAGAGGGCGGTCGTCACACGCCGTTCTTTGCCAACTACCGTCCGCAGTTCTATTTCCGGACCACAGACGTGACCGGCACGGTTGAGCTGCCCGCTGGCACCGAAATGGTGATGCCGGGCGACAACCTGAAGTTCAACGTTGAACTGATCGCGCCGATCGCCATGGAAGACGGCCTGCGCTTCGCCATCCGCGAAGGCGGCCGCACCGTCGGCGCCGGGGTCGTGTCGAAGATCGTCGAATAACCCGTAGGGTGGGTGCTTGCACCCTTCTCACAGAAACAAACAAAGGCCGCTCCAACAGGGGCGGCCTTTTTACGAATATAGGTAGGTTATGCGGAACATAACCTACGTTGAGTATCCTAGGCCATGTACATTATACTGTTTGAAAAGCTTCCTTTCCAAATGAGCAAAGCGCCAAAATGTCCTTTCGCAGGCTTCAGTCGATTATTGATCTACGCAGAACGGCAGTTCAACTCATGGAACAATCGTCGCAGGGCTTATCTAAACTAGAGTTTCAGATGCTAGATCAACTTAGGAGTTCAATGGCTGGGCGAGCACCAACGTGGACGTTAGACTTTGATGCCGAAATGTTACGAGAAATCCATCTAAAAGCCGCCTCACCCAGTGACCAAAACACACAATTCCTCGCTGCTACTTGTCTCCTACTACTTGTTCGATTTGAAAATCCAAACCGCGGTAGTGACTTCCAGTGGGAGTGGGATACGTTTGCACCTATTTACAGAAATGCAGACAATACGGTTCGCGCTGCGATAATGAACGGTTTTGAGCAAGCGAGAAGATACTCGCTCGTATCGGAAGATGTGCGCCCAAAACCCTCTGACCGCGTTACGAACCTAAGAGAAGACGTTCTGGCTCCTTTGGTCCATTTGGCAAAGTCGCTTACCAACGAAGAACGAGAGCGGATTGCCACCGCTGACTACGGTCATGATATCAAAAAACACTTTGATGCCCTCAATGCCTTGCTTGAAAGCGAAACA
Source organism: Yoonia sp. SDW83-1 (assembly GCF_046762885.1). Taxonomy (NCBI): domain Bacteria; kingdom Pseudomonadati; phylum Pseudomonadota; class Alphaproteobacteria; order Rhodobacterales; family Paracoccaceae; genus Yoonia; species Yoonia sp. SDW83-1. The sequence goes on from NZ_JBKQXO010000021.1 coordinate 1,296, forward strand.
TGCCTCTATCCATTTGGGGAGGTTTGGTACCCGGCCGAGGTGATCGAATTGGTTTCTCACAGCGAAGACAGTCCCGGCTTTGCAGGCTGCACCGCGATCATGCTCGTCAATGCAATCTATGATAACGACAGCAGGGGCAACGCAGACTATCGATGGACGGCACATAGGCTTTCTTATGATGTGTTGGAGGGGCGCCAAAGAAAGGTCATTCATGGTGGGTTTCGTTATGTTTACGAAGCAAACCAAGACTGGGACCCATACTGGGAAGAGTTTGCTCCAGAGCGTTTACCAACAAACAGTTTCCTGCCGCTCTAAAATGCTGAAGTTATTGGCTGCTGCAGGTCATGGCACTTAACCCGAGTGCCGATTGGGAAACGCGTTGTGAACGAAATACAAACCCCCTTTACACCACCCCCGACTCCCCCTATACGCCCGCTATCCAGCAAGGGTGCGGTCCGCCGTGCCCTTTATACGTTGGACAAAAGACGCGATGAGGGTGCCGGATGAGCCGGTATCGTCCAATCCGATCTTCACCCCAGTATAAGGGGATGAAATATGGCCGTTCAAAGCCAAAACATCCGTATCCGCCTCAAGGCGTTTGATTACCGGGTGCTTGATGCAAGCACACAGGAAATCGTCAGCACAGCCAAGCGCACAGGCGCTTCTGTCCGTGGCCCGATCCCACTTCCCAACAAGATCGAAAAATTCACCGTTCTGCGTGGCCCCCACGTGGACAAGAAATCCCGCGATCAGTTCGAGATCCGGACGCATAAGCGCCTTCTCGACATCGTGGACCCGACACCGCAGACCGTGGACGCGCTGATGAAGCTCGACCTGGCCGCCGGTGTCGACGTTCAGATTTCCGTATAAGGAGTTAACAGCATGCTCCGTACCGGACTTATTGCAAAGAAAGTCGGGATGACCCGGCTGTTCATGGAAGACGGCAAGCAGATTCCTGTGACCGTTCTTTCGCTCGAAAACCTGCAGGTCGTCGCACAGCGCACCGCTGACAAGGACGGCTATGTCGCCGTTCAGCTGGGTGCTGGCAATGCCAAGGCAAAGCGGACCTCCAAGGCGATGCGCGGTCATTTTGCCGCCGCCAAGGTGGAACCCAAGCGCAAGGTCGCTGAGTTCCGCGTGGCCCCTGAGAACCTGATCAATGTGGGCGAAGAAATACTCGCCAACCATTACTTCGAAGGTCAGTATGTGGACGTGTCCGGCACATCCATCGGTAAAGGTTTTGCCGGTGCGATGAAGCGGCACAACTTTGGTGGTCTGCGCGCGACACACGGTGTGTCGATCTCTCACCGTTCGCATGGCTCCACCGGCCAGTGTCAGGACCCCGGCAAGGTGTTCAAAGGCAAGAAGATGGCCGGTCATATGGGGGCGGCGAAAGTCACCACCCAGAACCTGCAAGTGGTCAAGACCGATGCCGACCGTGGCGTGATCATGGTCAAAGGTGCTGTTCCCGGATCAAAAGGTGGCTGGGTCACAATCAAGGATGCGGTGAAAAAGCCGACACCTGAAAACGTGATCTATCCTGCCGGTCTGAAATCCATGAAGGAAGAAGCCGAAAAGCTGGCCGCCGAAGCCGCAGCCGCAGCCGCCGCTGAAGAGGAGGCCGCCGCCAAGGCCGCAGCCGAGGCAGAACAGGCCGCACTGGAAGCCGCTGAAGCCGAGGCCGCAGCCGAAACAGATGCCCCAGAAGAAGGAGGCGACAAAAATGAAGGCTGATGCAATCAAACTGGACGGCAAGAAAGCCGGATCCGTTGATCTGAACGACGACATCTTTGGTCTGGAGCCCCGCAAGGACATCCTGCACCGCGTCGTCCGCTGGCAGCGTAACAAGGCAATGGCAGGCACACATGACACGCTTGGCCGGTCCGAAGTGTCCTATTCCACCAAGAAGATCTATCGCCAGAAGGGCACCGGCGGCGCACGTCACGGCTCGCGCGGCGCGCCGATCTTCCGCTCGGGCGGTGTCTACAAGGGGCCAACCCCCCGCAGCCACGCCCACGACCTGCCCAAGAAGTTCCGTAAGCTGGGTCTGAAGCACGCACTGTCCGCGAAAGTGGCCGCAGGCGAGCTGGTGATCGTCGACACGATCGAAGTGAAGGACGCCAAGACCGGCGCGCTGGCCAAAATGGTCGGCAACCTGGGCTGGAAACGCGCACTGGTCATCGACGGGGCCGAAGTGAACGAAAACTTCAAAAAGGCCGCGGCCAATATCTCAACCATTGACGTGCTGCCCAGCCAGGGTGCCAACGTCTATGACATCCTGCGGTCGGACACGCTTGTGCTGACCAAGGCAGGCGTCGAAGCACTGGAGGCTCGTTTGTCATGAGCGCGAAAGCAGAACATTACGACGTGATCCGCAAGCCGATCATCACCGAAAAGGCAACCATGGCGTCCGAACAGAACGCGGTTGTGTTTGAAGTGGCCATCGACGCCAACAAGCCGATGATCAAAGAGGCCGTCGAAAGCCTGTTCGGGGTCAAGGTGAAAGCGGTCAACACATCAATCACCAAAGGCAAGGTCAAGCGGTTCCGCGGCTCACTCGGCACCCGCAAGGATGTCAAGAAAGCCTACGTGACGCTCGAAGAGGGCAACACGATCGACGTCTCCACCGGTCTTTGATCCGGGTCTGATAAGAATGAAAAGCCCTCGGCGATTGCCGGGGGCTTTTTCGTTGTAGGGTGGGTACAACCCACCATCCCGACATTAGCGTAAGCCGAGCGCGCGCCTGCCCGTGGGATGGCGCAGCTGCCCTTGATGTCTGGCACTTTATGGCAGCCACACATACGCCAAGGTTGCGATGCGCGTGACGGCACCAAAGCGCCAGCCCGCTGGGACGGGCAGGCGCTCGCCCGGCGCCTTCGGCTTGTTCCGGGCTGTTCAGATACCTTAGTGATCTCTCAATAGCAACCAAACTGGCAGTTCAACCAACTGTTGTGTTTCAGATAGCGCCAAGCAAAGACTATATCTGCGATGTCCCTCAACTAGAATGAATCCTTCAGGAATCTCTTCAGCAGATGCCTCTGAGTATTCTCTGACGAGATGGCCGTCTCTATTGTCAACGACCACAATGGGAATAGGTGGTTTACGATGAGACACCATGTACTGAGCAGTGCTATAATTTGATTGGCTCAAAAGATATTTGCCGGCTTTGAGGCAGTCTCGTCCGCCGACTTCATATTCACTTAGACGGGAACGAATACTTCCTACATCGTCTACTGCCCACTGAACGCGCCTATATGAGTAGTTCTGGCTCTTTAGGAATCCAAAGGGCGAGTAGTTCCAGTGTTCATGGATCCAGTATTGCGCGACTTCTTCTGGTACTTTGTCAAAGTATTCGCTCGCTGACTTCCACCATGACTTGAAGGACGTTGCGACTCCTCCAGTGTCGTGAAATGCCGGTGCTAAATTCTCGGGATAGTTATTCACGTAGCTAAGTCGAACCTCATCGTTGGAAGGTTGGAATTGTTGGGTTGAAACTTTTGTGTGGATCTTAGGTGTCTGGTTAGTTTTGATGATACCACGGGTTGAAAGCGAGTCACCAACACCCCCTTGCCACCCCACCCATCCCCCGCTATACGCCCCTCATTCACTCCACCCCGGATTCGTCCGGGGTGCTGTGCTTTTGACCATCGGGCACCTACGGGGGCCTTAACCACATAGGCCCCACACGGGGCCGCCAAGCAAACGGAAGAAGCTAACATGGCACTCAAGTCGTACAAACCGACGACGCCGGGCCAGCGTGGGCTGGTGCTGATCGACCGTTCGGAGCTTTGGAAAGGACGTCCTGTCAAGGCCCTCACAGAGGGTCTGACCAAGTCAGGCGGCCGGAACAACACCGGACGGATCACCATGCGTCGCATTGGTGGGGGCGCAAAACGCCTTTACCGTATCGTCGATTTCAAGCGCAACAAACTGGACATGTCCGCCGTTGTCGCCCGCATCGAATATGACCCGAACCGGACCGCTTTCATCGCACTGATCCAGTACGAAGACGGCACCCAGAATTACATCCTTGCCCCGCAGCGTCTGGCTGTCGGTGACAAGGTGATTGCCTCGGCCAAGGCCGATATCAAACCCGGCAACGCAATGCCCTTCAGCGGCATGCCAATCGGGACGATCGTTCACAACATCGAACTGAAAGCAGGCAAAGGCGGCCAGATCGCCCGTGCTGCTGGCACCTATGCGCAGTTCGTCGGTCGTGACGGGGGCTATGCCCAGATCCGCCTGTCCTCTGGCGAATTGCGCCTGGTCCGCCAGGAATGCATGGCCACTGTTGGCGCGGTCTCGAACCCCGACAACTCCAACCAGAACTTCGGCAAGGCTGGCCGCAACCGCCACAAGGGCATCCGCCCAAGTGTCCGTGGTGTTGCCATGAACCCGATCGACCACCCCCATGGTGGTGGTGAAGGCCGGACATCTGGTGGTCGTACGCCTGTGACGCCTTGGGGCAAAGACACCAAGGGCAAGCGTACCCGTAACAAAAACAAAGCGTCGCAGCGGCTTATCGTCCGTTCGCGTCACGCCAAGAAGAAGGGTCGTTAATTATGGCTCGTTCCGTCTGGAAAGGTCCGTTCGTCGATGCCTACGTGCTGAAGAAAGCCGAAGCATCCCGCGAAAGTGGCCGCAACGAAGTGATCAAGATCTGGTCGCGTCGTTCTACCATCCTGCCTCAGTTCGTTGGCCTGACCTTCGGGGTCTACAACGGCAAGAAGCATATCCCCGTCAACGTCAGCGAAGACATGATTGGTCAGAAGTTTGGTGAATATTCACCGACCCGCACCTATTACGGTCACGCCGCCGACAAAAAAGCGAAGCGGAAATAAGTCATGGGCAAGGAAAAGAACCCCCGCCGCGTGGCCGACAACGAAGCCATGGCAAAACTGCGCATGCTTCGCACGTCCCCGCAGAAACTGAACCTTGTGGCTGGCCTGATCCGCGGCAAGAAAGTCGAACAGGCACTGACCGACCTGACTTTCTCCAAAAAGCGGATCGCTGGTGACGTGAAGAAATGTCTTCAGTCCGCCATCGCAAACGCAGAAAACAACCACAACCTGGACGTCGACGAACTTGTCGTCGCCGAGGCTTATGTGGGTAAAAACCTGATCATGAAGCGCGGTCGCCCCCGGGCCCGTGGCCGGTTTGGCAAGATCATCAAGCCGTTTTCGGAAATCACCATCAAGGTGCGTCAGGTTGAGGAGCAATCATAATGGGTAATAAAGTAAACCCGATCGGCATGCGCCTCCAGGTCAACCGCACCTGGGACAGTCGCTGGTACGCCGATACCAAAGACTACGGTGACCTTCTTCTCGAAGACCTCAAGATCAAGGACTTCATCAAGAAAGAATGCGCTCAGGCTGGCGTCAGCCGCGTGATCATCGAACGCCCGCACAAGAAGTGCCGGGTGACCATTCACGCCGCTCGTCCCGGTGTTATCATCGGTAAAAAGGGTGCGGATATCGAAGGTTTGCGCAAGAAGCTGGCAAATCTGACATCGTCCGAGTTGCACCTGAACATTGTCGAGGTCCGCAAGCCCGAGCTGGACGCAGCCTTGGTCGCCGAATCCATCGGTCAGCAGCTGGAACGCCGGGTGTCCTTCCGTCGCGCGATGAAGCGTGCCGTGCAGAACGCCATGCGTATGGGTGCCTTGGGTATCCGGGTGAACCTCGCCGGTCGTTTGGGTGGCGCTGAAATCGCACGTACCGAATGGTACCGCGAAGGTCGCGTGCCGCTGCACACCCTGCGCGCCGACATCGACTATGCACTGTACGAGGCGATGACGCCCTACGGGATCATCGGCATCAAGGTCTTCATCTACAAAGGTGAAATCATGGAGCATGATCCGTCAGCGCACGACCGCAAACATGCCGAGCTGCAAGAGGGTGCCATCCCTCGCGGCCCCGGCCGCCGCTAAGGAGTAGATGATATGCTGCAACCAAAGCGCACCAAACACCGCAAGCTGCACAAGGGCCGCATTCGTGGCGAAGCCAAGGGCGGGTCTGACCTGAACTTTGGCACTTACGGCCTGAAGGCCATCGAACCGGAGCGTATCACAGCGCGCCAGATCGAAGCCGCCCGTCGTGCCATGACGCGCCACATGAAGCGTCAGGGCCGCGTCTGGATCCGTATCTTCCCCGATACGCCCGTGACGTCCAAGCCCGTCGAAGTTCGTATGGGTAAGGGTAAAGGCTCCATCGATTTTTGGGCATGCAAGGTCAAACCCGGCCGCGTGATGTTCGAAATCGACGGCGTGAACGAAACAATCGCCCGCGAAGCTTTGCGTCTGGCTGCCATGAAGCTGCCAATCAAGACACGTACAGTGGTTCGGGAAGACTGGTAACTCGTCAAGTCCCACTGATATGACATCGAAGCTTACATCTTTGGAAAACAAGATGTTGCTCGAACGGTTTGAGAATATCCCCCGCTGAGAACTCAGCGGGGGATATTTTTTTAAGGTCGCCGGTCCGTGTCAGATTTTACACACTGATGACAAAGCTGGGATGGATGAGGTCTGCGCACGCAGCAACAGTAGTCCTGATTTCACATTAGCCAAATTACGAAGCTGAGAAGCATAAGGCCTATTCTTTCAGGCTTTTTAGTTAGCTCCGCCGGAACTAAAGGGCTATTGGTCTGTTATCGTTCTGAAGCAAAGCAGAGGTTTTTTTATGTCAGCACCTGAAACAAACGTCGAAACGCAAAAGAAACGTCACCGGGGGCCGTTGGTTGGCATTCTCGCTGCGGTCTTGTTGGTTGCGGCCGTTTTTGTCGCCTTTCTTGCATGGACCGCTGATGATGTTGACACCACGGTACAGGATGGCGGCGCTTCGGCTGTTTCGGGCAACTGACGCCGTGTTGATCGGCGGCATAAAGTACTTATATCAGAAATAAGAGTAATAATGACAGGTATCGTTCACGCGACGCCATGACTTGCGAGTAGTTGCCCAAAGCTGACTGATGCTCATAGAACTTGGGTTGTGACACGCTCGATTCGAGATAGCGAAGATGTCATGCCCACCCCTGTCATACGCTCTCGTCCACAACTCAGCCGCGCGGGTCAAAGCATCACCTGCCAAGTTGGTGACATAAAAAGCCGGGATGCTCTTTGGGCGCTAACGGCGAAATCCTTTCCCCAAAGTTAACAGACAAAAATGCTGGTATTGCCTGTAGTTGAGGTCGCCAAGCGGTAGAATTTTACAAGCTCTTCACAGGTATGAAAAAAAATTTGCAAAAAAAATGATTTAAGCCAATGGTTTAGTTTATGTGTGGCCCAGATGTCTCTATTACTCCTTTACAGGGCGTGGGGACGAACGGCTATCTTTATGAAAGGGTGTCCCTTCGCCATCAGTTTGAGGAGGCTGACATGGACACCATCGAACAACCCGATAACGAAATGGCCCAGAGCTCCGGTGACGCAAAGGATGCGGCGCGGACACCGCACGTGAATGCAGCACAGTATCAATCCATGTATCAGGCTTCGATTGCCGATCCTGATGCCTTTTGGGCAGAGCAGGGCAAGCGTCTGGATTGGATCAAGCCGTTCACGAAGGTCAGGAATGTCAATTTCGATCTCGGTAATGTTTCGATCAAATGGTTCGAAGATGGTGTGTTGAATGTGTCCGCCAACTGCATTGATCGCCACCTTGAAACGCGGGGCGATCAGACAGCGATTATCTGGGAACCTGACGATCCAAACGACAAGGCCCTGCACATCACCTACAAGGATTTGCACCGCAGCGTGTGCAAGATGGCCAATATCCTTGAAACGCTGGGCGTCAAGAAAAGCGACCGGGTCGTGATCTATCTGCCGATGATCCCCGAAGCCGCCTATGCCATGCTGGCCTGCGCCCGGATTGGCGCGATCCACTCCATTGTCTTCGCCGGCTTCTCGCCTGATGCGCTGGGTGCGCGGATTAATGGCTGCGATGCGAAGGTCGTGATCACGGCAGATGAGGCGCCGCGCGGCGGGCGCAAAACAGCGCTGAAGTCGAACACCGATGCGGCCCTTTTGCATTGTAGCGACAAGGTCAAATGTCTTGTCGTCAAGCGCACCGGTGGTCAGACCACATGGACCGACCGCGACTATGACTACAACGAAATGGCGCTTGAGGCGGATGATCACGCAGCCCCCGCCGAAATGAATGCCGAGGATCCGCTATTTATTCTGTACACTTCGGGTTCGACTGGGCAGCCGAAAGGCGTCGTCCATACATCGGGCGGATACCTGACCTACGCGGCGATGACCCATGAACTGGTCTTCGACTATCACGAGAGCGATGTCTTTTGGTGCACAGCTGATGTGGGTTGGGTCACGGGCCACAGCTATATTGTCTATGGTCCGCTGGCCAATGGCGCGACCACAATCATGTTCGAAGGCGTTCCGACCTATCCAGATGCGGGCCGGTTCTGGGCTGTGTGTGAAAAGTACAAGGTGAACCAGTTCTACACCGCGCCTACCGCGATCCGCGCCTTGATGGCGGCCGGTAACGATCCCGTGGAAGCTTACGATCTGTCTGACCTTCGTGTGCTCGGTACCGTCGGCGAGCCGATCAACCCCGAAGCTTGGAATTGGTACAACGATGTCGTGGGCAAAGGGAACTGCCCTATCGTCGATACCTGGTGGCAGACAGAGACTGGTGGTCATCTGCTGACACCGCTGCCTGGCGCGACAGAGTTGAAACCGGGTTCTGCGCAGCAACCGTTCTTTGGTATTGTGCCCAAGGTGCTGGACCCGCAATCAGGCGAAGAAATCACGACGACCGAAGCAGAGGGCGTGCTGGTGTTGGCCGATAGCTGGCCGGGTCAGATGCGCACCGTCTGGGGTGATCACGAGCGGTTCGAGAAGACCTATTTCAGCGACTACAAGGGCTACTACTTCACTGGTGACGGCTGCCGCCGCGATGCGGATGGCGATTACTGGATCACAGGCCGCGTCGACGATGTTATCAACGTCTCTGGTCACCGGATGGGCACGGCAGAGGTCGAAAGCGCGCTGGTCGCCCATGCCAAGGTGGCCGAGGCTGCAGTCGTCGGTTACCCCCATCCCGTCAAGGGGCAGGGCATCTATGCCTATGTCACCCTGATGAACGGGCAGGAACCGTCTGAGGAACTGCGCAAGGAACTTGAAACTTGGGTGCGGTCGGAAATCGGGCCGATTGCCAAGCCTGACCTGATCCAGTGGGCACCCGGTTTGCCAAAGACCCGTTCGGGCAAGATCATGCGGCGCATTCTGCGCAAGATTGCCGAAGATGATTTTGGATCGCTTGGTGACACATCTACGCTGGCTGAACCCGCCGTCGTGGATGACCTGATCGAAAATCGCATGAACCGGGAGGACGCGTAATGGACGGCTCCCGGCAACCACAAACGCCGCCTGTTCTTATCCTGTTGGGGCCTCCGGGTGCTGGAAAAGGCACCCAGGCGCGGATGCTGGAAGAACAGTTCGGGCTGGTGCAATTGTCCACCGGGGACTTGCTGCGCGCCGCAGTCGCTTCAGGCTCCGATGCGGGCAAGGCCGCCAAGGCCGTCATGGAAGCCGGTGATCTTGTCAGCGATGACATTGTCATATCCATCTTGCGTGACAGACTGTCGGCGCCTGACTGCACCAAAGGTGTGATCCTGGACGGGTTCCCGCGCACCACTGCACAAGCAGAAGCCTTGGACGAGATGCTGTCTGAGACTGATCAACTGATCGACGCGGCGATCCTGCTGGAAGTGGACGACGTGAAAATGGTTGTCCGCATCGCCGGGCGGTTCACCTGTGGGGCCTGTGGTGAGGGGTATCACGACACCTTCAAGACGCCCAAAGTTGCAGACACCTGCGACAGCTGTGGTGCACAGCAGATGACACGTCGGGCGGATGACAATGCAAAAACGGTGATGTCACGTCTTGATGCATATCATGAGCAGACAGCCCCACTGATCGCATACTATAAGGACAAGGGCGTGCTGCGTCGCGTGGATGCAATGGGGGAGATTGCCGCGATAAAGGATGCCATTGGCGCACTCACCAAGAGTGTCGTGGCCTGAGGAGACGGGCCGGACGGTCACCGTCCGTTCCCAAATTAGCCAATAAACAAGGAGGAGCGCCATATGGCGGATCAAACATCACAAACACGAGCGGCCCGGGACGGGGTAGGCTATTGGAAGGCCAATCTCAGGCTTATCATCATCAGTCTTGTCATATGGGCGCTGGTGTCCTTTGGGTTCGGCATTCTGCTGCGTCCGATGCTGGCGGGGATTGAGGTCGGCGGCACCGATCTTGGTTTCTGGTTTGCCCAGCAGGGGTCAATCCTCGTCTTTCTGGCTCTGATCTTTTTCTACGCCTGGCGGATGAACAAGCTCGACCGTGAATACGGTGTAGAGGAGTAACCAATGGACCAGTTTACAATAAACCTGTTGTTTGTAGGCGGTTCATTCGCGCTCTACATCGGCATTGCGATCTGGGCCCGTGCTGGGTCCACGTCAGAGTTTTATGCAGCCGGTCGCGGCGTGCATCCCGTCACCAACGGGATGGCTACGGCGGCTGACTGGATGTCGGCGGCCTCATTCATCTCGATGGCGGGTCTGATTGCCTTTACGGGATATGACAACTCGACCTTCCTGATGGGCTGGACTGGCGGCTATGTGCTGCTGGCGCTGCTTCTTGCGCCTTACCTGCGCAAGTTCGGCAAATTTACCGTGTCTGAATTCATCGGTGACCGGTTCTATTCCCAAACCGCGCGGCTTGTGGCGGTGATCTGTCTGATCGTGGCCTCGGTCACATATGTGATCGGGCAGATGACCGGTGTGGGCGTGGCCTTTGGGCGGTTCCTTGAGGTGTCGAACACCACAGGCCTGCTCATCGGTGCTTGCGTGGTCTTTGCCTATGCCGTTTTTGGCGGGATGAAGGGTGTGACCTATACCCAGGTGGCACAGTACTGCGTGTTGATTACGGCCTATACGATCCCGGCTGTGTTCATCTCGCTGCAGCTGACTGGTACGCCGATCCCGGCGCTGGGTCTGTTCAGCGAAACGGCCGCGACAGGTGGTGAGGGCAGCGTGTATCTGTTGACCAAGCTCGACCAGATCGTGACCGATCTTGGCTTCGCCAGCTACACCGAGGCGCATAAAGACAACCTGAACATGGTTTTGTTCACGTTGTCACTGATGATCGGTACGGCTGGTTTGCCTCATGTGATCATGCGCTTCTTCACCGTGCCAAAGGTGTCTGACGCGCGCTGGTCTGCAGGCTGGACGCTGATTTTCATCGCGCTTTTGTACCTCACAGCCCCGGCTGTTGGTGCAATGGCTCGCCTGAACATCACCGAACTGATGTGGCCGAATGGGACGAACGGCGATGCTGTGTCCGTTGAGACCATCGAAACTGATCCGACCTATGACTGGATGCTGACATGGCAGAAAACCGGTCTTCTTGATTGGGAAGACAAGAACGGTGACGGCCTGATCCAGTACTATAATGACGGTTCAGAAGCGATGGCTGAAAAGGCTGCGGCAAACGGCTGGGAAGGGAACGAGTTGACAAACTTCAACCGTGATATCCTGGTGCTGGCGAACCCGGAGATTGCCAACCTGCCAGGTTGGGTAATCGGTCTGGTTGCTGCCGGTGGTCTGGCCGCTGCCCTGTCCACTGCGGCGGGTCTGCTTCTGGCCATCTCGTCAGCAGTGTCGCATGACCTCGTCAAAGGGGCGATCAATCCCAACATCTCCGAAAAGGGCGAGCTTTTGTCAGCCCGGATTGCGATGGCGGTGGCGATTGTCGTGGCGACGTGGCTGGGTCTCAACCCGCCTGGATTTGCGGCGCAAACCGTAGCACTGGCCTTTGGTCTGGCTGCAGCGTCAATCTTCCCGGCTTTGATGATGGGCATCTTCTCAACGCGCGTGAATAATGTCGGCGCTGTGTGTGGGATGCTGGCAGGTCTGATCTTCACCCTGCTTTACATCTTCCTGCACAAGGGTTGGTTCTTTGTTGCTGGCACCAATTCCTTCCCGGATACGGTTGACGGATCCCTCTTCGGTATCCAGTCCACTGCAATCGGGGCGGTGGGTGCGCTGATCAACTTCGGTGTGGCCTATGCTGTGTCGATGTCGACCAAAGACACACCGCAAGAGATCAAGGACCTGGTCGAAAGCGTACGTGTGCCATCCGGCGCAGGTGCAGCAGTCGATCACTAAACAAAATCGGGGCCAGCGGCATATATGTCGCTGGCCCCGCCCTTTGGGTTGATGCAAGCTGGGGCCTTGCGAACCTTCTGACCGCGGGACATCTGAATGACCGACGACGCCCTTTCTTTACTGAAAAACCTGCATCCTTATGACGCGCTGCCCGAAGTGGCGCTTCTTGCGCTGATTGACGCCGCCAAGCTGGTCAAGCTGCACAAGGGTGAAGATGTCTATCGCTTTGGCGAGCCTCTTGAGGGGCTTTACATCATTGAAAGCGGGCGTGTGTCTGTGCGCGATGAAGGCGGCACGCAAATCTCTGTCCTGCAACGTGAAAACTCCTTTGGTGAGCGTGGTCTTCTGAAAGAGGGGCTGGCCGCGACGTCTGCGTCAGCCGAAGAAGACAGCCGCCTGATCTGCATTCCACCTGATATGTTCCATAAACTGCGCGCGGATCATGAACCGGTGCGTCAGTTTTTTGACCGCCATCCATCTGATGCGGTGAAACAGTCACTCAACCGTTTTGATCTGGCCAGCGTGCAAGTCGAAACGCTGATGGTACGCGATCCCCTGACATGCACCCCAGCTGAGACCATTCAGAAGGCTGCCCAACAGATGCAGGCCCATCGTATCTCGTGCCTGTGCGTGGTGGAACAGGACAAGCTGGTCGGCATCGTCACCCTGCGCGACCTGTCGGGAAAGGCGCTGGCGCAAGGGCTGGCTCATGACACCGCCGTCAGCGCGGTCATGACACCCAATCCCCGTGTGTTGCCGCCATCGGCCATCGGTTCAGATGTGCTGCATCTGATGATGGAACATAAGCTGGGCCATCTGCCTATTGTCTTGGCGGGCAAGCTGGTTGGCATCGTCACGCAAACCGATTTGACCCGGTTTCAGGCGTCAAATACGGCCGTTTTCGTGGGTGACGCGGCCAAGGCTGATACCGTGGCCGGGCTTGCGGCGGTGACACAACGTATCCCGAACCTGCTGGTCCAACTGGTGGCAGCGGGCAATCGCCATGATGTCGTGACCCGGATGATCACGGACATCGCCGATGTGGTGACACGTCGCCTGTTAGGTCTGGCCGAAGAGAAGTTTGGCCCGCCACCGGCGCGCTATGTCTGGCTGGCCTGTGGTTCTCAGGGACGGCAGGAACAAACCGGCGTATCGGATCAGGACAATTGCCTGATCCTCGAAGACGACCTGAGCGAGGCGGCACTGGCCTATTTCGAACCTTTCGCCCAGTTTGTCAGTGATGGGCTGAATGCCTGCGGCTATGTCTATTGCCCTGGGGATATGATGGCCACCAACCCCCGCTGGCGGCAGCCCCTATCAGTGTGGCGGGAATATTTCGACTGGTGGATCAAAAACCCAAGCAAAGAGGCGCAGATGCTGGCCTCTGTCATGTTTGACCTGCGGCCAATCGGTGGAGATTTTTCGCTGTTCGATGGATTGCAGGCCGAAACGTTGGCTGCGGCATCGGCCAATTCAATCTTTACCGCACATATGGCCACAAACGCGCTGACCCACGCAACACCGCTGGGGTTGCTGAAGGGATTGGCGACCATCCGGTCCGGTGAAAATCGCAATACCATTGACATGAAACTTAACGGGGTGGTGCCGGTCGTTGATCTGGGCCGGATGTACGCGCTTATGGGCAATCTTGATGCGGTGAATACACAGGCGCGGCTGCGGGCCGCGATTGATACCAGAATTATTAGCCAAAGCGGCGGGCGCGATCTGCTCGACGCTTATGATCTGGTGGCCCAGACCCGGTTGGAACATCAGGCCGGACTGATCAAGGATGGCAAATCACCGGATAACTTTCTGCCCCCTGCCAAACTGTCTGCCTTTGAACGCAGCCATCTGCGCGACGCCTTTGTGGTCATCAAGACAATGCAATCTGCCTTGATGCAAGGACGGGGTGTTTTGGGCTAGACTGAACGAAAGAAGAAGGAAGCCTGATGATATTTGAACTGATCGGCACAATCGTTGCCGGCGCGGCTGTGGCGCTACTTGTCTGGGCGCTGAACCGGACTTTGAAGGGCCGGTTGCCCAAATGGCTGATACCTGCCTCAGCCGGGGCCGCGATGCTGCTTGCCACGATCTCCAGCGAATATAGCTGGTTTGATCGCACCGCAGCGACGATGCCCGAGGGGATGGTTGTCGCACAGGCAATCGAGGAAAAGGCGTTCTATCGCCCCTGGACCTATGCCGCACCGTTTGTATCGCGCTTTGTCGCCGTCGATCAGGCCACCACACGCACGCACCCCAACCAGCCTGACCAGCGGCTCGTCGACCTGGTCTTTTACGGCCGCTGGGCGCGGACAGCCAAGGTACCGATGCTCTTTGATTGCGCAAATGCCAGACGCGCGGATGTGCTTGACGGGATAGACTTTGGCGCGGATGGCACCGTCTTGAATGCGGATTGGCGGAATGTGGATGCGACCGATCCGATCCTGATCAAGGCGTGCGAGGATTTGTGACATGAAAGACCTTAGCCTCAGACTCAGGGTATTCCTGTTCTTCTGTCTGATCGGCTTTGGCGGGCTGCTGGTCGTTGTCCTGGCGTTATGGCTGGGATTTCGACAACTGGATGATCCTGACGCTATGTCGGCATTCGTGACTATTGGTATCGTGTCAGCCTTTGGTCTGATCGCGCTTGCGGCCTTTGTCTGGCTGCTCTTCGATGAAAACGTCAGCAAACCGATCGAGGCGTTGGCGGCGCAGTTCCGTGTCCGCGCCGATGCCGATATCGACACTGCCATTGACGCGCAAACGGCAAAATATCTTGGCGATCTGGCCCCGGCGGCAACAGCGATCAATCGCAAGCTGGGCAAGATGTCCCAGACCATCACAGAAACTGTCGCGCAAAAAACGGCCCGGCTGGAACGGCAGCGGCAGCAACTTTTACGGATACTGTCCGACGTGCCCATCGCGGTAATCGTGGCGTCGCATGACCATCAGATCGTGCTTTATGATGGGCAAGCCGCCGATCTGATGGAGCGCGAGGCACCCGCCCGGCTCAACTGTTCGGTCTTTGATTATCTTGATGAAGCGACCGTGCGCGAACTGCTGTCAAAGATGAGCGAAAAGAAACAGGTGCGGCGCGAGGCCACGATCAAGGGCAAATCCGGGGCGGTCTATACAGGTCACATTCGCCTGTTTGACAAAGACGGCGGTTACACCTTGATGCTTGAACCACTCGCCCCTGATGCTTCACGTCCGCTGGTCTATGATTTCGACCTCCTAGACAAAGAACGCCCGGGCGACCCAAATGATGCCGCGTTGCGTGACCTGACTTTTGTTGTGTTCGACAGCGAAACTACCGGGCTAAACCCGGCAAAGGACGAGGTCGTGCAACTGGGCGCAGTCCGGATCGTAAACGGCAAGATCATCCATTCAGAGATTTTCGACGCATTGGTCAATCCCGGCATGCCGATTCCGCCAGGGTCAACCAAAGTTCACAGGATCACCGACAAGATGGTGGCGGATGCGCCACGGTTTCCACTTGTGCGGGCGGATTTTCATGCATTTGCAAAAGATGCAGTGATCGTGGCGCATAACGCCCCTTTCGACATGGCGTTTCTGCATCGTTATGCCAAACAAACAGGCCTGCATTTCGAAAACCCGATCCTCGACACCGTGCATCTGTCGGCCATCGTTTTCGGCGGGTCTGCCGAGCATACGCTGGACGCGCTTTGCGACCGGCTGGAGGTAGAGGTCCCTGTCGCATTGCGCCACACGGCGCTTGGCGATGCGATGGCCACGGCCGAGGCCTTTGTGGCCATGCTGCCCATACTCGAAGGGCGGGGCTTGCGGACCTTTGGCGAAATCAAGGCCGAGATGCACAAACACGCCCGCATCCTCGCTGTTCAGGACTGATCTTGCGGGAAAAAGCGCTTTGAAGACGCGAGGCTTCTTTAACAACAATAGTAAAGAATCCGACTGACAATCCGTTGGGGTCCGCCCCTTATCTCCGCAAAGCCGGGACCACCGATCACTCCCAGCTATAGTTGAAACTGACGGATATCCGTTCGTCATCTTCGGCCATATTCATGGGCACTTCGTGTCGCAGCCAGCTTTCCCACAGCAGCACGTCGCCGACTGCGGGGTCGATGTAGATGAACGGGCGCAACTCGTCCCGCGCCTCTTTTGTCCGTGTCGGGGCGGCCATCATCATGGGCAGGCGCGGGTCTTCGAGTTTCAGCGCGCTGGCCCCGTCGGGCATCGCCACATAAGTCGTGCCGCTGATCACTGAATGGGGGTGGATATGGCCGGTATGGATACCGCCGGGGGGGAGGATGTTGATCCAGATATCTTCCAGCTTCAGGGACTTATCGCCCAGATCGAACTGCAAATCCCTTGCAAATTCAGCCACATGGGCGTCCAGTGCCTTGATCAGATCGGCAAAGATCGGGAACCGCCAGGGCAGGTCCGTCAGGGACGCATAGGAGGTGTAGCCGGGATAGCCATTCGCCTCGCACCAGTCCTGCCCGGCCTCGTCATCATCGGCGATGACAAGGCAGGAGGTCTGCAGCTCGGTCGGGTCAACAGCACCGCCACGCTCGGACAGTTTGGCGTGGTAAAGACGGGTTGCGAAAAGGGATCTGATATCAGCCATGGCCCGTCTTAACCCAGGCCATAGCGATGCGCGAGAGGGTGTTTACCCCGCTGCCTGTTTGGTCAGGTAGGCATAGATCTGATCCTTGAGCATCACGCGTTCCTTGCGCAGGTCAATCAGATGATCGTCGGAGGTGGGTTCGACATTTGTCTCGGCCCGGTGCACCGCCCGATTGGTCACGTGATACGCGTCGAACATCTTGGCGAAATGAGCGTCGGACTGGCGCAGATCGTGTATGCGATCGACATGTTCTGGAAACTCTTCGGCCAGTTCGTGCGGGGTGTGGGACATTTGTCTCTCCTGTTTTGTGTTGGGCCCAGATTATCCGGCGCGCGGGTGGCGTCGTTGATGCAAATCAAGAAATGGATTCTGCCCAAATGGCGGCAAATTAACCGGTGTTCTGCCAAATTCCCGCCACATCCGCTGTCTACGCACAGGCATCAAACGGGCCTAGCCCGTCATAAAATGCAAAAAGGCGAAACGATATGCGTTTACTCAAATCTTTTCTTCTGACATCCGGCCTGTGCTTCGCGGCGGCGTCCGCTTCGGCGCAAAACATCGCGTGCGGGCAGGATTATGTTGTTGAATCAGGCGATTATCTGTCCAGCATTGCCAGGCGGGTCTATGGCGATACGGCCAATTATACCCTGATCTACAGCGCCAATGTGGATGTCATCGGTGGCGATCCCGGTGCGATCAATGTGGGTGACCGGCTGTTTATTCCCTGCCTTGACGGGGCGGTGCAGGCATCGACCGCTGATGCCTCTGCGATCCGTCAGCGCACGATCGAGGCGCTGCCCGGCCCATCGGGTGACCGCCCCATTCGCGTGTTGACCGCGACCGGCTGGGCGCCGTTCATGGATGAAGATCAGGCGCAGGGCGGATTGTTGACTGAGATCATCAACCTGGCGCTGGAGAATGCCGACAGCAAGCCGGAGTACCAGATTGATTTCATCAATGATGATGGCGCGCATCTGCAGCCGCTGATCACCGACCACGCCTATGATATCAGCATTGGCTGGAGCCAGCCGAACTGTGAATTGTTCGACAAGCTGGAAGATGAATCCAAGTTCCGTTGCAACAATCTGGCGTTCAGTGATCCGCTTTATGAGGAAGTGCTGGGCTACTACAGCCCGTCCGCCGATCCTGCATTTGCAGAGCATTCCGCGCTGCATGGCAAGCGCATCTGCCGGGCCGAGGCCTATACGCTCGCGCCGATGGAAGAGGTTGATCTGGTCGCCCCGGTGATCGAAGTTGTCCGGGCGCCGACCGCGGCCGACTGCGTGAATTTTATCCTTGAAAACAAGGCTGATGCGGCGCTGATCGCTGTCGATGTGGCCGAAGGCCGGATCGCTGAACTGGGTGCACAGGACCGCGTCCAGATGCATGAGGCGCTGACATTTGTGGACGTGCTGCATGCGGTGATCGCCAAGACCCATCCACAGGCGGATGAGATTCTGGCGGTGGTCAATAACGGGCTGGGCAACATCAAGGAAACTGGATTGTGGTTCCAGACTGTGCGCCGCCACATGACCGCCTTTCGTGAGTTGAGCCAAGGTTAAACGGCTTTCTTTGACGCTGTTGAAACACCCGCCCGGTTACCTCGGGCGGGTGTTTTGCGTGCGGGGGTCCGCAACGTTCGGTGGGGGGCAGACGGGCGCGCAACACCCCGACAGGGCCGTTTTTGCGAATCATCAGTTAATACTGGGGTTTTGGCGAAAATGAGCGGTCGGCATCGCGTCGGCAAAACGTCGGACTTGCGTCGGACCCTTTTGGGCGATTTTGCCGGTTTAACGCGGCGCACGGTGCAAGTGTGAATGCGGCGTTAAGACATACAGCTGATTGATCCGCTCGGGGAACAACCTGAAGGCCGCACAGCTTTTCATGCGGCCTTCGGCTATATGGGACGATGCCGGATGTCGGAACACCCGGCATGACGATATCACCGCAGGGTGAAAATCTGATAGGCCAGTTCCTGACCATCCTTATTGATCACGGCCAGCACTTCGCTTGGTGCGCCAAGGCCGACATCCATGCGCACGTTTTCATTCACGCCGGGCAATAGCGATTCTGTCGCCAGCAATTCGCCCTTGGTGCCGCAGTGGAAGGAATAAAGCTCCAGCGTGCCACCATCATCGGCCCGAACGGTGCCCAGATCAATCTGGTCGCCCGCTTCAATGGTGTGGTCGAGTTGGAAATAAGAAGTGTCTGCGAAAGCGAAACCGGCCGAGCCAATAGCCACGAGACATGCCAGCGTAGTTTTAATTCTAAACATCGTTTTCTCCTATATAGACGTGTCTGGCCCAGGCTATTGATATGACGCTTATCTGCATCATGGTTGCCGCCAATACGGGACAGTGAATAAGGCATGGCGGTGCCTGGGCCTTTCAAGCGTAATGCGGCGCGGGCCGGGCAGATTGATGTTTGTCAATTAGAAGGAAAGGGTGGGGTGGCGTTTCCCCGCGAGCTGTTTCCTATGCCCCGGACGGGCGTGGGGTTGGTAGGGGCAACGTTTGGTATGAGGTCCCGGATCAAGTCCGGGACTGCGTTGCGTAATAGTGCTGAGGGCAGCGCCCGACCTACCGTCCGGGCAAGACGGCTGGACCGGTCGCCTTTGCCAAACGGGCATTCACGATTTCAACCACAAACGGGTTCTCCTCATCAATCCTGACTTCGGCCAGGCGGCGACGGCCAAACCGGCTATCCGCAGTCGCGAGTCCTCTTAGGAGTGGATTGGGCTTCGATGCAAACTCGTCTATCGACCAACTGAGGGACTGGTGAAGATCATCGTATGCCCTGAATTCCGTCGTGATGCCGTGCGCATCAAAGTCTTCAGGCTGGCGGTAGTATTGTCCGGCGCTGTCTCTGTACGCTGCATATTCGGACGCTGAAAAGATCTTCTTGTTGTCCAGCAAGACAAAGAACTCGCCATTCTCGCTGCGCGTCGGCTTGGAATACTTCGTGAGTTCAACAGAAAGGCGACCCTGTAATGCATGCGCGAAGCGGACTTCTAACTGTTGTTTTAGCTTGGACCAGCGCAATTGCATCGCCTCCTGTGATCTGTTCTTCACGGATACCGCGTCGCGGTCGATTTTCAACAGTAATAACTCTTGCCAACCCAACCATCCCCCCCTATACGGCCCACTTCTACACCCACTCCACCGGGAATCGGGTCACGCTTGCGTAGCGGCCTGCCGGTGATGTTGAAAGGACAAGGCAATGAATGCCAAAGAACTGCGGGAGAAAACTCCCGATCAGCTCCGTGAAGAGTTGACCAATCTGAAGAAAGAAGCCTTTAACCTGCGCTTCCAGCAGGCCACCGGCCAGCTTGAAAACACTGCCGCGATGCGTGCCGCCCGCCGGAACGCCGCGAAAGTCAAAACCATTCTGAACGAAAAGGCCGCAGCGGCCGCATCGGAGGCTTGAGAGTATGCCTAAGCGTATCCTGCAAGGGGTTGTGACAAGCAACCAGAACGCCCAGACCGTCACTGTTCAGGTCGAGCGCCGTTTCAAGCACCCGCTGCTGCAAAAGACCGTCCGTAAGTCCAAGAAATACCGGGCCCACGACGAAAACAACGCTTTCAACGTTGGTGACACCGTCCGTATCCAGGAATGTGCGCCGAAATCGAAAACCAAACGCTGGGAGGTTATTGCTTCTTAAGCAGTAACAGCCTGGTTCAACGAAACCCTGGGGGTCCGGTCGGAAATCGGACATATCCCCAAAGGTCGGGAGAAACCAAATGATCCAGATGCAGACCAATCTGGATGTAGCTGATAACAGCGGCGCCCGCCGTGTTCAGTGCATCAAGGTTCTGGGTGGTTCCCACCGTCGTTACGCGAGTGTCGGTGACATTATCGTCGTATCGGTGAAGGAAGCCATTCCACGTGGTCGCGTAAAGAAAGGTGACGTCCGCAAGGCCGTCGTCGTACGCACCGCCAAAGAAGTTCGCCGCGAAGATGGCACCGCCATCCGCTTTGACAGCAACGCTGCTGTCATCCTCAACAACAATAATGAGCCGATCGGTACACGTATCTTTGGCCCGGTTGTTCGCGAGTTGCGCGCCAAGAACTTCATGAAAATTATCTCGCTTGCTCCGGAGGTGCTGTGATGGCTGCCAAACTCCGCAAAGGTGACAAGGTCATCGTGCTGGCCGGCAAGGACAAGGGCAAGACAGGCGAGATTTCGTCGGTTGACCCGAAATCCGGCAAGGCCATCGTGGACGGGATCAACATCTCGATCCGTCATGTGAAACAGTCTGCGCAATCTCAGGGTGGCCGCACGCCGAAGGCGATGCCGATCCAGCTGAGCAACCTCGCGATTGTTGATGCAAATGGCAAGGCGTCTCGCGTCGGCTTCCGTATGGATGGCGACAACAAGGTCCGTTTCGCCAAGACAACAGGGGATGCGATCTGATGCTTGACGCTGCAAACTATACCCCCCGCCTGAAGGCTCTTTATGCGTCGACCGTTCGTGCGTCGATGAAGGAAGAGTTCGGCTATAAGAATGACATGCAGATCCCACGTTTGGACAAGATCGTTCTGAACATTGGCTGCGGTGCCGAAGCTGTCCGTGACAGCAAGAAAGCCAAGTCAGCCCAGGAAGACCTGACCACCATCGCCGGTCAGAAAGCCATGACAACCAAGGCCAAGAAATCGATCGCCGGTTTCCGCGTCCGCGAGGACATGCCTCTGGGTGCCAAGGTCACATTGCGCGGCGACCGGATGTATGAATTCCTGGATCGTCTGATCACAGTGGCCATGCCCCGTATCCGCGACTTCCGCGGCGTGTCGGGCAAGTCTTTTGATGGCCGCGGCAACTATGCCACCGGCCTGAAAGAGCACATCGTGTTCCCCGAAATCAACTTTGATAAAGTTGATGAGATGTGGGGAATGGACATCGTCATCTGCACCACAGCGAACACTGACGCTGAAGCAAAAGCATTGTTGAAAGCCTTCAACATGCCATTCAACAGCTAAGCGCCAGGGAGAGATTAGATATGGCTAAGAAATCCATGATCGAGCGCGAGAAGAAGCGCGAAAAGCTGGTGGCCCAGTACGCTGAAAAGCGCGCCGCGCTGAAGGCGATCATCAACGACCGCGACAAGCCCGTCGAAGAGCGGTTCAAGGCATCCCTTGAATTGGCAAAACTGCCCCGCAACTCTTCGGCAACCCGTCTGCACAACCGTTGCCAGCTCACCGGGCGTCCACACGCCTATTACCGTAAACTGAAGATCAGCCGGATCGCGCTGCGGGACCTTGGGTCCAATGGCGAAATCCCCGGCATGGTCAAGTCAAGCTGGTAAGGAGCATATGATATGAACGATCCTATCGGTGATATGCTGACCCGTATCCGCAACGGCCAGATGCGCGGCAAAAGCACGGTGGAAACACCTGCCTCCAAGCTGCGCGCTTGG
The DNA here is from genome assembly GCF_046762885.1 of Yoonia sp. SDW83-1. Taxonomy (NCBI): domain Bacteria; kingdom Pseudomonadati; phylum Pseudomonadota; class Alphaproteobacteria; order Rhodobacterales; family Paracoccaceae; genus Yoonia; species Yoonia sp. SDW83-1. Next base: position 23,505 of record NZ_JBKQXO010000021.1, read on the forward strand.
GTCCTGGATGTGCTGTCCGACGAAGGCTACATCCGCGGCTACGAAAAGAAGGACGGCAAAGACGGCCATCCTGCTTTCGAAATCAGCCTGAAGTATTACGAGGGCGCCCCTGTCATTCGCGAAGTCAAGCGGGTCTCAAAACCCGGTCGTCGCGTGTATCTGGGTGCCAATGACCTGCCTTCCGTCCGTCAGGGCCTGGGTGTGTCGATTGTCTCCACCTCCAAGGGTGTGATGTCGGATGCAAATGCACGGGCGGCCAATATTGGCGGCGAAGTGCTCTGCACTGTATTCTAAGGGGAAATCATGTCTCGTATTGGTAAAAAACCGATTGAGCTGCCCTCTGGCGTCACCGCCAGCGTGTCAGGTCAGACCGTTGAAGTGAAAGGCCCCAAGGGGACCCGCAGCTTCAAGGCCACTGACGATGTGACCATCAGCGTTGATGGCAATGTCGTCACTGTCGAACCTCGCGGCAAATCCAAGCGCGCGCGCCAGCAGTGGGGCATGAGCCGCACAATGGTCGCCAACCTGGCCACCGGCGTATCCGAAGGCTTCAAGAAAGAGCTGGAGCTGTCGGGCGTGGGTTACCGGGCGCAGATGCAGGGCAACACCCTGAAACTGTCGCTGGGCTATAGCCACGATGTCGATTTCGAAGTGCCTGCAGGCGTCACAGTGACCGCCCCCAAGCAGACCGAAATCACCGTGGAAGGTATCGACGAGCAGCTTGTGGGCCAGGTCGCGGCGAATATCCGTGAATGGCGCAAGCCCGAGCCCTACAAGGGCAAGGGTATCAAGTACAAAGGCGAATATATCTTCCGCAAAGAAGGTAAGAAGAAGTAAGGACCGCAAAAATGGCAAACAGCAAGAGACAACTGTTTCTGAAGCGCCGTATGCGCGTTCGGAACAAGCTGCGCGGTGTGACCGCCAATCAGGGCCGCGCCCGTCTGTCGGTACATCGCAGCAACAAGAACATCAGCGTCCAGCTGATCGACGATGTGAACGGGGTCACGTTGGCCTCGGCTTCATCGCTCGAAAAGGATCTGGGCGTGGTTGGCAAGAACAACGTCGAAGCCGCTTCGAAAGTGGGTGCCGCAATCGCGGAACGCGCCAAGAAAGCCGGTGTCGAGGTTGCGTATTTCGACCGCGGTGGGTTCCTCTTTCACGGCAAGATCAAGGCTTTGGCCGATGCAGCCCGTGAAGGTGGTTTGAAAATCTAAACGGTGCGGTGGGTTTCACCCACCCTACCAACATCCTGTAGGGTGGGTGAAACCCACCCTCGATGATCTGGGGCTTCGGCCACTTGGATCGGACAACCGGGCGGGAGCCCATCGAAACAAAGGACGCCATCAATGGCAGAACGTGACAACCGCGGCCGTGGCCGCAACCGTGAAGAACAGACCCCAGAGTTTGCCGACCGTCTGGTCGCCATCAACCGGGTGTCCAAGACCGTCAAAGGTGGTAAGCGCTTTGGCTTTGCCGCTCTCGTCGTTGTTGGCGATCAGAAAGGCCGCGTCGGTTTCGGCAAGGGCAAGGCGAAAGAAGTCCCCGAGGCGATCCGCAAGGCCACGGAGCAGGCCAAGCGCCAGATGATCCGCGTCGCCCTGCGCGACGGCCGGACCCTGCACCACGATATCGAAGGCCGTCATGGCGCCGGTAAAGTGGTTATGCGTCAGGCGCCGGTTGGTACCGGGATCATCGCCGGTGGTCCAATGCGTGCCGTGTTCGAAATGTTGGGTGTACAGGACGTTGTGTCCAAATCCATCGGGTCGCAGAACCCCTACAACATGATCCGTGCCACCATGAACGGCTTGAGCAAAGAGCAATCCCCACGCAACGTCGCCCAGCGTCGTGGCAAGAAGGTTGCCGACATTCTGCCCAAGCGGGACGTTGTCGACCAGCAAAGCGATGTGGCCCACAACACCACCGCCGCTGAAGCCACCGCAGACGCGTAAGGAGACACTGACATGGCAAAAACTATCGTCGTCAAGCAGATCGGCTCCCCGATCCGTCGCCCCGAAAAGCAGCGTGCCACGCTGATCGGTCTGGGCCTGAACAAGATGAACCGCACTCGCGAGCTGGAAGACACACCTTCCGTGCGCGGTATGGTCAACTCCATCTCTCACCTCGTCGAGATCATCGAAGAGCGCGGGTAACGGTAAGGTGCGCTGAGGCGCGCAATTCAGAATGATAAAACGTCCTTGGGAAACCAGGGGCGTTTTAATTTTGAGCATGGCGTGTTCATCTGCAGTCCAAAATCGCGCGGTATATCAAAATTGGTTGGACGATTTGTAGCATGAAAGCCAGAAACACAATCCCGAGTGAACAGTCGCTCCGTTACTCTGTTTGGTCTGACATCAAAAGGCTCAGATTGGGCCCAGCGTTGAACTATCTTTGGTATGGTAGAACGTACGGCAGCGGATCAATGGGTTCGAAGAGATCAGTTTTTGCTGACATTGTCCCACGTGACGTTCCAACACTGGAAATTGCGCCTTGGCATAATCCATTCTTGACCGGCCCAAATGTGAAAACATTCGACGTGTTGGACACCGAGGCGCTTCGAGCGCGAGCACGTAAGCTGGGCGTATCCGAGAAACGGATTGGTCATATCGACTACGTTTCGCCGATCGGCGACCTGTCAATTATTTCCGAGCGTTTCGACGTCGTTTATAGCAGCCATTGCGCTGAGCATACGCCAGATATCATCAGGCACTTTAACCAAGTGTTCGATATCCTTAACGATGGGGGACACTACTATCTGTTCCTGCCGGACAAACGCTTTTGTTTCGATCACTTTTTGCCCGAAACATCAATCGCAGACGTATTGCGGGCTTACGTCGAAAAACACACCTTTCATTCCAGTCGTAGTCTGCTGCACGCCAACTTGCTGTTGACCCATAATGAGCCTCGTCGACATTGGGCAGGCGATCATGGCAAGCCTCGCTATTATACAGAAGAATTACAACTGAAGGATATCCTGGAGCAGATCGATGACTCAAAAGGCACCTATGTCGATTGCCACGCTTGGCAATTCACGCCAGAAGGTTTCCGGATGATTTTCAATTACATGGCGGACAATGGATACTGCAAACTACGCCCGATGCGGGTCTTCGGAACGCGGGTCAACTCCCATGAATTTGCCGTGGTTCTCGAAAAGGTCGAACAGTAGAAATTGGTGGAGACGTCGAAAGATCGAGACATTCCCTCGGCATCTTCACTATGCCCTCTAGCAACTATACCTTGGTGCTTGCCTGACCCACTACAACGGTCTATACGCCGCAGGTCGGCTGGCCTCTGCCCCGACTCAGTCTGAAACGCCGTGTTTGCCCGCTCCCGTCGCTGGGGGGTAGTTCCGGCCAAAGGAGAAGCGACATGAAACTGAATGAACTGTCTGACAACCCGGGCGCCACACAGCGCAAGAAGCGTATTGGTCGCGGTCCCGGTTCCGGCATGGGTAAGACCGGTGGCCGTGGTATCAAAGGTCAGAAATCGCGCTCGGGCGTGGCGATCAAGGGTTATGAAGGCGGCCAGATGCCGCTCTACCAGCGCCTGCCAAAGCGCGGCTTCAACAACATCAACCGCAAGACATTTGCCGTCGTCAACCTGGGCCTGATCCAGAAATTCATCGACGAAGGCAAACTGGACGCCAAGGCCGACATCACCGAAGACGCGCTGATCGCGTCCGGTCTGGTGCGCCGCAAAAAGGACGGCATCCGCGTGCTGGCCAAGGGTGAGTTCAAGGCCAAGGCCAAGATCACGGTGACCGGTGCCTCCAAGGGCGCCATCGAAGCTGTCGAAAAGGCCGGCGGCTCACTCACCGTCACAACCCCGGCAGCGGCTGAGTAAAACCTTGTGGGTGACCGCCCGGTCGCCTACATAACCACTCAAGTTTTCCCAAACGCCGCCAATCGGGGGACCCGCTGGCGGCGTTTTTTATAAAAAGAGACCCATATGGCTTCTGCAGCAGAGCAAATGGCCGCCAACATCAGTTGGAGCGCCTTCGGCAAAGCAACTGAACTGCGGCAACGCATCTTGTTTACCATCGGGCTGCTGATGGTTTACCGCCTTGGTACCTATATCCCGATCCCTGGCATCGACGGTCTGGCTTTGCGCCAGTTTATGGAAGAGGCGGCGACCGGAATTGGTGGCATCCTGTCGATGTTCACCGGTGGCGCCTTGTCCCGTATGGGGATCTTTGCGCTTGGCATTATGCCGTATATTTCTGCGTCGATCGTAGTGCAGCTGCTGGGCTCCATGTGGGAGCCATTGAAGAACCTCAAGAAAGAGGGTGAGCAGGGACGGCGGAAGCTGAACCAGTATACCCGCTATGGCACCGTCGCGCTGGCCACAGCGCAGGCTTACGGTCTCGCCGTCAGTCTTGAGGCAGGCGGTTTGGCGTCTGATCCGGGCATGTTCTTTCGTGCGGCCTGTGTGATCACCATCGTCGGTGGCTGTATGTTCCTGATGTGGCTGGGTGAACAGATCACTGCGCGTGGCATCGGCAATGGTATTTCGCTGATCATCTTTGTGGGCATCATTGCCGAAATTCCAGCGGCCATGGCGCAGTTTCTGTCCCAGGGCCGGTCGGGTGCGATCAGCCCTGTGGTGATTGTCGGCATCATTGTGATGGTGCTGGTGGTGCTGACCTTTGTGGTCTTCATGGAGCGGTCCCTGCGCAAGATACACATCCAGTACCCGCGCCAGCAGCGTGGCCAGAAGATTTATGACGGATCGTCCAGCCACCTGCCGATCAAGGTGAACCCGGCGGGTGTGATCCCGGCGATCTTTGCATCGGCCCTGTTGCTGTTGCCGACCACGATCAGCACATTCAGCGGCGGATCGGCCAGCCCGATCATGTCGACCATTCTGGCCTATTTCGGCCCCGGCCAGCCGCTTTACCTGATCTTCTTTGGCGGCATGATCATCTTCTTCACGTATTTCTATACCCGCGAAGTGGCGTTCAAGACCGAGGATGTGGCCGAGAACCTGAAAAACCAGAACGGGTTCGTGCCTGGTATTCGCCCCGGCAAGAAGACCCAGGAATATCTTGACTACGTGGTCACCCGCATCCTTGTTCTTGGCTCCGGCTATCTGGCGCTGGTGGCATTGCTGCCCGAAATTATCCGCGCGCAATTGGCCATTCCGTTTTACTTTGGCGGCACATCGGTGCTGATTATCGTGTCTGTCGGGATGGATACCATCCAGCAGATCCAGTCCCATCTGGTGGCCCACCAGTACGAAGGTCTGATTGAGAAGTCGCAACTGCGTGGTAAGCGCGGTGCAGGGAAACGCAAAGGACCATCGCGTAAATGAATATCATACTGCTGGGGCCGCCGGGGGCGGGTAAGGGTACACAGGCGCGCAGGCTGGTGGACGAACGCAACATGGTGCAGCTGAGCACCGGTGACATGTTGCGGGCCGCCCGGACCAGCGGGACCGAAATGGGTAAGATGGTTGCCGATGTCATGGACCGGGGCGAACTGGTGACCGATGATATCGTGATCGGTCTGATCCGCGAGCAGTTGGAAAACGATCAGGGCGGCGGCGGCTATATCTTTGATGGCTTCCCGCGCACTTTGGCGCAGGCAGATGCGCTGGGCCGGTTGCTGGTCGATATGGGCGAAAACCTTGATGCCGTGATCGAGATGCAGGTTGACGATGATGCGCTTGTGGACCGGATCACGGCCCGGGCGACCTGCAAGGATTGCGGTGAAGTCTATAATGACAAAACCAAACCGATCCCGGATGACGGCAAATGTGTGAACTGCGGGTCGACCCGGATTGAGCGCCGTGCAGATGATAATGAAGAGAGCCTGCGCACCCGTTTGATGGCCTATTATAAGCAGACCAGCCCGTTGGTGGGCTATTATTACGCCAAGGGCGATCTGAAATCGGTGGATGGTCTGGCCAGCATGGATGAGGTTGCGGCGAGTATTGCGGCTGCATTGCGCTGAGGCGGCAAAATTTTCGCGAAAATTTTGTCTGACAGATGGATTTTCTCGAAAATCCATCGCCCCTGCAGGCACCTATTGACCATCAGGGCGATGCCCCCTAAACAGCGCCATCTCGCAAGAGAATCAATTTGCGGTCAAGGGTCGCGCCCACCACCGCAGACTACCTGGATATGACGCAGCCCGGCGCCCAAACGCTCCGGGCTTACGTTGTGAAAAAAGGGTCTGGAATGACGGACCCGCAACGAAAAGGAAATGCACACGTGGCACGTATTGCCGGCGTAAACATACCCACTGGAAAGCGGGTTCCAATCGCCCTCACTTACATCACCGGTATTGGCAACGCTAAGGCCGAAGAAATCTGCGAAGCGGTCAAGATCGACCGGTCCCGTCGCGTGAACGAATTGTCCGATGCCGAAGTGCTGGCCATTCGTGAATATATCGACGGCAACCTGACCGTCGAAGGTGACCTGCGTCGCGAGACACAGATGAACATCAAGCGTCTGATGGACCTTGGCTGCTACCGTGGCTTGCGCCACCGCCGCAACCTGCCGGTTCGCGGTCAGCGGACCCACACCAACGCACGCACCCGCAAAGGCCCCGCAAAGGCCATTGCCGGCAAGAAGAAATAAGGAGGCTGATCGATGGCACGCGATACAAAACGCACCAAAAAGAAGGTCTCCAAGAACATCGCCGCTGGCGTTGCTCATGTGAATTCTTCGTTTAACAACACCAAGATCCTGATCTCTGACGTGCAGGGCAACGCGATCGCATGGTCGTCCGCTGGCACGATGGGTTTCAAGGGATCGCGGAAATCCACACCTTATGCGGCCCAGATGGCTGCAGAAGATGCGGGCAAGAAAGCACAGGACCACGGCGTAAAAACGCTGGAAGTCGAAGTGCAGGGCCCCGGTTCCGGCCGTGAAAGCGCGTTGCGTGCGCTGGCTGCTGTTGGTTTCAACATCACATCGATCCGTGACGTGACCCCAATGGCCCATAACGGCTGCCGCCCGCCAAAGCGTCGCCGCGTCTAATTACCCAAACGCTTTGGGGTCGTGCCAATGCGCATGGCCCCAATCCGTCATTTTGAAACCTCGGGCGTTTGCCTTTTTGGACATGAAGGCAGACTGGTATGGAGGGACATATGATCCACAAGAACTGGGCTGAGTTGATCAAGCCAACTCAATTGGAAGTCAAACCGGGCAATGATCCGATGCGTCAGGCGACTGTTGTCGCTGAACCGCTGGAGCGTGGCTTTGGTCTGACGCTGGGCAATGCCCTGCGCCGTATCCTGATGTCGTCGCTGCAGGGCGCCGCGATCACCGCTGTGCAGATCGACAATGTGCTGCATGAGTTTTCATCTGTTTCGGGTGTGCGTGAAGACGTCACCGACATCGTGCTGAACCTCAAAGGTGTCGCGATCCGCATGGAAGTCGAAGGCCCCAAGCGTCTGAGCGTTCAGGCCAAGGGCCCTGGCGTTGTGACGGCGGCTGATATCTCCGAGACCGCCGGTATCGAGATCCTTAACAAGGACCACGTGATCTGCCACCTTGACGATGGCGCCGATCTTTACATGGAACTGACCGTCAACACCGGTAAGGGCTATGTCGCCGCTGACAAGAACAAGCCGGAAGATGCGCCCATCGGCATGATGTCGATCGATGCGATCTATTCGCCGGTCAAAAAGGTGTCTTATGACGTGCAGCCGACCCGCGAAGGTCAGGTGCTGGATTATGACAAGCTGACCATGAAGGTGGAAACCGACGGGTCGCTGACCCCTGACGATGCGGTGGCTTATGCCGCCCGCATCCTGCAGGATCAGTTGTCGATCTTCGTCAACTTCGATGAGCCTGAAAGCGCATCTGCCGGTGCCGATGATGACGGTCTGGAGTTCAACCCGCTTTTGCTGAAGAAAGTGGACGAGCTGGAACTGTCTGTGCGTTCGGCCAACTGCCTGAAGAACGACAATATCGTGTATATTGGCGATCTGATCCAGAAGACCGAAGCAGAAATGCTGCGCACCCCGAACTTCGGCCGCAAATCCCTGAACGAAATCAAGGAAGTGCTGTCGGGTATGGGTCTGCACCTTGGCATGGATGTCGAGGACTGGCCGCCGGACAATATCGAGGATCTGGCCAAGAAGTTCGAAGACCAGTTTTAACAATCTAAGGTGGGGTTCAACCCCACCCTACCCAAATGCCCACGCTGGTGGGGAACATCTGGGCAATCCTGCCCCAATAATACGGCTGGCACGCATCAGACCGTTGGACAAAGTATAAATCTAAAGGAGACATCAAATGCGTCACGCAAGAGGTTACCGCCGCCTGAACCGCACCCATGAACACCGCAAGGCGCTGTTCGCGAATATGGCAGGCTCGCTCATCGAACATGAGCAGATCAAGACAACACTGCCCAAGGCCAAGGAACTGCGCCGGGTTGTGGAAAAGCTGGTCACACTTGGCAAGCGCGGCGATCTGCACGCGCGCCGTCAGGCCAACGCCCAGCTGAAACAGGACATGCATGTCGCCAAACTCTTCGACGTGATCGGCCCACGCTATGCCGAGCGTCAGGGCGGCTACATCCGCATCATGAAGGCCGGTTTCCGCTATGGCGACATGGCACCGATGGCGATCATCGAATTCGTCGACCGCGACGTTGACGCCAAAGGCGCTGCCGACAAGGCCCGCGAAGCCGAGATGGAAGCCGCTGACGAATAAGTCGCCGCTGCCACACGGATGACCGACAAGCCCCGCCAATCGTGCGGGGCTTTTCTTTTGTCCCATTGACTTGCCTTTCGCGCCCCGGCTGGCGCAGTCTGCCCTTTGAAACCAAAAGGTTGGCAACCGCAGAAAGGCATGTGATGTCCAAACCGTTGGACGGCGTTCGTGTCCTAGACCTGACCAATGTGCTGGCTGGCCCGTTCTGCTGCCATCATCTGGCCCATCTGGGTGCCGAGGTGATCAAGGTCGAAGCGGTCGGGCGGGGTGATCTGGCTCGCCAGTTGGGGGCCGACCCTGACCTGAGTGCCGCCAATATGGGGGTGTCTTTTCTGGCGCAGAATGCGGGCAAGAAATCGGTCACGCTGAACCTGAAGAAGGATGAAGGCAAGGCCCTGTTTCTGAAGCTGGTCGAAACCGCCGATGTGCTGGTCGAGAATTTCCGGCCCGGCGTCATGACGCGGCTGGGGTTGGATTATGCTGCCTTGCAAGCCGTGCAGCCAAGATTGATCTATTGCGCCATTTCCGGGTTTGGACAGGACGGCCCGTGGATGCATCGCCCGGCCTATGACCAGATCATTCAGGGCGCATCGGGTGTCATGTCCATCACCGGTGATCAGGACAGCGCGCCATTACGCGTGGGTTATCCCGTCGCTGATACCGTCGGCGGGATGACGGCAGCCTTTGCCATTGCCGCCGCGCTGAATGCGACCCCGCGGGGCAGTTTCATTGATGTCTCAATGCTGGAATCCGTGCTGGTGTCGATGGGCTGGGTAGTTTCGAACTATCTGATTGCCGGGGTCGCACCGACGCCGAACGGCAATGAAAACGTCACATCCGCACCCTCGGGGACTTTCCGGACCGGTGACGGGCTGATCAACATTGCCGCGAACAAGGACGAACAATGGCAGTTGCTGACGCAAGCGTTGGGGGTGGATGAGTTGCAGACACGCCCGGAATACGCGACGCGCGAGGCGCGCAAGGCGCATCGTGCCGCCCTGAAACTTGAACTGGAACAGGCATTGGCGACCCGGTCTGCCCGCGACTGGGCAAAGGAACTGAACCAGATCGGTGTTCCAGCGGGTGCCGTGCTGACAGTGCCCGAGATCTTGGGCATGCCGCAGGTGACCGAACGTGGATTTTTGCAAGAATACGGGGATGTTCCCGGTGTGGGACGTGACATCGCCTTGGCCACGACAGGCATCAAACTGGATGGCGATGCGCCGACCGTGCCGACCCCGCCGCCGGTTCTGGGCCAGCACAACGCAGAAATTTGGGGCGCACTTGGCCTGTCTGATGATGAAATTGCCCGGCTGAAGAAGGATGGGGTGTTATGAGTGGCAAACGCAGTGATGTGTCAGATTGGTGGACAACCAGCATTATCGATATGGCGCCGGGTCAGATCAGAATGCGGGGAAGACCGATTGAAGAGCTGATCGGAACGGTGACATTTCCGCAGATGATCTGGCTGATGACCCGCGGTGACCTGCCGACGGCGCAGCAGGCGGACCTGCTGGAATGCGCGCTGGTGGCTGCGGTCGATCATGGCCCGCAGGCCCCGTCGATTGCGGCGGCCCGTATGGCAGTGACCTGTGGCGTGCCGTTGAACGGGGCCATGGCATCAGCTGTGAACATGCTGGACGACGTGCATGGCGGGGCGGGCGAACAGGCGGTGGAGCTTTACGGCTGGATTGACCATGCGATGCGGAATGGTCTTGAGATCAACGCAGCCACCGCACAGATGATTGACCGCTGGCAGGTCGAGCGTTCGAAATATCTGCCAGGTTTCGGGCACCGGTTTCACACGCCAGAGGACCCGCGCGCCCCGCGCTTGCTGGCGCTTGTGGCTCAAGCTGCCACTGACGGAACGGTCAGCGGACGTTTTGGCCAGATCGGGCAGGCGTTGCAGGATGTGTTGAACGAGCGCGCGGGCAAGCCTGTGCCGATGAATATAGACGGGGCGACGGCGGTGATTTATGCCGAACTTGGGTTTTCGGGTCCGCTGGCCCGGGGTCTCTTTTGCCTGTCCCGCTCTGTCGGCATTCTGGCCCATGCGTGGGAGCAGATGCAGCAAGGCGGGCGGAACAAGGGGCCGACCCCGCCTGACTATCGCTGGACCTATGACGGACCAAACCCGATCAGCGAGGTCTAATCGATCCCGCAATGGCGTATCCGCGCCCTTGCAATCGACCCGCTGGCCGAACATATCCTGACGGGCGATGATCATGAACCTGTTCACCTTGCGCGAGACGGAGGTCACCTGATGGCCGATCTGTTCGACAGCGCACCCGTGCCTGATAATGCGCCACGCCCGTTGGCGGACCGGTTGCGTCCGGCGAAACTAGCGGAGGTGATCGGGCAGGATCAGGTGCTGGGGCCTGATGCGCCCTTGGGTGCGATGCTGGCCTCCGGGTCGCTGTCGTCGCTGATTTTCTGGGGCCCGCCGGGTGTGGGCAAGACCACGATTGCCCGGTTGCTGGCGGATGAAACCGATCTGCATTTCGTCCAGATCAGCGCGATTTTCACTGGTGTCCCGGAACTGCGCAAAGTGTTCGAAGCAGCCAAGATGCGGCGTCAGAATGGCAAGGGCACATTGCTATTCGTGGATGAAATCCACCGCTTCAACAACGCGCAGCAGGATGGGTTTTTGCCGCATATGGAGGATGGCACGATCTTGCTGGTGGGCGCGACCACCGAGAATCCGAGCTTTGAGTTGAACGCCGCTGTACTGAGCCGGGCGCAGGTTTTTATCCTCAAACGGCTGGATCTAAAGGACCTCGAATTGCTTGCTCAGCGGGCGGAGAAGGAGTTGGGCAAGCCCTTGCCGCTGGACGGCCCGGCGCGCGAGGCGCTGTTGGAAATGGCCGACGGGGATGGGCGTGCCTTGCTCAATTTGATTGAACAGGTTGCGGCCTGGAAGACCGATGCCAAGCTGACAACCGATGATCTGACCAAACGGCTGATGAAGCGGGCGACGAAGTACGACAAGTCGGGCGACGAGCATTACAATCTGATCAGCGCATTGCATAAGTCGGTGCGCGGGTCGGACCCGGATGCGGCGCTTTACTGGTTTGCCCGGATGTTGGCGGGGGGCGAGGACCCACGGTTTCTGGCCCGCCGGATCACGCGCATGGCGGTTGAGGATATCGGGCTGGCTGATCCGCAGGCGCAGGCGGTTTGCCTGCAATCTTGGGAGACGTATGAACGGCTGGGGTCGCCGGAGGGCGAACTCGCCTTGGCGCAAGCACTGGTTTATCTGGCTCTCGCCCCCAAATCGAACGCCACTTATGTGGCTTACAAGGGCGCAGTGAAGGCGGCCAAGCAGACCGGGTCAGAGCCGCCGCCGGCCCATATCCTCAATGCCCCTACCAGCCTGATGAAGGAACAGGGGTTTGGCGCGGGCTATGCCTATGACCATGATGCAGAGGATGGGTTTTCCGGGCAGAACTATTTTCCGGAAGGCATGAAGCGCGGCGTTTATTATACGCCGGTTGACCGGGGCTTTGAGCGCGAGTTGAAAAAGCGCGTTGATTACTTTGCGGGCCTGCGTGCCAAGCGCGGCAAGAATTGACATTCGGCCCCGAACCGGCGAAGGCACCCGCATGATGGCTCCTGTAATCTCTGTCGCCCTTGGCGGCGCAATTGGATCGGTTCTGCGATATCTCGTGGGGCTGGTTGTGGCGTTTCCATTGGGCACGCTGGCGGTCAATGTGATCGGGTCATTTGCGATTGGTGTGATCTGGGTGCATCTGGCGGACCGAGGGTTGCAGCACTGGTTGCCGTTTCTAATGACAGGTGTTCTGGGCGGGTTCACGACCTTTTCGGCCTTCACATTGGATGCGCTGCGTCTGGTTGAGGAAGGCCGGGTGACGGCGGCGGGCGGCTATGTGCTGGGATCGGTGGTTGCTTCGATTTTGGCCTGCGGTCTGGGTTTGTGGATTGCGCGGGGGATGGCGACATGAGTGGCGTGCAGACCCGTGTGATCGGCGCTGATGATGGTGATCAGCGGGTTGATCGGTATCTGCGTCGGCTGTTTCCGCATCTGACGCAAGGCCGCATTGAAAAGATGTGCCGCAAGGGCGAATTGCGTGTCGATGGCGGCCGGGTCAAGACGAACACGCGGCTTGAGGTCGGGCAGACCGTGCGGATTCCGCCCCTGCCAACGGAAGCAGAGGCAGACGCCGTCCGCGCGCTGGCCAAGCAGGGTGTGACCAAGGCGGATGCCAAGCTGATTCAGTCATGCGTGATCTACCGCGACGACCATATCATCGCGATCAACAAACCAGCCGGGCTGGCCACGCAAGGCGGGTCAAAGACGACGCGCCATGTGGATGGCATGGCCGAGGCGCTGACCTTTGGTTACGATGAAAAGCCGCGTCTGGTGCATCGGTTGGACAAGGATACTTCCGGCGTGTTGCTGCTGGCCCGGACGCGGACCATGGCAAAGCAATTGACCGAGAACCTGAAGCATCGCGAGACGCGCAAGATTTACTGGGCAGCGATTGCCGGTGTCCCGCATCCGCGCGCGGGGACAATCAAATACGGACTGGTCAAGGCACCCGGCCATGGCCGTGGGGGCGAGAATGAAAAGATGCGCTGCGTGCATCCGCGTGATGTGGAGACAACTGAAGGTGCGAAACGAGCGACGACTGACTATGCGGTTATGGATACGCTGGCCAGCCGGGCGTCCTGGTGCGCGCTGGTGCCGATTACGGGTCGGACCCATCAGTTGCGTGCGCATATGGCCGAGATTGGGCATCCGATCATTGGTGATGGCAAATATGGCGGCTCCGGCCAGGAAAACCTTGGCGATGGCTGGGGTGCTGGCATGGGATCAGAGATTGGGCGCAAGATGCATTTGCATGCACGCAGTCTGACGATTGAGCATCCTGCGACGGGGGCGAGCCTGCATCTGACCGCGCCGCTGCCGGATCATATGCAGAAAACATGGGATTTCGTCGGTTGGGTCGTCGGCCACGCCCCGGTCGATCCGTTCAATATGCCTGATGAGTGATTTGCGACTGGTGATTTTCGATGTCGACGGCACACTGATCGACAGTCAGGCCGAAATCGTGGCGGCCATGACCCTTGCCTTTGCGGGTGAGGGGATCGCGATGCCGGACAGGAATGCCGTACTCTCCATCGTGGGCTTGTCACTGGATGAGGCATTCATGCGCCTTTGCCCGGATGCGGATGCAGCGGGCCGTGGCAGGCTGGTGGCGGGGTACAAGGATGCCTTTGCCGGGTTGCGGACGCAGGACAAGGAGCTTGGCCCGCTTTTCCCCGGTGCGCGCGCGGCATTGGAGGTTTTGCAGGCGCAGGATCATACGCTTTTGGCGGTTGCGACGGGCAAATCCCGGCGGGGTCTGGATAAGGCGCTGGAGCGCCACGGGCTGACGGGGGTGTTTCACAGCGAACAGGTGTCTGATCACCATCCATCCAAGCCGAACCCGTCGATGATCCTGACGGCGCTGAATGAGACCGGCGTATCGCCGCAAGCGGCGGTCATGCTGGGCGATACGACATTCGATATGGATATGGGCCGTGCCGCAGGCGTGCGCACGATTGGCGTCAGCTGGGGGTATCATCCAGCAGATGATCTGCGTCCCGATATCCTGATCCACGATTTTGCGGCGTTGCCGGATGCGGTTGATCAACTGACGGGGTCATCATCATGAGCGACTGGAAGGCCAAGCGTTTCTGGAACGAGGCTACAACCGCCCCTGTCACGGGCGGTTTTGCGGTGCATTTGGACAACCGCGTGGTCAAGACCCCGGCCAAGGCTGATCTGGTCCTGCCCACGCTGGCCATGGCCGAGGCCGTTGCCACCGAATGGGATGCGCAGGAAGGTCAGATTGATCCGCGCACCATGCCAGTGACGCGCGGGGCCAATGCGGCCATCGACAAGGTGCGCCCCCAGCGCGATGAAGTGATCGCGATGCTGGCGGAATATGGTGACAGTGATCTGCTATGTTACCGCGCCGCAGGACCGGCGCGGCTGATCGCGTTGCAGTCGGAAAGCTGGGACCCGCTGCTGGATTGGGCGGCAGAGACATTGAATGCCCGGCTTTGGGTCGGCGAAGGGGTCATGCATGTGGCACAGGATTCCGATGTGCTGCAGCGATTGACCGATGAAGTGGCCGCGTTTGACAATTTCGCGCTCGCCGCGGCGCATGATCTGATCAGCCTTTCGGGATCCCTGATTCTGGCGCTTGCCGTCACGCGTGGTCGGTTAACACCGCAGGAGGCCTGGACGCTGTCGCGTGTTGACGAAGACTGGCAGATCACCCAATGGGGCGAGGATGAAGAGGCCACAGCGCATGCGCTGATCAAGCAAACGGCGTTTTCCGACGCGGCCAGATTTTACCGGCTTTCGCTTGACTCATCCAAAACGGGTGCGTGATTGCGCGCCGCCCGAATTCTCGCCGAATTATTAGGCGTTTTGTCCCGGATTCCCGTTGCTCACCCTTGACCTCATCAGCAGTTTCCGCACACTCTACGGACGCTGAGACGGGTGACCGTTCTCATTCATCATGACTGTCTAAATGGGACGGGACAAAAATTGGCTGCCTCCGAATGGGGGCAGAAACTCAGGAAGAGGTAAAAATGAAAAGAACCGTATTTTTCGGCGCGCTGACTGTTGCTGGTCTGGCTGCCAGCATGGCTTCGGCGGCAACGCTTGATGATGTCAAGGCCCGCGGCTCGCTGAACTGCGGCGTCACAACTGGTCTGGTTGGCTTTGCCGCCCCCGACGCGAACGGCGTCTGGACTGGTTTCGACGTGGGTATGTGCCGTGCCGTTGCTGCTGCGATCTTTGGTGATCCAAGCGCGGTTGAGTTTGTGCCGACCACCGGTCAGACACGTTTCACAGCGCTTGCGTCTGGTGAAATCGATATGCTGGCGCGTAACACAACATGGACCTTCAGCCGTGACGTTGACCTGAAGTTCGAATTCAATGGCGTGAACTACTATGACGGTCAGGGCTTCATGGTTCCCAAGGAACTGGGCGTGAACTCGGCCAAGGATCTGGATGGCGCGACTGTCTGCATCCAGACCGGCACCACGACCGAGCTGAACCTGGCGGATTTCTTCCGCACCAACAACATCAGCTACGAGCCTGTGCCGATTGAAACCAACGCAGAAGCACAGCAGCAGTATCTGGCTGGCGCTTGCGACGTCTATACCACTGACGCATCCGGTCTGGCTGCGACACGTGCCACATTCGAAAACCCTGCAGATCACGTGCTTCTGCCGGAAATCATTTCCAAAGAGCCACTTGGCCCGCTTGTCCGCCACGGCGACAGCGAATGGGGTGATGTGGTCCGTTGGACGCTGAACGCGCTGATCACAGCCGAAGAACTGGGCGTGACATCGACCAATGTCAACGATCTGGCCGCTGCACCCACCGACAACCCCGAAGTGAACCGTCTGCTGGGCACCGAAGGTGAGCTGGGCGCGATGCTGGGTCTGGACGCCAACTGGGCACAGAACGCCATCGCTGCTGGTGGTAACTATGGCGAACTGTTCGAAAAGAACATCGGTGAGAACACACCAATCGGTCTGGCGCGTGGTCTGAACGCACAGTGGACCGAAGGTGGTCTGATCTATTCGCCACCTTTCCGCTAAGTTCTGATAATGGTGAAGGGCCCGGCAATGCCGGGCCCTTTTCCCAATAGCTAGTGTGCTGATAAAAGCGCATCCCGCGTGCAGTGACATTCGGATCAACTGAAGCCTGCACGACAATATCGGGAGCCACCGGGAGATATATATGTCGACGTTGACCGACCCGCCGAAAGCTGCCTTTCGGCCAAGCCAACTCATCTATGATACACGCTATCGTTCGATCACTATTCAGGTGGTTGCCCTGATCCTGCTGTGCATCGCGTTTTATTGGCTGATCAACAACACTGTTCAGAACCTTGCCAATCTTGGCAAGGAATTCAATTTCAGCTTTCTGGGGTCGCGGGCCGGTTACGATATCAATCAACGGCCGATCGCTTACGACAACTCCATGACACATGCCCGTGCCGCGCTGGTCGGCATGACCAACACCATATTGGTGTCGGCGCTGGGCTGCATTATGGCGACAATCATTGGCGTGATCATCGGCGTTCTGCGGTTGTCCAATAACTGGGTCGTGTCGCGCCTGGCGGCTGTTTATGTCGAGGGCTTCCGGAATGTCCCGCTTTTGCTGTGGATTATCGCCATTTTCGCCTTGTTCACGGAAGGCATGGATCCCCCGAATACTTTCCGCCCCAACGCGGATGGCATCGCCCAGAATGAGATGTTTCTGGGTTCAGTCGCCGTCACAAATCAGGGAACGTTCATGCCGGGCCTCGCCTGGTCAAGCCTGGCCTGGATCCTGTCGCTGGTCCTGATTGCCTGCATTGCCGGCATCGTGTTCCTGCGCCGCCGCGCCCGGGCCATTCAGGCCGAAACTGGACGTATCGTGCCGGTGTTCCTGCCCGCGCTGGGCGTGCTGATCGTGCCGATGGTGCTGGGCTATTTCGCGCTGAGCGCTGTGTCGCAGCGCAATGATCAGGTCTTTGTGGCCTTGGGTGCACAAAGCGGTATGGACCTGGCCAGCTATGCCGAAGCAAGTGGCCGGATCAATTTCTGCAGCATCCCGAGCGAGGCTTCAACGATCAACGCCGAACGCTATATGCAAAGCACCGACGTGAACTTTCGCCGCGGTGACTTTTTCGGCGACGATGACGCCCGCAAGGCGCTGGCTGCGGGCAATTGCAGCTTAATCATCGTCGATGCATCCGAAGCGGATGCCCTGATCGCCGAGATTGAGGCGACACCACTGTTCAATGAACCCATCGCCGTGCTGAGTGACCAACTGGTCGAAGGCCGCGTGGTTGAGGTGCATTACCCCGTTATGACGGAACGCGGCATCCCGCGTTTCGAGGGCGGTTTTCAGGTCCGTAATCCGCTGATTGCCCTATGGCTTGCGCTGTCACTCTATACCGGCGCCTTCATTGCCGAGATTGTACGCGCCGGTATTCTGGCCGTCAGCCGGGGACAGTCCGAAGCTGCATTTGCCCTGGGTCTGCGCCCGAACCGGACGATGCGGCTGGTGATCCTGCCGCAGGCGCTCAGAGTGATTGTGCCGCCGCTGATTTCGCAGTTCCTGAACCTGACGAAGAACTCATCGCTTGCCATTGCGGTCGGCTATATGGATGTGCGCGCCACGCTGGGCGGCATCACCATCAACCAGACCGGGCGAGAGCTGGAAGGTATCTTGCTGATGGGGATGTTCTATCTCGCCCTTAGTATCGCGATTTCGGCCGTGATGAACTTCTACAACAACCGCAACACTCTGAAGGAGCGCTAGGATGTCTGATACACACGCACAATCCAGCACCTTTGTTCGCACACAGATGTTGTCGGAAGCTGAACCGCCGCTTCGCGAAAAGGGTGCTGTGAAATGGTTGCGGGAAAACCTGTTTTCAAGCTGGTTGAACGCTATCCTGACTATTCTTTCGCTGTTGATCGTTTACTGGGCCTTGTCGGGGTTGATCCCGTGGCTGGCCAATAGCGTCTGGACAGCAGGGTCCTTGACCGAATGTCGGCAGGTGTTGTCGGTTGACGGTTTGGGGAGCCATGACGGGGCATGTTTTGCGGTGATCACTGACCGATGGGTGCAGCTGATCTTTGGCTTCTATCCATCTGATCTGTACTGGCGTCCGGTGCTGGCCTTTGCCCTGTTCTTCGTGGCACTTGCACCGGTCCTGTTTTCGGCACAATTGCCGAGACAGATGATGTGGTTCTCGCTCGTCTATCCGTTTCTGGCTGTCTGGCTGATCTGGGGTGGTTCGATCTGGAGCCCATTGCTGGTCCTGTTGGGCTTTGTTGTGGGGTACCTGGCGCTGCGCGAATTGTCGAAGATTGGCGGTGCGATTGTCGGGGTGATCAGTGCTATTGTGGTGGCGGTCATATGGTGGGGCCTGATTACCCCATGGGCGACCAATACGCTGCACCGCGTCGTCGGCGAAGCACGGATCGAAAGCGAAACCGCCGCACTGAGTGCGATGGTCGATGAAATGACCCCCCGTCTTGAAGCGCTTGAGGCGGAGCGCGATGGGCTGATTGCCCGCGTCAATGAAGAAGTGGCGACAAAGGATGCCTTGCTGGAAGAGGCATTGGCGCAGCGCTTGAACAACCCCGGAACACCCGCGTTTGAGACAGCGCGCAGTGCATTGCTCGCCCAGATGGATGTTTTGATGGCAGCGCGCCGCGAGGCATCCGAACTGGCGGTAGAAACCTTCTTGCTGGATGAGGATCTGTCGGAGGCGCGCGGCCTGCTGACCAGAACCCGGCTGTTGGAAGCCCAGAACGCGCAGTTGCCTGGACTGACCGAAAAGGCAGCCGAGTTGCGTGCCAACCTGCCGGATGCGGTGGCCAAACTGCTGTCGCTTGACGGCGCGGGTGAAGCAACCCCAGAGGAGCGTCAGGCGCTGGAAGAGACACTGGCCGCAGAGGAACAGGCTGCCACCCTGCGGGATGCGCTTGAAAGCACCTATGCCACGCTTGGCCGTGTCGGGCTTGAACCGGTGCAAAGCCGCGAAATCGGTGGCTTTACGCTGGGGATGATCATTGGTGTGTCCGGTATCGTGCTGTCGCTGCCGCTGGGCATTCTGTTGGCGTTGGGTCGCCAGTCGCCGTTGCTGATCATCAACAAGTCCAGTGTCGCCTTTATCGAGGTGATCCGCGGTGTTCCGTTGATCGTCTGGCTGATCACGGCATCACTGCTGCTGAACTACTTTCTGCCGCCCGGGACAAATTTTGACCTGATGCTGCGGGTGATCATCATGGTGACCCTGTTTTCGGCGGCCTATATTGCCGAGGTGATCCGGGGTGGTCTGGCCGCATTGCCAAAGGGCCAGTACGAAGGTGCAGACAGTCTGGGACTTGATTACTGGCAATCGATGCGGCTGATCATCCTGCCGCAGGCCTTGAAAATCTCGATCCCGGGGATCGTCAATACCTTCATCGGTCTGTTCAAGGATACGGTTCTGGTGGTGTTTATCGGCCTGCTGGACCCGATTGGCCTGACCAACGCGATCCGTGCCTCGACCGACTGGAACGGCATCTATTGGGAGCTGTTCATCTTCATCGGTCTGCTGTTCTTTATCTTCTGCTACAGCATGGGCCGCTATTCACTTTACCTGGAGAAAAAACTCCAGCGTGAAAACCGCTAAGGAGACCTGACAATGGTTGAAATGACAAAAGAACGCGAGATTGATCGCAGCCAAATGCAGGTCTCTGACGAGGTGGCGATCGAGATCACGAATATGAACAAGTGGTACGGGACGTTCCATGTGCTGCGCGACATCAACTTGACCGTGCAGCGCGGCGAGCGGATCGTGATCTGCGGCCCGTCGGGGTCCGGCAAATCGACCCTAATCCGCTGCATCAACCGGCTTGAGGAACATCAGGCCGGTCAGATCATCGTGGACGGCACCGAGCTTTCGTCGGATCTGAAAAATATCGACAAGATCCGATCAGAGGTCGGCATGTGCTTTCAGCACTTCAACCTGTTCCCGCATCTGACGATCCTAGAAAACTGCACCCTTGCCCCGATCTGGGTTCGCAAGACCCCCAAGAAAGAGGCCGAGGAAATCGCGATGCATTTCCTCGAAAAGGTCAAGATCCCCGAACAGGCCGACAAATATCCCGGCCAGTTGTCCGGTGGTCAGCAGCAACGTGTGGCCATCGCCCGGTCGCTCTGCATGAAGCCGCGCATCATGCTGTTTGATGAGCCCACATCGGCCCTTGACCCAGAGATGATCAAGGAAGTGCTGGATACGATGATCGAACTGGCCGAGGAAGGCATGACCATGCTCTGCGTGACCCACGAGATGGGCTTTGCCCGTCAGGTCGCCAACCGCGTCATCTTCATGGACCAGGGCCAGATC
The DNA here is from genome assembly GCF_046762885.1 of Yoonia sp. SDW83-1. Lineage (NCBI taxonomy): Bacteria > Pseudomonadati > Pseudomonadota > Alphaproteobacteria > Rhodobacterales > Paracoccaceae > Yoonia > Yoonia sp. SDW83-1. The sequence continues at coordinate 44,091 of NZ_JBKQXO010000021.1, forward strand.
GTGGAACAGAACGAGCCGGAGGAATTCTTCCTCAACCCGCAATCAGAACGGACACAGCTGTTCCTGAGCCAGATCCTCGGCCACTAAGCACAACGTCGCCCCGGCCTTGCGCCGGGGCCTCGTGGCGCTAGTCGATGTCGGTGCGGCTGGTCCCGATCAGATCGCGTGGCACAGTGAAATCGACGCATGTGCCACCCCGCTGGCCAGCGTCAGCCCAACCATCAATCTCGAAATCGATAACGGCTGTGGCACAGGTTGGATAGTCGCTGTACCGAGTGTGATCGGGCGCTGACTTGACCAGCAGGTTGGCCAGCATCCCGATCCCCGGATTGTGCCCGATCAGGGCAACATTGTCCGCCGTCTGGCGTTGGATCAGTTCCAGCAATGTCAGCGGGGCTGCGTGGTAGATCTGGGGCGACAGATGCAGTTCGGGCTTGGGGTCCAGTTTCTGCAGGATCAGATCCGCGGTTTCGCGTGTTCGGGCCGCGTCTGAACACAAAATGATGTCGGGCATATACCCATGCTCGGCCATCCACGACCCAATTGCCGGGGCAGAGGCCCGCCCGCGATCGTTCAGCACCCTTGCGTGATCATCGGCAAACGGATCGCTCCAACTGGATTTGGCGTGGCGGATCAGGATCAGGCGTTTGGTCATAGGAAGGCTTTCATATGGAATGCGGCTTGATCGGGCAGGCGGTTCGCTTGACCCACAGGGCAGGCGCGGCGGGCGGCACAGCCGCGTGTCATGCAACTGGCCCCGTTTGGGCTGCGCAGATAGGTCTTGCACCTGCCCACGTCGTAACCATCGGCAAACGCATCGACAGGGCAGGCGGCTTTGCAGGGTTGGTCTTCGCAGGACTCGCAAGGACACGGCCAGGTGCCGATCACCGCGCGTCCCGGCTGCCGGATGGCGCCCCTGAACGACACGAAAAGCCCCGCATCTTCATGCACAAGAAACCCAATGGGCGAGGTCCAGCAGCGCCCGCTTTTCAGCGCCCAGTTTTGAAACGGGGCATATGGCGGCCCGCCGAAGGGAAAGATGGCCGTGCCGTTGTGTTCGGCCGCGATGGTGCTGACCACCCGGGCCGACCAGCGATCCAGCGGGTTGGGAGCGCCATCGCCATACTCCGGGCTGGCACGAAAAATGGGCCAGAAATGTGGTTCGTCCGGCCCGATCAGCGTGATGACATCGGCGCCGTCCTGGCATTCGCCCAATGGGCGCAGGCCAACCCGGCGCAGCCTGTCATTCAGCCTCATTCAGCGCACGCGGGTCCATGACGGGGGTATTGATCCGGGGGCGTCTGGTACGAAGGTCAGCACATCGTCGCTACACCTGAAATTGCCGCGCGACTGGCCCCAGCCGCCGCCATCGGCTGTGGTGATCGGGATGTCCATGCGTGTGCCCATGACGTCGGCTGAACCGACAAGCGCATAGTCCGTCACATCCGCAATATAGTCGTTATCATCTGCACTCAGCGTTCCTTGCGATGCGCCGCTGATGGTGATCGCCATGGGTGGCACATCGGGCATCTGTGCGGTGATGACCAGATCATCGATGGTCATCGACATGTCGCCCGCATCCGAGATCTGCAGATTGGCCGACCCGCCATCATGGCGCGCACTGCCGCCCATCTGGGCGCCCATGGCATCGGCCAGGCTCTGACCGTCGACCTCCCATTGTCCGACCAGGCAGGGGTCGATGGCCAAGGCGGATGTGGTGGAAAGTGTCAGGGCAAAAGCAGCGCAGGAAAGCAGTTTCATCGTCATCTCCCTTAAAGAACGGATGTCACATAGCACAGTTTCGACCGTGGCGCAGGTCCTTCAATCGCGCGGTTCGCGAATGATCGACCCGGCCCCGTGTTCGGTAAACAACTCCAGCAGGCAGGCATTGGGCAATCGCCCGTCCAGAATGACGACGGCGCGCACGCCCTGTTCCAGTGCGGCAAGCGCGGTTTCGGTCTTGGGGATCATCCCGCCTGCAATCGTGCCATCAGCAATCATCGCGCCGACCTGATCGGTGGTCAGCTGCGTCACAACCTCGCCACTTGCGTCCTTGACGCCGGGGACGTCGGTCAGCAACAGCAGCCGGTCCGCCTTGAGCGCGCCAGCAATGGCACCGGCGGCAGTGTCACCGTTGACGTTGAAGGTTTCCAGCATGTCCATGCCGGTCGCCACGGGGGCCACCACCGGAATGATCCCGGCACTGTAAAGATCGCGCAGCACCTGCACGTTCATTTCCACCGGTTTGCCGACAAAGCCCAGTTCGGGGTCATCCGCCTCGGCCACCATCAGGTCGTCATCCTTGCCCGACAGACCGACGGCGCGCCCGCCTTCGTCCATGATCGCCTGCACGATGCGTTTGTTGACCAGCCCGGTCAGCACCATTTCGACGACTTCGACAGTGTCCTTATCGGTCACTCTCTTGCCGCGCACGAATTCCGATTTGATCCCCAGCTTGTCCAGCATCTCGTTGATCATCGGGCCACCGCCATGCACCACGACGGGGTTCATGCCGACCTGACGCATCAGCACGATATCGCGGGCGAATTCGGCCATCGCGTCGGCGTCGCCCATGGCGTTGCCACCGAATTTCACAACGACGATTGCCCCCGAATAGCGCTGCAGATAGGGCAGGGCCTCGGACAGTGTGCGTGCGGTCGCGATCCAGTCACGGTTCATGTCTTCGGTCCTTTTCTTCATTCCACGCCCGCGATGACGGCGCGCAGCGTCGCGATCCCGTCGCCTTTTTCGGAAGAGGTCAGGATGATCTCGGGAAAGGCAGCAGGGTGTTTGACCAGTGCGGCGCGTGTTTTAGCCAACGCTTCGTCCAGTGCCTTGCCCTTGATTTTGTCCGTCTTGGTCATGACCACCTGAAACGTCACCGCGGCGCTGTCGAGAAGGGACATGATTTCCTCATCCACCGCCTTGGCCCCGTGCCGTGCGTCGATCAGGACAAAGACGCGGCGCAGCGTCTGGCGGCCCTGCAGATACTGTTTCAGAAGCCGCTGCCATTTCTCCACCACCGCGACCGGCGCGTTGGCAAAGCCGTAGCCGGGCAGGTCGACCACATAGATGTCGCCAGCGGTGAAAAAGTTGATTTCCTGCGTGCGCCCCGGTGTATTGGATGCCCGCGCCAGCCCCTTGCGCCCGGTCAGCGCATTGATCAGAGAGGATTTGCCCACGTTGGACCGCCCGGCAAAGCAAACCTCGACCCGGTCCGCAGGGGGCAGCCCGTCCATGGCGACCACGCCTTTGAGGAATTCGGTTTCGCCTGCAAACAACCGCCGCCCTTTTTCAAGCGCGGCGTCGTCGGGGGTTTCGACCTCGGGAAAGCGTAATTCCATCTTAGCCCACCTTGACCGTGTCATTCAGACCAACCTTACCGCCCTTGATCACGGTGGCATAGACGCCGAAATTCTGGTGGTCCCAGCCATCGCGCAAAACCGCCAGCGTGTCGGTGTCGCGTTGCCCGGTGCGGGGGTTCGCCTTTGTGTGGGCGCAGCGTTCGATGGGTTCATGGATCTGCAGAACCGCATCGCCCACTTGGATTTCGCGGTCGATCCATTCGAACTCTTCCCACGGGGCGGTACCGTCCAGCCAGATATTCCCGCGCCAACGCTCCATCTCGAGCCTGCGGCCCAGACGGCCCTGCACCGCCTTGTGGCTGGCATAGGTCATGATCGATACAGTGGGGTAATTACTGTCGGTCATGCCCCGGTCGGGGGCGGCAACCAGCCCGGTGGGCTGAAACCGGTCAGGCGGGCATAAGGGCGCGACCCAGGCCAGAAACCGGGCCTGATCCGCTGGATCGTCGGGGGCAAATTGCAACTCGCCCAGATCCTGATGGGTCAGGGTCAGGCTGCGTGCATCCTCGTCCAGCTTGGCCCAGATGCCAGCCAGACCGGGGGTGGTCACACCGATCATGAAGTTCCGGCAAGACACCCATTCGGGGTTTGCGGCATCAAACTTGGTCCGGTCATGGGTGACGGCCCACTGCCTGTCCCACGGCATGGTCTGGCCGGTGACCAGCGTGACCTCATCCAATGCCTCGCGCCCGTGGCTTTTGATCGGATGCCGCCACAGCGCGGCGACAGTGATCATCTACTTGCCCTCTTTCTTGTCGAGGTCGACGGTTTTCTTCCGCTTGATGCTGGACTTGATATTGCCGAACACATCCGGCTTGGCGCCGTGGCTGCGCATGATGGCGTATTGCTGGATGAAGGTGATGATGTTGTTGGCGATCCAGTAGATCACCAGACCGGAGGCGAACGACCCCAGCATGAACATGAAGACCCATGGCATCCAGGCAAAGATCATCTGTTGGGTTGGGTCTGTCGGGGCCGGGTTCAGCTTTTGCTGCAGCCACATCGACACACCCAGCAGGATCGGCAGGATCCCGATAAAGAGCAAGGCGAGGATCGAACCGGGCTCTGGCCCGGCAAATGGCAACAGGCCGAACAGGTTCAGGATAGAGGATGGATCAGGCGCGCTGAGGTCATCGATCCAGCCGAACCACGGGGCATGGCGCAATTCGATGGTGACAAAGATCACCTTGTAGAGTGAGAAGAAGATCGGAATTTGCAGCAGGATCGGCAGACAGCCCGCGGCCGGGTTGACCTTGTTATCCTTGTAAAGCTTCATCATGCCTTGCTGCATGGCCTGCCGGTCGTCGCCGGCTTTTTCCTTCAGCTTCTCCATCTCCGGCTGCAATTCTTTCATGCGCGCCATGGAGACGTAGGATTTATAGGCCAGCGGCAGCACCAGCGCCTTGAGGAACACTGTCAGCGCAATAATGGCCCAGCCCATATTGCCGATCACGGCGTTCAGATAGTGCAGCACGGCAAAGATCGGCTTGGTCAGGAAGAAAAACCAGCCCCAGTCAATGCTGTCCAGAAAGCCGCCAACGCCACCCTCGTTTTCGTAATGGCGGATTGCTTCCCATTCCTTGGCCCCGGCAAAGAACCGGGTGGTGACGGTAGTGGATGCACCGGCCGCAACGCTTTCCGCAGGCATGATCGCTTCGGCCTGATAGATGTCGCGATTGTCGAAATGGCGGACAGTGGCGCGGAAGGGTGCGCCCTGTTCGGGTATCAGGGTTGTCATCCAGTAGTGATCGGTCCAGCCGATCCAGCCGTTCTGCTGCACCTCGACCCGCGCGTCTTCGTCGCTGGGCACCAGATCGACCACTTCGTCATAGTCAATCTCTGACAATTCACCATCGGCCATCCGCACAAGGCCTTCGTGCAGGATAAAGAAGTTCTTGAGGTCATCCGGTTCCGAATAGCGCCGGATCAGACCGTAAGGGCGGGAGTTGAAGACGCCACCGCCATTGTTGATCAGCGTCTGTTCAAAGCTGAACATAAACTCATCATCAATCGAGATCTTGGTCTGGAACACCTGCCCCTGCCCATTGTCCCATTGCAGGGTGATGGGTGTTGTAGGCGTCAGTGTTTCCCCTTCGATCAGGGTCCAGACAGTATCATCATTCGGGGCAACATCGCGGTCGCCGGTCCAGCCGAAAAGGGCAAGGTAGGCATCAGCTTCGCCCGCGGGGCGCATCAGACGAACGGTTTCAGCATCTTCATCCAGCGTTTCGCGGTAATTGGTCAGGGCCAGATCGTCGATCCGCCCGCCACGCAAGGAAAGTGAACCGGAGACAGAGCTGTTTTCAATGGCGATGCGCGGGGCTTCCGCCTCGGCGGTCGGTTCCTGATCGGGGGTTGTGACGGCCCCGGTGGTTGTCGGGGCCTCGGCGGCGGGCACGGCACCGCCATCGGTACTGACGCTTTGCTCGACGGTCGGCTCGACAGGAATCTCCTCGGGCGGGAACAACAACGTCCATGTCATGATGACGGCAAAGCTCAGCACCGTCGCCAGGATCAGGTTCCTATTCTGCTCGTCCATCTGAAAGTCGCCCATTTCCACATAAAATTCTGAAGGCCGTTCAACCTGCCGGGGGCCGAAAGGTCAAGCGGTTTTGCCTTATTTGCGACCAAACAGGGCAGTTGTGATCATCGTCAGGCCTATTCGTGCGGCGCAGTGTCCGCCGCAAGCGTCAGCCCCGCGAAATCGAACAGTTTCGGGTCGAGCAGATGGGATGGCCGCGCGTTCATGAGGGCGCGGAACATGACCTGCCTGCGTCCGGGGCTGTTCTTTTCCCAGCCATCCAGGATCTGTTTGACCTGCTGGCGCTGCAACCCATCCTGCGACCCGCACAGATCACAGGGAATGATCGGATA
>NZ_JBKQXO010000022.1:0-48283 GCF_046762885.1 Yoonia sp. SDW83-1
GACTGCTTCTGTGAAATGTTCTGCGTTGCCAAATGCTCGGCGCTGCACATGTGAAATGTTTCTGCGTCAGAAAGAGCTGCACCTGCACAAGTCCGCTCCGTCTCGCAGACCGTAAGTTCCATCCGTTCTATAGTTTGCACCTGCAGCGAATGGCGGCTCTGACGGGCCGCGCTGCAGCATCTTGACCTATTGGCTAACGGCAGGAATGGGCCGCTCTTTTCCGACTGGACTTCTACGACACGGGAAGCGTGTTTGGGGGTATGGAAAGCACAGATCGCGAGAAGGTGGCCGAAGCGTTTGCAGAGTTAACTGCCATGCTTGAGGATGCAACGGTGCTTGCGGTGGATGGGCAATCCAACGACCGGTCGCCTAACAGTATAAGAACGAACATTGGTCGCTTGCGCTCTTTGCTAAGCGCCAGCACTGATCAACTGGCAGGCATCGAAAATCTCGTCGGTGACTACGACGGCGTTTGAAACCGGTATCAGCGGATCCCTCCAAATGGCCCGGAAGCCCGGGCTCCACTCGGTAGCAGGCATCGGATGGGCCGATGCTGCACAAGTGGAGACTAAGATGACCAAAGGTACAAATACAGGTACTGCAGCTGTCGGCAGGCAAGACCAGCTGCGCAAACTGTTGAGACGCAAGAACGGCGCGACCATTGCGCAGATTCAGTCGGCATATGGTTGGCAGGCTCATTCTGCAAGGGCAGCGATCTCAAACCTGCGTAGGGCGGGTGAACTGATCGACCGTCAACCAGCTTCCAAAGGTTCCGTCTATCGGATTGTAGTGGCGGAGTTGGAGCGGGTTGATGAGCGCTGAAGTCCGGATACTGAACCGCTGGGATGAATTGTCGGTTTTGGACCGCGTCGCGTTGCGGAAGGAATGGCTCGAGATCTTTGGAGCGCCGCCGGCTCAATTCCTGAGTCTGATTTTCATGCGCAAGGCTCTCATCTGGCAGGCACAGGCTGACGCATATGGCGGGCTCAGGCAGAACTCCAAAAGGATGCTGGCCGCCGCAGCAGATGGTGGGAAGATCAGACCTCCGAAGATGCATTTGCCACCCGGTACCCAGTTGGTGCGCGAATGGAACGGTCGCCGGTATCTGGTCAATGTGACCCAGCCCGGGTTCGAACTCGACGGTTCCGAGTACGCATCGCTCACGGCCGTTGCGCGTCACATCACCGGGGCGAACTGGTCAGGGCCAAGGTTCTTTGGCCTGACATCTGCGAAGCGTAAGGCGGCATGACCCGAACCCGCTGTGCCATCTACACCAGAAAGAGCTCCGAAGATGGTCTCGAACAGGAGTTCAATTCCCTGGATGCGCAGCGCGAAGCCTGTGAGGCCTACATTCTAAGCCAGAAGCATGAGGGCTGGATCTGCCTCGCGGAGAATTATGACGACGGGGGTCTCTCTGGTGGCGCTCTGGATCGACCGGCTCTCAAGCGCCTCCTCACGGATGTTCGTACCGGCAAGGTTGATCAGATTGTTGTCTATAAAATCGACCGGCTGACACGGTCACTGGCAGACTTCTCAAAGATCGTCGATGTGCTGGATGCCGCTGACGCGTCCTTCGTCTCTGTCACACAATCGTTCAATACCGCAACGAGTATGGGGCGTCTGACGCTCAATATGCTGCTCAGCTTTGCACAGTTCGAGCGCGAAGTGACGGCGGAACGCATCAGAGACAAGATCTCCGCCTCAAAACGCAAAGGCCTCTGGATGGGAGGCAACGTCCCGCTCGGATACCGTCCCGATGGACGCACGCTCACCATCCATGAGCCCGAAGCAGATACAGTGCGGCAACTCTACAGTCTGTATCAGGAACACAAGCGGATCCGGCTTGTGAAGAAGCACGCGGATCGCAGGAAGCTTCGCACCGGGATCAGGCACAAAGCGGATGGCACAAATCGAGGTGGTGGCCCGTTCAGTTTTGGTCATATCCATCACATTCTCACGAACCCCATCTATGCGGGACGCATCCGGCACAAGACAAAGGTTTACGATGGCCAACACCCTTCGCTGATCGAGCCTGAACTCTGGGCTGCCCTCCAGGTTGATCTTCAGGCCAACGCGAGATCGTCTCGTCAGGGACGACTACGCAGTCGGGGTGGCCGTAAGACGACCGCCTCTCCACTGATCGGCAAGCTCTTCGATGAGACCGGGGATCGTCTCACGCCCAGTCACACAAAGACGGGCAAAGGGAAACGGTTAAGGTACTATATCTCCCACCGTTTGACGCGTGACCCACGATCTCAGCATCCTTCAGCCTGGCGTTTGCCGGCCCCGGAACTTGAGGCAGCGATAGGTCAGGCGATCTGCGGACATCTGTTGAATCCAGAGACGGTCGCGAACACACTGACGGAGGCTGACGCCTCTAGGATCGCGCGAACGCAAACGCTCTTCGATCAGTACCTGAGCACAGTAGATCATCTTGCTATTTTGGGACTGGTCGCCCGCGTCGATCTGCAAGCGGGCTTTCTTGTGATCGCTTTGGATCGCGCAGCGCTTGCTGAAATGCTTGAAACGCAGCCAGACGCGTTTGTCTCAAATAGCCTACTGTTCACAGCGCCGTTCCAGATGCGTCGCCGCGGAGTTGAGACAAAGCTCGTGATTGGCGGTCAGCAGAAACACCGCGATGAGACGCTTCTGCGCAATCTTGCGAAGGGGCATCGATACTTCGGAATGATCATGACCGGACAAAGCTATGCCCAGATTGCCGAGGCAGAGAATACATCGAAACGTATGGTTCAGCACCTCACGGAGTTGGCCTTCCTGGCTCCGGAAATCGTCGAGCAAATTTGTGAAGGCATCCAACCTCCCGGGCTCACAACCGAATGGCTGAAGCGGCACAAGATCCCGGTGCTGTGGTTCGAACAGTGCGCGCTGATCACACAGCTCTGAACCTGAAGCTTCTCCACCACCCAACCTGCTAGCGTCGAAAGCGCAAAGAGAGACGCGCGGCCATTTGGGCATGGATTCCGGCCCAATGCGTGTCTCGGTACAAAATCCCGCAGGGTAACCGACCGAAAACACGGGAAGAATTACGAAAGTCTCCACCGGGAGGCAAATTCAAGGAAGGTTGGCTGGGATGGTAGGATTCGAACCTACGGTACACTGTACCAAAAACAGTTGCCTTACCACTTGGCTACATCCCAGCAGCGTTGCGCTAGATACTGCGATGATCGGCGCGTATCAAGTACCGATTGTCAAAAATCTCATTCTTTTGGGGCGTCCTCGGACAACAGATCACCGGTTTCGTCGCCTTGGCGTTCGGCATCGATCATTTCTTCCAGTTGCTCATCGCCGGTTGCCGCAACATCGCCGGGTTTCGATGGTTTTGCGGCCTTGGGTGCCGGAGCAACAGGCCGCTCTTCCGTTTCGGTGATCTGAGCCGTCTGCGCCCCCAGCATCTGGATCCGATAGGTCGTGTCAGGCACCTCGACGCCCGCTGCTTCGATCGCTTCCTTTACAAGGCGCAGTGTTTCGCCCCGCGCGCGCAAAAGGTCGGTTTCACGCTGATCAATCCAGCCGGTGACTGTCAGGAAAATGGCACCGTCGCCGATCCGATTGATCCAGACCGCCGGTCCAGGTGCCTCGACCACAAAGGGCTGTGCGGCAACCGTTTCCGCCGCCAAGTCCCGGACCGCCCCCAGATCGGCGTCTGAGGCGACCCCGATCTCGAAATCGAACCGCCGTTCGGGGTTGCGCGAATAGTTGATGATCCGGCTTTTGAAAACGGTCGCGTTGGGGATGCGGATGTGGTTGCCGTCGAATGACAAAAGGATCGTCGCCCGGCTCGTCAGCTTGATCACCTTTCCCGTGTCACCGTTGATTTCCACCGCATCGTTGGGGCTGAACGGTTGCCGGATCGACAGCATGACCGACGCGATATAGTTTTCGACCGTGTCACGGACGGCAAAACCCAGCGCCAGACCAATGATTCCTGCCGCACCAAGGATCGTGCTGAGCAGGGCCGTCGCGTTCAACACATCAAGTGCAACCACAATGCCGATAATGACAAAGGCGATGCGGATGAACTGGCGGTATAGTTCGGCGATAAACGCATTTGGGGCCAACCGGTTCCAGGGTTGGCGCATGCGGGCGATCAGCACACCCACAAAGACGATGGCGATAAAGACGCAAAGGGCGATCAGGGCCAGTGGCAGGAACGCGATCAACTGATCCAGACGCGCCCGGAAACGGTCAACCGCCGGGTCCAGCCGGGCGCCGATATCAGCGGTTTCAACCACATTGTTGCGGACAGCCACGACCCCTTCGACCCGGTTCGCCAGCGGTTCCAGTGCGGCGGCCTCGGCCGCGGAGGTTGTCGTGCCACGCATGGTTACGACGCCCTCGTTCACGATGACGGTCACATCGTCGTAATTTCCCAATTCACGTAGAATCTCCCGCAGTCTTTCGGCGATGGCGGCATCCTGGCTGGCAGAATTTTCAGTCTCAATCATGCCGCCGGCCTCTTGGGCGGCGACAGGCAGGGTAAGAGTCAGCAAAAGGGCGAAAAGGGCAATAAGGCGCATTGGAAACTCAGGCGAATGGCATTGCGCCAACCCTAGTGGCTGGCGGCAGCCTGTCCAAGCCCTAAACCCGCAGCGGGTCGGCCTTTGCCAGCGCATCAAACTTCATCAGGCTTTGCACCAGCGCACCCATCTGATCAAGCGGGATCATGTTCGGCCCATCGGACGGGGCAGTATCCGGATCCTCATGGGTTTCGATGAACACCGCTGCAATGCCAAGCGACACCGCTGCCCGCGCCATGACTGGCGCAAACTCGCGCTGCCCGCCCGAGCTGCTGCCCAAACCGCCCGGCTGCTGTATCGAATGGGTGGCATCCATCACCACCGGATAGCCGGTGCGCGCCATCGTGGGCAAGCTGCGCATATCGGCAACCCAAGTGTTATAGCCGAATGACACCCCCCGCTCCGTCAGCAAAATCCGCTTGTTTCCAGTACTTTCGATTTTGGCTACCACGTTGGGCATGTCCCATGGTGCCAGCCACTGCCCCTTCTTGACGTTGATCACAGCACCGGTTTCGCCCGCAGCCAGCAAGAGATCGGTTTGGCGACAAAGGAACGCCGGGATCTGCATGACATCGCAAACGGATGCGACCGTTGCGCAATGATCGGGCGCATGAATATCAGTCAGCACCGGGCAACCGATACTGTCCTTGACTGATTGCATGACTTTCAGACCCTCATCCATTCCAAGGCCGCGTTTGCCCTCCAGCGAGGTCCGATTGGCCTTGTCATAACTGCCTTTGAACACAAACTGCGCACCGGCAGCGGCACAAACCTCGGCCATATGGCCTGCAATCATCTGGGCGTGATCAGTCCCCTCCAACTGGCAGGGTCCAGCGATCACCAAGAGCGGGCGGTCATTGCTGACCGTCAGCGCGCCAATCTGCACGTCGTGCATCAGGAACTGACCTGTTCGCGCAGGATAGAGGCGGTGAGTGAAATCATCAGATAAATCCCCGAAAAGATAAGAAACGCCAGGATCGTGTTTTCAAAAGCGCGCGGATAGGTCGCCTCGTCCGGGGCGATGGGTCGCACGCTTTGCGACAGGTAGCGGACTTGCCGGTTGGCTTCAATCCGGGCGGTTTCCATCTGTTCCAGGGCCTGCTGGACCAGCACAGTGCGGAAGGCATAGTTTTCCTCGGCCGTGCGTAACTCGGTGTTGCGGGCGGCCAGCGACGTTTCCGATGAGGTCCCGGTGGTCATTTCCGTGCGCTTCTGGGCGATCAGTTCATCGATATTGGCGATCTGATCACGCAGGCTTTGCACCTGCAATTCGCTGGGCCGCGCCACATTCAGGCGTGATTGCAGGATCAGGTTCAACCGCTGCCGTTCGGTTTCAAGCGACGTAATCTGCGCCATCCGGGCCGAGGTTTCGCTGGCCACATCAATCTGCTGAAAATCCTCCTGAATGCGCAAAAGATCACTCAGCGCTTCGGCCCGTTGGCGTTCGGCATCCTCAAAACTTTCGCGCGCCCCGGCCATCTGATCGTCGCGCAGGCGGCTGGTCAGCTGGTCCACCTGTTCTTCGGCATAGCCGATCAGGGCATTGGCAAATTCCACGCTTTTGTCGGGATCAGCGGCAATGACCTCCATCCGGATAATGCCTTCGGTCGGATCATAGCTGATCTTGACGTGGTTGGTGTACAGGTCAAAGGCACTTTCGTTTGTAGCGTCGGCAGGCAGCCGCTGGATTTCGTCGATATCGCCATCCGAAAAATGTGCTTTGAACCCGTGATCCTCGTCCAGACGCAACATGGCCTCGCGTGAGGCCAGATAGGATTGCACCGCAATGCTGTCCTGCTGGGTCGCCATGGATGTCCCTTGAAACAGGCTGGCAAAGCCGCCGACCGGCTTTTGCGACTGGGCCTGCTGAATGACGATTTCGGAATTGGTGGCATACATGGGCGTCGCCATTGTGAAATAATACCAACCAACCAGAAACGTGGGCAGGAAGACGAAAAACGACAGACGGGTGAACAGCAGGGCCAGCTTGCGGCGGCGGCGGCGGGCAATGTCGCGCTGGATTGCAGCCACTTCCGAGATTGGCGCATTCGGGGCCTTCGACGTCACCACCGGCATGGTGCTCTGGTCTTTTTTCAGGGCCTCGGGCAGTTGCGGTTGATCTGGTGCCGCAGTCTTGCCGTCCTTGCCTTCGGTGACAAGCTCGAGCACGGAATTGCGCTGGAACGGATCAATGCCCGCCTTGCGCAGCTGATAGACCGCATCAAAATCCGAACTGACCGCCAGCCCGTTTTTCTGGGCCACACGGCGGGCCATACGCAATTGTCGGGCGGTCAGACCTTCCTTGGTGATCGCCTCGATCTCTGCTTCTTCGGCTGGGGTTGGCGGGGCTTCGGCCTCGGTCACTGTGACATCATCATCCTTCCCGGTCCCGGTCGGGTCGAGCATATTCAACAACCGGCTGCGCCGCTGTATCCGAAATTTCTTAACCCTCGGTTTCGTAGTCATAGAGCCGTTTCGCCTCTTCCAAGGTGTCAAACATATGCAGCTGGCCGTTCTTCAGCACAGCCGCCGAGCGCGCAAATCTTTCTAGTGTCCCAGGCTGGTGCGACACAATGATGATTGTGGTCTTTTCCAGCCGTTCACGCAAAATCTGGCCCGCTTTGCGGTTGAATTCGGCATCCGTCGATGCGGGCATGCCTTCGTCGATCAAGTAAATCTCGAAATCCAGCGCCAGCATCAAGGCAAAGGAAAACCGGGCCGCCATGCCAGCGGAATAGGTGCCGACAGGCATGTCGAAGTATTCTTCCAAACCACAAAGCCAGCGACAGAAGGCTTCGACGTAATCAGGATCAAGCCCGTATAGCCGGGCGATATAGCGGCTGTTTTCCATGGCGGAATGCTTTTGGGTCACGCCGCCCATAAACCCCAGCGGGAATGATATCTTGCTGGTCCGGGTGATGGTGCCCTCATCCGGTTTTTCCAGACCGGCCATCATCTTGATCAGGGTCGTCTTGCCTGTGCCATTGGGCGCCAGAATGCCCAGTGAATTGCCCAGCTCAACCCGAAAGGACACGCGGTCAAGGATCACCTTGCGCTGCGTGCCGGTCCAGAACGACTTGCTGACATTTGCGAACTCTATCATCTTGGTCCAGCTTTGGGCAGTTTCGTCATGACGACAATAGGTTAATACCCTATCACAATCAGCGCATTATCCCTAAAATACGGCAGTAATACAGCGACAATGGCGTGATACGGGGTTTTCGGTGGGACGCCCGGCTGTCTCAGCGCCGCACTACGGTCAGAACCGCGGCGACCGTTCTCTGTAATTCGGGAACCAATTCTGCCTCAAACCAGGGATGTTTGCGCAGCCAGGTATTGTTGCGCCATGACGGGTGGGGCAGCACGAAAGTGCCCGGCGCATGGGCCCGCCAATCGGCGACGATATCTGACAAGGCACCGCGTTTGCCCAGATGCCGCGTAATGGCATATTTTCCTATGATCAGGCGTAGTTGTGGCGGACCGATTTGATCCAGACAGGTCTCATGCCATGTGTCCCAACACACCGGAGGCGGGGGCAAATCGGCGCCCTTGGCGTTGTATCCCGGAAAGCAGAATGCGGTTGGCAGGATCGAGACAAGATCCTCATCATAAAACGTATCGCGATCTACCCCCATCCAGTCGCGCAAGCGGTCCCCGGACCGGTCCCAGAATGATTTGCCTTCGTTATGGACCCGAAGCCCGGGGGCCTGGCTGGCAATCAAGATAGGCGGCTGGCGCTGAAACCAGACAATCGGGCGGGGCCGGTGGCGCGTGGCGGTCTGGGCAAACCGGTCCGCGCAGATCGTGCAATTGCGGATCCGGGATTTCAGCGCATCAAAGCTGTGATCTTCTGTCATGCTTGCTTGTCTTTCACTTGCCTTGCCCATCCCGCCGCCATAGGTCACGGAACATGACCGATCTTGATATAGCCCATGCCGCCATGGAAGCAGCCCCCGAAGACGATACCGCGCGGCTGCGGTTTTATGAACGGCTTGCCGATACGGAACTTTTTATGCTTCTGGGGGCCGAAGCAGCCGGCGACCAGATCACCCCAGAGCTTTTTGAGATTGAAGATCAACGCTTTACACTTGTCTTCGACCGCGAGGAACGGCTGTCGCAATTTGTAGGCCGCGTCGCCCCTTATGCGGGCCTGCCTGGCCGCGCGCTCGCCGAAATGCTGGCCGGGCAGGGCATCGGCCTTGCCCTCAACCTTGAGGTCGCACCATCATCCATGCTGATCCCGGCAGAGGCGGTGGACTGGCTGGTGGCCACCCTTGCCAACGCCCCCGATGAGACCGAGGCGCGGCTGACCGAAGTCGCGGCCCCACATGTGCCAGAGGCGGTCGTGACCGGCCTTGACCGCAAGCTTGCCATTGCCGCAGGGCTGTCGCGCTTTGCCTATTTGGCAGCGGCGACATACGAGAATGGCACGCGCGGGCATGTGCTGGCGTTCATCGACGCAATCCCGGGCGCGGAAACGGCACTGGCGTCAGCCGCCAGTGAAGCGCTGACATTTTCCGGGATCGAGGCCGGGGTGATGGATGTGCTGTTTGTCCGCGCGTCCGATCCGATGGCGGCGCATCTGGCCAAGGTTGGTTTACGGTTCGACCTGCCGGAACCGATCGTGGCGCAACCGCCGGGTGCGCCGGGGATGGACCCTGAAAAGCCGCCGAAACTGCGTTGATAGATGCCTGTCGCGATGCTTCAAGACAAAGTGGCCGGCACCTGCATACTTGGTCCGGTCACCCCAAACCCGGAGCATCCTCATGATTTTCAGATACACCATCCTGTACGTAGCCGATGTCGCGGCCTCGCTTGATTTCTTCGAACGCGCCTTTGGGTTGGAACGTTTGTTTCTGCATGAAAGCGGGGATTACGGTGAACTGGCGACGGGCCAGACCAAGCTTGCCTTTTCATCACAGGCACTGATGCAGCAGTTGGAAAAGACACCAGCCAAGGCGGATCCGGCGGCCCCCACCTTTGAAATTGCCTTTGAAACGGCGGATGTGCCCAAGGCGTTGGCACGGGCGGTAAAGGCGGGTGCCAAGCTCGTTCAGGACGCAAAAGACGAACCGTGGGGGCAGGTCACATCCTATGTCAGCGATCCTGACGGCTACCTGATCGAAATCTGCTCGCCGGTCCAGATCCCCAGCGCAGGCTGACGAAACTCCGCCATCAGGGCAGGGTCGCGGGCGATACGGGCAGGTGTCAGGCCAAACCAGTACCGAAAGGCACGGGTCATATGCGGCTGATCGCTATAGCCGGCATCACTGGCGATACCGGCAAGCGTGTCCCCATTGTGCAAGGCCAGAGCCGCACGCCGCGCCCGCCCAAGAAGCTGCCAGAACAGCGGCGGCGGATAATCATACGCCCGGAACCAGCGTTGCAAGCTGCGTGGCGTGACACCTGCGGATCTGGCGACGCTGGCGACGGTCCCGTCCGGCGCGGCGAGGGCGCTGACAAGATCGCCAAAATCACTGGTTGTCTCGGGCCAAAGGTCCTCCAATCGGCCGCCGCTGGCGATGCATTCCTGCATCGTCTCAGGACGGATCGTGGTACCCGGTCTCAGGCGATAGCCAGTGATAGATGTCCCGGCCGCCAGCAGAGTTTGACGCGGGCGCAGGTCCCAATCGGTCAGCTGCAACGCCTGCCTGCCATTGGGGTCCGTCATGATCAACAGATCGCGGCAACCATCAGGATAGATCACTGCGTGATCAGCGGCCGAAGTGTGAAAATCCCAGCGATGATAGGAGGCGGTGTTCATGGCATTATCAGTCTTGAATAATGCAGGTTGGATTATATGCGTGCGTCAAGACGGTGCTCAATACCCCAGACGCCGATCCACTACATAGAGGAATGGTTGACCGGTCTCACCCCGCAGGATGTTATCGGCGATGACCTGTGATGCGGTTTCCGGTCGCGTGCTGGATGCAATATGCGGTGTCACCGTAACCTGCGAATGCGCCCAGTAAGGGTGGTCGGGGGGCAGCGGTTCGACCCGGAACACATCCAGTGTGGCATGTTCCACCTGTCCGCTATCGAGGGCGGCCAGCAACGCATCGTCGTCGATCAGCGGGCCGCGCCCTGGGTTGATGACAAAGGCCCCCTTGGCCATGAGCGCTAGCGTTTCAGCGTTCAGTATGTTTTCGGTCTGCGGGGTCTGCGGCAGCAGCAGGATCACGATCTGTGCGTCGGTCAGCGCCTGTTTCAGCCCATCGGCCCCATGCAGGCTGCGGATATTGGGCACGGATTTCGGCGACCGGCTCCACCCCGTGACGGGAAAGCCAAGGTTTTGCAGCGCCTGACCGCAGGCCGCCCCGAGCGCCCCGATGCCAAGGATCGTCACCGGGCGCTGGGCGGCGACGGGCGGATAGATCGTGTTGCGCCACACACCGTCCTGCTGGAGAATATGGGCATCCATCCGCAGATGATGACGCAGGGCATGGCCCGTGACCCATTCGACCATGCCATCGGTCAGGCTGTGATCGACCATCCGGCACAGGGGCTGGGTCAGGGTGGCATTGTCCACCACGGTTTCGACACCCGCCCAAAGGCTCATGATCGCCTTGGTGCGCGTGTAGGGCCGGAAATCGGTGACCGGGCCGTTGGGCGCAAAGACAATATAGTCCACGGTCTCGGGCGCATGATCCCGGCGCAGATCGACCTCCAGCCCGCGCGTGGTAAATGCATCCTGCAACGGGGCACGGTATTCATCCCAGCGGTCAGGCTGGGCAGAGAAGAGGACGTTCAGCATCAGCGTGGTTTATGCACATGGGCGCTTTGCACCAGCCCGAAGGCCACGAGCAGCACGAGCATGGCTGATCCGCCATAGCTGACCAGCGGAAGGGGCACGCCCACAACCGGGGCAAGGCCCGTCACCATGGCCATGTTGACCGCGAAGAACAGGAAAAACGTCATCGCAATGCCGAGCGTGAGGAGAGATGCAAACCTGTCCCGGTTGCTGAGGGCAGAGACGACGCAGAATCCCACGATAAGCAAATAAAGCACCAGAAGACCAAATGCTCCGACAAAGCCGAACTCCTCCGCCAATGTGGTGAAGATGAAGTCAGTGTGCTTTTCAGGCAGAAAGTTCAGGCGGCTTTGTGTGCCTTGCATAAACCCGCGGCCCGTCCAGCCGCCGGACCCCAGCGCGATCTTCGCCTGCGTGATGTGATAGCCCGCACCCAGCGGGTCATTGGCGGGGTCCAGAAACGTGTCGATACGGCGGTATTGATAGTCCTTCAGCAATTGCCACGGCGTGCCCCGGCTTTGGAACACAGCGACAATACCGCCGACGCCAGCCCCGATCACCGTGGCGAAATAGGCCCAGTGGACACCGGCCAGAAACATCACAGTCGCCCCGCCCATCAGCAGGAGAAGAGCGGTCCCGAGGTCGGGCTGGTTGAGCACCAGGACTGTGGGTGCGAGGATGAATAAGACGGGCAACGCGACCCAGAACGGGTGCGAGGTTTTGTTATTTGGGAGCCAGTCGTAATAGGCCGCCAGAAACATCACCATGGTGATCTTGGTCAGCTCTGACGGTTGCAAGCGCATGAAACCAAGGTTGATCCAGCGCTGGGCGCCCATATTGACCTCGCCGAAAAACTCCACCGCCAGAAGCAGCAGAAGCGAGCCGCCAAAGGCGACAAAGGCCATGTTGCGCCAGAACCAGATCGGCACCATGGCCACCACGATCATCAGCACCATGCCGGCCGCAAATCGCTTCATCTGCGGTTCCATCCATGGGTTGGTGGACCCGCCAGCAACGGAATAAAGCATCAGGAAACCGGCACAGGCGACCGCTGTCAGCAGCATGATCACTGGCCAGTTAAGATACCAAAGCTTGCGCAGCCCTGTGGGCACAAACTTGGTATTATACTCAAGATAACTCATGCGCGGCCAAGACCCTTTGATCCGGGCGGGATGCGCGCATTGATGCGTTCCTGCTGGGCCGCGATCCGATCACGCACCGAAGACGGATAGGCTTCCAGCGGGGGCGGGCCGCCATATTGCGCCTGCAGGATGATATCGCGGGCGATAGGGGCTGCGGCACGCGATCCGCCGCCGCCATGTTCGACCACGACCGACACGGCATAGCGCGGGTTGTCGAACGGCGCGTAGCCGACAAACAGCGCGTGGTCCCGGCGTTCCCATGGCAGGTCTTCGTTCTTGGTGACCCCGGCCGCCCGTTCCTCTGGCGTGATCCGGCGCACCTGGCTGGTGCCGGTCTTGCCCGCCATCTTGTATTCATCCGCCGTGATGCGTGACCCATAGGCGGTACCACGACGGTGGTTGCACACATCATTCATTGAGGCGCGAATGCGGCGCAGGGTGTTTTCGTTTAGCCCAAGGCTTTCCCCACGACCGCTGGGTTGTTCCACCCCGTCGATCAGGCGGACCAGCCGCGGCTTGATCTCGTGCCCGGTGGCGATACGCGCGGTCATCACAGCCAGTTGCAAGGGCGAGGCCAGCACGTAACCCTGCCCGATGGAGGCATTGACCGTATCCCCGATCCGCCAATCCTCGCCCCGGACGCTGGATTTCCATTCCTTGTCAGGGGCCAGACCCGCTGCAACCGCGGATAGGGGCAGATCATGCTTGATGCCCAGCCCCAGCTTGCGCGCCATGACGGCCATCTTGTCGATGCCCACGCGCTGGGCGATTTCGTAATAATAGCAATCGCAGGACTGTTTCAGGCTTTCATGCAGGTTGATATTGCCATGCCCGCCGCCTTTCCAGCAATGGAAGCGGATGTTGAAAACATCCGTGAAGCCGGGGCAATACACCGTTTCGTCAGAGGCAACGACGCCGTCTTCCATCGCTGCCAGCGCGGCGACCATCTTGAAAGTCGATCCGGGCGGGTAGGTGCCTTGCACGGCCTTTGCGGCCAGCGGGCGGTATTTATCCTCGTTCAAGGCGGTCCAGTCCTTGGTCGAAATGCCGCGTACAAACAGATTTGGGTCAAACGCAGGGGCAGAGGCGACAGCGCGCAAATCCCCGTTTTCAAGATCGATCACGACCGCGCCTGCGCTTTCGCCATCCAGCCGGGCCTGCACATAGGATTGCAAGCGGCTGTCGATGGTCAATTGCACATCCTCGCCGGGCGTGCCTTCGCGCCGGTCCAGTTCGCGCATGATCCGGCCTGCGGCATTCACCTCAATCCGGCGGTCGCCGGCGCTGCCGCGCAATGTGTGCTCCAGTTTGTTTTCGGCCCCGGTCTTGCCAATCTGAAATCTCGGGATTTGCAGCAGCGGATCGGCGTCATCAATCCGGCTGAGATCGTAGCTGCTGACCGGGCCGACATATCCCACCACATGGGCAAGGTCCGCACCCCAGGGGTAAACCCGGCTCAGCCCTACCTCGGCTGAAACGCCGGGCAGGGTAGGGGTATTCAGGTTGATCCGCGCCACATCTTCCCACGACAGCCGGTCCGCAATGGTAACGGGGACGAAGGGTGAGCCGCGTTGCATTTGGGTTTGCATTTCATCCATCGCGCGGGTCAGATCGGCAGGGTCGATCTCTACCAGTTGGGTCAGCTTGGCCAGCACCTCGCCAATGTCACCAGCATCCTCGCTGACCATGACGACCCGGTAGTTCTGCTCATTGGCCGCAATCGGAATACCGTTGCGATCAAAAATAAGACCACGGGCCGGGGGCAGCAGGCGGATATTGATCCGGTTTTCCTCGGCAAGTAGCCGAAACTGGTCGGCCTGCTCGACCTGCATCGCTTGCAGGCGAAGCCCCAGCGCGCCGATGACACCCAGTTGGACACCCCCCATGACAAGCGCGCGGCGGCTGATGGTGCGGGCGCTTTCGGCAACATCTTTGGGGCTGCGTTTCATAGGCGCTGCCCTCTGCTGTCTAATTGACCGGGGGCAGGGCGGCTGATGCCGAACACAAAATGTGCGACCAGCACGACGAGCGGATAGACCAAAATAGTCGATATCATCTGGATCAGTGTCAGGCCCAGGGCCGGTTGCGGCGTCACAACAATGGCGAGCACCAGCCGGTTGGCAAGGGTGATCGCCACGATGCCGACGGCAATCGTGCCCCATTCCAGAAGCAGGGGCATGTTGCGAATTCCGTTGGAGCGTTTGCGCACCCATTCGGTCAGCATAACTACCAGTGCAGCCCAAAGACCCGGCGGACGCTGAAACAGAAGATCGGTCATCAGGAACAACGCCGCCACAACCAGTACCGGCAGATAGGCCGGCCTGCGGGCGACCCAGACCAATGTCGCCACAAGCAATACATCAGGTGCGGCCCAGATGGCGGGGCGCATATCCAGCGGCACCAGTTGAATGACGATGATCACGAAGGCGAGGGCGACAAACACGAGACGGTTCATCCAGACCTTGGTGCTGGCGATCTCAGCCATCGGTGCCCCCCAGACTGGTCAGGGCGGCGGGGCCGAAGAACTCTGTCTCTGGTGTCAGCAAGCTGCCGGGGTCGTTGATTTCTTCATGCGGCTGGGCGCGCAGGACGCGCAGGAACTCCAGCCGCTGATAATCAGCCGCCAGCCGGACCCGCAGGCGCCGATTGTTATCCAGTGCTACCTGACCGACCAACAGATCGGCCGGGAACACGCCGCCATCGCCGGAGGATACAACCCTATCGCCCGGACGGATCAGCGACGTGTCTTCCAGAAATTCCAGCGGCGGCGTCAGGGTGTTGTCGCCCGCCAGGATTGCCTTTTGACCTGATGGCTGGATGGTCACCGGGATACGGCTGGATGTATCTGTCAGCAGCATCACGCGGCTGGTTTCCTGCCCGACGCCAGCAATCCGTCCCACCAGACCGATCCCGTCCATCGTCGGCCAGCCATCAATGATCCCGTCACGCGAACCCACATTGATCAGCACCGACTGGCGAAAAGGCGATCCGCTATCGGTGATCACCACGCCGGTCACATAGGTCAGTTGCGGATCAAGGCTGACATTGTTCAGGCCCAGCAGTTTGGCGTTTTCCTGCTCCAGCTGCAATGCGGCCTCTTTCCAGGCTTTCATCTGCTGCAATTCGCGGCGCAGATCCTGGTTCTGTTCCGACAATTGCTGATAGCTTTGAAAATCGCTGATCAGGTTCGCGATGCCGGTGATCGGCGCCATGGCCCAGTCAAAGGACGGAACGATCTTGTCGATGGCGGCAGCGCGGAACCGCTCGACCCGTGGGCTGTCAATCCGCCAGATCAGGAACAGACCCATCAGCGCAAGGATCAAAACCCCGACCAGCAGGCGGCGGATCGGGCCAAAATAGTCTTCGCTGTTGCGGTCCTTTGCCAAGGCGCTCCTCGGGTCGTTTAGCTGTCGTAGTCTATCACGTGCCGCAGCTGTTTTTCGTACTCTAGCGCCCGACCGGTGCCCAAAGCCACACAATTGAGTGACTCGTCGGCCACAGAAATCGCCAGACCCGTCTGTTCGCGCAAGGCCAGATCAAGCTGGCCGAGGAGCGCGCCGCCACCGGTCAGCATCACGCCACGGTCGACGATATCAGCCGCCAGATCGGGTGGGGTCGCCTCGAGGGCTGTCATCACAGCCTCGCAAATGGATTGGACCGGTTCGGCCAGCGCCTCGGCCACCTGGGCCTGGCTAATCTCGGTTTCCTTGGGCACGCCGTTCAGCAGATCACGACCACGGATATGCATGGATTGTCCGCGCCCGTCGTCCGGCATCCGTGCGGTGCCGATGGAGGTCTTGATCCGTTCAGCAGTGCTTTCCCCGATCAGCAGGTTATGCTGGCGGCGCAGATAGTTGATGATCGCCTCGTCCATGCGGTCACCACCGACGCGGACGGACCGGGCATAGACGATATCGCCAAGCGACAGCACGGCGACCTCGGTCGTCCCGCCACCAATATCGACAACCATGTTGCCGGTGGGGTCAGTGATCGGCATGCCGGCCCCGATAGCGGCTGCGATGGGTTCGGCGATCAAGCCCGCGCGGCGGGCACCAGCGGACAGAACCGACTGACGGATCGCTCGCTTTTCGACAGGCGTGGCACCATGTGGCACGCAGACGATGATCTTGGGTTTCGAGAAGGTGGAGCGGCGATGCACCTTGCGGATGAAGTGTTTGATCATCTCTTCGGCCACGTCGAAATCGGCGATGACACCGTCGCGCATCGGGCGGATGGCCTCGATACTACCGGGGGTCCGGCCCAGCATCAGTTTGGCGTCCTCGCCGACGGCCAGCACTTTCTTCTGGCCATCCTTGACGTGGTACGCGACCACCGAAGGTTCCGACAAAATGATACCGCGCCCTTTGACATAGACCAGCGTGTTCGCCGTGCCCAAATCAATTGCCATGTCAGATGAAAACAACCCGCCGAAGCCTGCCATGCCCTTGGCCTTCCCACTACTCAATTCGAAATTCCGGCGCCGTCCCTCAGCACTGGTTCACGATGCTTATAAAGAAGGCCGGTAAGGGATAGAACCCCTAGTTTTCCAGAACGCGGCGGCATGTTGCCACTTTTACTTTTTCAACCTTTTTGTGATCTTTTTCGCTTTAAACACGAGCTGTTGTATCAATTTTTCGATATTGCGGTCGTCAAGGGCGACATGCGTCATGCCGGGGTCATTCGTACGGCGCCAATTTGGCGTTCAAATCAACAATCGGGACGCGCCGGTTCAGATGCGGATTATTCGAAGGCGATGCCGGAAAACCAGAAGCTGTCTTTGGGGGTGCCGTCCTGATTCAATGGCGTTCGGCCAAGGACAAGACCAAGGTCTGGGGCGTAGTGCACATCCTGAAACAGCAGGGTCTGTCCGCCGACCTGCAATTGGGTCCGGTAGGAAAAAGTATCGTAGCTGCATGACCCAATCACCTGCGGCGATTGGACGGATTTGCCAAGGTACGTGACGTTAATCACACCGTCCGATTTGTTCCAGAACGCCATACCAAACATCCGCCAACTGCCCTGATCGACCGAAATGTCGAATGTGCGTATCTGGCCTTCGATCATGCTGGACAGCAGATCATCAAATAGTGCGTTCACTTGAAAGACGGGATCGTAACCACTGCTGGTGTCGGCATAGAAGCTGTCCATGTAGTAGGTGACGGTCGCATGGCCCTTTGGCCCGTCGAAAACCCCGGGCAAAATGGCGTGTGGTGCGTTCACCGTTAGCCATGAAAGTTCTTCAAAATGCGACGGCTGACCGTCCGCATCGACCGGGCGTTCCGACACACCATAGGCATTCTGCGTAAAGATGCGGGTATGTTGCGGATCGTCTGCGATCAGCCGCAGACCGCGATCAAGATCAATGCGCAGCGGGCAACGGTCTTGCGCGGCAACAGGGTTTGTCATGATGATTAATCCTATTGCCGCACAAAACAGTTTCATCAGGCAGAGTCCTTGTAGCTCACACCCTTCACATCGTACCCCGGCTCGGATTGTTCGCGCCGCACCAGCAGACGGTTGAGCGCGTTGATATAGGCCTTGGCACTCGCCACCACGGTATCGGTATCGGCAGACTGACCAGTGGCGATGCGGCCCTCTTCCTCCATCCGCACGCTGACGGTGGCCTGCGCATCGGTGCCCTCGGTCACCGCACTGACCTGATAAAGCTGCAGACGCGCGCCATGGGGGAACAGCGCCTTGACCGCGTTAAATGTCGCATCGACCGGCCCGTCACCGGTGGCGGATGTGTTCACATCCTTGCCGTCAATGGTCATCACCATCTCGGCCGTTTGTGGGCCTTCGGTGCCGCAGACCACGCGCAGCCATTTCAATTTCAGCCGGTCATCGCCGCTGTCGTTTTGATAGACCAGCGCCATCAGGTCGTCGTCATAGACTTCCTTTTTGCGGTCGGCCAGATCCTTGAACCGGACAAAGACGTCGTTCAGCTGATTATCCGCCAGATCGAATCCCAGCTCAGACAGTTTGGCGCGCAGCGCGGCGCGGCCCGAGTGTTTGCCCAACGGCAGAGAGGTTCCAGCCAGCCCCACATCCTCTGGGCGCATAATCTCGAACGTCTCGCTGTTTTTCAGCATGCCGTCCTGATGAATGCCGCTTTCGTGGGCAAAGGCGTTCTTGCCGACGATGGCCTTGTTGAACTGCACGGGGAAACCGGACACGGTGGCGACCCGGCGCGAGATGTTCATGATCTTGCGGGTGTCGATGCCGGTTGTGTAGGGCATGATGTCGCCGCGCACCTTCAGGGCCATCACGACCTCTTCCAATGCTGTGTTGCCAGCCCGTTCGCCCAGCCCGTTGATGGTGCATTCGATCTGGCGCGCGCCGCCTTCGACGGCGGCCAGTGAATTGGCTGTCGCCATGCCAAGGTCGTTGTGGCAATGGGTGGCGAATATCACCTCGTCAGCGCCGGGCACCTTGCTGATCAGCATGCGGATCAGATCGGCGCTTTCCACCGGGGCGGTGTAGCCGACCGTGTCGGGGATGTTGATCGTGGTCGCCCCTGCCTTGATCGCGATTTCGACGGTCCGGCACAGGTAATCCTCTTCCGTCCGCGTCGCGTCCATGGGTGACCATTGCACGTTGTCGCACAGGTTGCGGGCATGGGTGACGGTGTCGTGGATCCGTTCGGCCATTTCATCCTGATTGAGGTTCGGTATGGCCCGGTGCAGCGGCGATGTACCGATGAAGGTGTGGATGCGGGGCGCCTTGGCGTGCTTCACAGCCTCCCAACAGCGGTCGATATCCTTGTAATTGGCGCGGGCCAGCCCGCAGATCACGGATGATTTCGCACGCTCCGCAATTTCGCTGACGGCTTTGAAGTCACCTTCGGAGGCGATGGGAAACCCGGCCTCGATGATATCGACGCCCATCTCGTCCAGCAGTTCTGCGATCTCCAGCTTTTCTTCATGGGTCATGGTGGCGCCGGGTGATTGTTCGCCGTCGCGCAGGGTGGTGTCGAAGATCAACACTTTGTCTTTGGTCATTGGATTATTCCTTGGTTTCTTAGCAAAAATCCGGCGCTGATCCCCTCTGAGCGGTCGCGCCGAAAGGCACGCTCAGAGGCTGCTAAGAAGTAGGATGTCGCGCAGAAGCAGGCTGCTGGAGCCTGTCCCGGGGATATGTGCGCAATTCATCATGGGGCGCACTATACTAATGTTTTGGGAGAGGGGAAGGATGAAATGCTAGTGGTGCGCCGTTTCCCAGACCGGGCCCCCGGCCCGGGCCGCGCCCGACCCTCCCACCGGGAGGGCGCATCTGCGATGCCCCCTGTGCTGGCGCACCCTCCAGCCTCAAAAGGTCCACTGGACCTTTTGCAAGACGGCCTGCGGCCCAGTGTCGGGCGCACCCCTCCGTCGTGCTAAAACATCAGGCAGTCGGGGCCGGGTGGCAGCGGGTCTGATCCGGCTGGCAGTGTCGGCTGGTAGTCGAATGACGCGATGCTGGCCCCGCTGTCGAAGGCGATGAAGATCTGGTTTGATCCGGGTCGGATGGCCATCCCTTCGGGATCCTTCCCATAGGGCAGCAGCGATGTGGTGCCCAAGAGCGTACCATCGCTGTCAAACTCGTAAAGGCTGTTCGTCCCTTCCCAGTCATCCACGATCAACAGATGCCCGGTCCGCGGGTCGCGGGCGATCCCCTGGGCCTCGGTCAGGGGCGGGTTCAGGTCCATTGTGTTGATCTGGCGGATGATCGTGCCGTCGGGCGACAGCCATGTCATCCGTTCGGGGTCATCCTCGACCATAATGATGCTGCCATCAGCGTCAATCGTCAGCCCTTCGGTATCGGCCCAGGCAAGCCCGATCTGGAACGGGGCGGCCAGGGCGACCCCATCCTTGGTCAGCCGTTGAAAGCCGCCGAACCCGTCCGCCACCAGAAGCGCGTCACCTTCCACCGTGATCGCCTTGATCCGGGACAGGTCGCTGCCGAACCGGCGCAATTCGTCGCCTTGCAGGGTGACCAGCGTCACCTCTGGCCCTTCATTGGCGATCCACAGCCCACAGAATGTCGGGTCATAGTCCAGACTGGCGGGCCGGTTCAGGTCGTAGCTGTCGATATAGGTCAGTTCCAGCGCCAGCGCCGGGCTGGCCAGCAGGGGCAGGCAGGTGAGCAATGCGCGCATGGAAACCTCCTTGTCACCTTATGAGGTGGCGCTAGGTCACGCCAAGTCAAAGGAGAAGGCATGCGCGCATTTATTATCGGGGCAAGTGGGGGCATCGGCGGGGCGATCACCCGGCATCTGGAAGGGCAGAAATGGCAGGTTGCCACGCTGTCCCGGTCCGAGGACGGGTTCGATGTGGGCCGCGCCGACACGGTAGAGCGGTGCATGACCCAGATGGAGGGTCCGTTTGACCTGATCTTTATCGCGGTGGGTATTCTGGCCCCGCTGTGGGGTGCCCCGGAAAAGGCGCTGACGGCGGTGAAGGCTGAAGACATGGCGCGGGTTTTTGCCGTCAATACCATCGGCCCCGCGCTGATCCTGCGCCATGCGGCCCGGCTGTTGCCCAAGGACGGGCGCGGTGTGGTGGCGACACTGTCGGCGCGGGTGGGGTCCATCGGGGACAACCAGATCGGCGGCTGGTATTCCTATCGCGCGTCCAAGGCCGCATTGAACCAGATCATCCACGGCGCGGCGATTGAGCTGGGCCGGTCGCACAAGCAATCGATCTGCGTGGCCCTGCATCCCGGCACGGTCGAAACGCCCTTTACCGCGAAATACGCGGACAGGCACAAGACCGTCCCGGCAGAGGATGCCGCCGCGAACCTGTTGCGCGTGATCAAGCGGCTGACGCCTGAGCAATCGGGTGGGTTCTTTGATTATGCGGGCAAGGAGATCCCATGGTGAGGTTGGTTCTGGTTCTTGGCGATCAGTTGTCGCCGTCGCTGAGCGCCTTGCGCAAATGCGACAAGGACAGTGATGTGGTCGTCATGGCCGAGGTCGCCGATGAGGCGGACTATGTGCCCCACCACCCCAAGAAGATCGCGTTTCTGTTTGCCGCCATGCGCAAATTCGCCGCCAAGCTGCGCGATGATGGCTGGCAGGTCGCCTATACGAAGCTGGATGATCCCGACAATTGCGGGTCGATCACCGGTGAGTTGATCCGCCGTGCGTCGGAATATGATGCCGCCGGTGTTGTCTATACCGAACCGGGCGAATGGCGGCTGATCGAGGCGCTGGGTGACATGCCGCTGAAGACGCATCAATTGCCGGATGACCGGTTCATCGCGTCGCATCAGGAATTCGATGACTGGGCGGATGGGCGCAAGGCGCTGCGGATGGAGTATTTCTATCGCGATATGCGTCGCAAAACCGGCCTGCTGATGGATGGCGACAAGCCGGAGGGCGGCAAGTGGAACTATGACCACGACAACCGCAAACCGGCCCCGGATCAGGTGGATTACGGCGGGCCGATGCAGTTTACGCCCGACGATGTGGTTGCGGAGGTGCTCGACCTTGTCGAAGACCACTTCAGCGACAATTTTGGCACGCTCCGCCCGTTCTGGTTTGCCACCGATACCGGGCAGGCGCGGCAGCATCTGGCGCATTGGATCAAGGGTGGTTTGCCCAAGTTTGGTGATTATCAGGATGCGATGCTGAATGATCATCGGTTCCTCTATCACGCGATCATCGGGCTTTATATCAATGCGGGGCTGCTTGATCCGCTGGAAGTTTGTCAGAAGGCGGAGCAGGCGTATAAAGACGGGCATGCGCCGCTGAACGCGGTCGAAGGCTTCATCCGCCAAATCATCGGCTGGCGCGAATATGTGCGCGGGATCTATTTCCGCGAAGGGCCGGATTATGTGACCCGCAACGCGCTGGGCCATGATCGCAAGCTGCCAGCGATGTATTGGGGTGGTGAAACCAAGATGAATTGCATGGCCAAATCCGTGGTGCAGACGCGGGACGAAGCCTATGCCCATCACATCCAGCGCCTGATGGTGACAGGCAATTTCGCCCTGTTGGCCGGGGTCGATCCGGGCGAGGTGCATGAATGGTATCTGGCCGTTTATGCTGATGCCTATGAATGGGTCGAGGCGCCCAATGTGATCGGGATGAGCCAGTTTGCAGATGACGGGATCATCGCATCAAAACCCTATATCTCGTCCGGCAACTACATCCATAAAATGTCGGATTACTGCGGCTCTTGCGCCTATAGCGTCAAGGACAAAACCGGCGAAAACGCTTGCCCGTTCAACCTGCTCTACTGGCACTTTCTCGACCGGCACCGCGATCGGTTTGAAAGCAACGGGCGCATGGGGAACATGTACCGCGTATGGGACCGGATGGATGAGGAGCGGCAGAAAACCGTGTTGTCAGACGCTGAGGCATGGTTGGAAAAAATGATCAACGGTGCGCCAGTTTAATTCGTGAATGATACCTTACCTGCAATAAAATAAACGCAGTATTATCACGAATGGTTCGGATTTTCCGCCGATCTTTGATGATTGTGCCGCGCATTATGAGCGGGGGGATGTGACCCATCTCAAGATTGAATGGGCTGTTTTGTATCGCGTTACGCGTGATTTGCTATAGTATCAGTTAATATATTTTAGATCGAATTTGGTGCATTATGACTGAAAGAAATAAACAGACTCTTCATATCGCTTGGACGGTCGATGACGGACCAACCAAGCATACCAACGACATGGTCGATGTCTTCAAAGAGCGCGGCATACCAGTCACATGGTACATCCAGCGCAACAATCTGACAAAGCCCTGGCTGCCTATATATCAGAAATTGCAAAACGCCCACGGCCACGAAGTCGCCATTCACGGTATTCATCCAAAGAAGGATCATTTGTCATGGTTCCCATCCAGTAAACTGCCTTCTTTCGAATCGATGGATAGCGCCTTGGAAGATCTTGGTGAATTTTATCACGAGTTGAAAACGGCTGGTTTGCGCGTGAAATTCATTCGCCTGCCATATGGGTTGTTTACTGAGATCAATCAAAGATTGGTCATGGCTGGCGCGAAAACCGGTGTGGCGGATAAGGCGCGCGACATAATCAAGGGGCAGGCCGGTGATAAAGGTCCAACGCAAACCGTCGCCAAGGAATTCAAATCGTTGCAAGCTGAAATCAAGAAACTGGGACTGCACCTGTGGGGCGGTGCCAGTACGGATAAGGTGAGCGTCCAAAGCTGGGAGGCAGAATCCGCCGGGGTTGGCACCGGGCGCACTGACAACATACCCCAGATACCCAAAAAGATGATGGAGGTTTCGTTGCCGAAACGGCCATCAAAAACGGGATCGTTGGTTATTCTGTGTCACGACACGAGTCAGGCCGACGTGAAGGAAGTCAAAAGAGACATCGCCGAGATGGAAACTGTGGCCAAAGCAACGAATACCACCATCAAATATCACACGATGTCGAGCATGTATAAGCAGGTGGTCGGACGTGAACCATAGGAACTTGCCGATCTCGTAAGTTAGACAATGCGAAAGGAACTCAACACGGCAGGTATGAGTGGCGCCTGTCGTCAAGCATGCGCCACATCATTGTTTTTAGGTGATCAGTTCCCGCCGTTTGTCTCGGATACCAGCGCGCCGTCTGACCAGATGCCTGTGCTTTCCTGACCGTTGGCGAATGTCATCGTACCTTCGCCTTCGCGGCGGCTGCGCACGAATGATCCTTCGTAAACGTCACCATTCGAATAGGTGGCGGTACCTTCGCCGCTGATTTCACCGGCCACCCAGTCACCCACATAGCTAAAGCCGTCCGGCATGGTGATCTCGCCTGTGCCGTCGCGCTGACCGTTGGTGAATTCGCCGACATAGATGGTGCCATCGGCATAAGTCGCCCGGCCCGTGCCGTTGCGCTGGCCATCGGCCCATTCGCCTTCATAGACGTAACCATTGTCATAGGTCATCTTGCCCTGACCATGGGTCTTGCCGTTCAGGAATTCGCCCTCATAGACCAGCCCGTTGACATAGGTCGCCCGGCCTTCGCCATTGATGACACCGTTTTCCCAGTTGCCTTCATAAATCGACCCGTCAGGATAGGTGATCTTGCCCGGCCCGTTGGCTACATCGTCGGCAAAGCGGCCTGCATAAACTGACCCGTCAGGGTAAGTCACTTCGCCGGTGCCTTCGATCTTGCCTTCAACCCATTCGCCTGCATAGACATAGCCGTCAGTGCCGCGGAATGTGCCAGTGCCGTGACGGCGATCATTCAGGAATTCGCCTTCATAGACATCGCCATTGGCATAGGTGACCTTGCCCTGGCCTTCGCGACGGCTGTCGATCAGGTTGCCTTCATACACGTCACCATTGGAATGGGTCAGGGTGCCGACACCCTGGATTTTGCCGTCCACCCATTCGCCGGAATAGATGATGCCATCGGCCATGGTCATGGTGCCCACACCGTGGCGTTCACCGGCAACCAGTGTGCCCTCGTAGACAGAGCCGTCGGCATAGGTGACCTTGCCTTCACCTTCCTTGATGCCGTTGATCCAGTTGCCTTCGTAGATATAGCCGTCGGGGCTGCTCATGATGCCCACGCCATTATGCATCGCGTTGCGGAATGAGCCTTGGTAAACAACACCATTGGCATAGGTCATCACACCACTGCCGGTCATATTTCCGTCAACCCAGTCACCTTCATAGGTGCTGCCATCGGTGAATGTGATTCGACCCTGACCTTCGGGCTTTCCGGCGGCGAATTGGCCTTCATAGACCGATCCGTTGGGGAAGCGGGCGGTGCCTTGACCGCGAATCTCGCCTTCGACCCATTCGCCGGTATATTCAAACCCGTTCGGCAGGCGGTATGTGCCGGTGCCATCCTGCTTGCCATCAACAAAAGTACCTTCGTAGATACCCCCGTCATCATATTGTTTTGTTTGGACTGTTTGCGCATGGGCACCGACGGCCACACTGGACGCAATGATCGCCACCGCCACTGTCTTTGGTAATCCAAACATATTCATTCGTTTCTCCGATCCACTCCCCAATGGCGCGCAGCCTAATTCAGGGGTTACAGCCTGACAACGCCTAAGGTCTGCGATTGCCGCATCATCTGCCAATCGACTTTCCACCGCGTTTCTTTCTGCTACATCCATTGCAGCGCATTGGGACAAAACTATGACAAAAATATTTCGATTAACCATGGCACAGCAAAATCCTACGGTGGGGGACATCGCCGGGAATGCTGCTTTGGCCCGTGACGCGTGGGAGGCCGGGCGCGCGGCGAATGCCGATCTGGTCGCACTGCCAGAGATGTTTATCACTGGCTACCAGACCCAGGATCTGGTGGCCCGGCCCGCCTTTGTCGCCGATGCCATGCTGCATATCCGCACCCTTGCGCTCGACTGTGCCGATGGGCCTGCGCTGGCCATTGGCGGCCCAATGTTCGAAGATGACCGTCTGTATAACTGCTACTTCATCCTCAGCGGCGGCAAGATCATCGCCACCATGCGCAAGCATTTCCTCCCCAATTTCAACGTCTTCGATGAGGTGCGGTTGTTCAAAAGCGACGGCATCTCGGGCCCTTATACAATCGGCACGGACGGCCCGCGCATCGGCAGCCCGATCTGCGAAGACGCCTGGTACCCGGACGTCTGCGAGGCGATGGCAGAGAGCGGGGCCGAGATATTACTGGTGCCCAACGGCTCCCCCTATTTCCGCGACAAATTCGCGATCCGCATGAACAAGATGGTCGCACGCGTTGTCGAAAACAACGTGCCGCTGGTCTATCTCAATCTTGTCGGCGGGCAGGATGATCAGGTTTTCGACGGCGGGTCTTTCGTGCTGAACCCGGGCGGTCAGCTGGCCGTCCAGATGTCTGTTTTTGACAGCAATATCGTCCATGTCGATTTCCAGAAAACCGATCAGGGATGGGAGGCGATTGCCGGAAATAAGGCAACGCTGCCAAACAGTATCGAACAGGACTATCGTGTCATGGTTGAGGGTTTGCGCGACTACATGCGCAAAACGGGCTTCAAAAAGGTGCTCTTGGGCCTGTCAGGGGGAATCGACAGCGCCATTGTTGCCACAATCGCAACAGATGCGCTGGGCCCCGACAACGTACGCTGTGTGATGCTGCCGTCCGAATACACATCCCAGAGCTCGCTTGATGATGCGGCGGCGGCGGCCAATGCGCTTGGCGTCAAATACGACACAGTCAGCATCGCTGGCCCCCGCGCCGCCGTAACCGAAGCGCTCGCGCCCCTCTTTGGCGATATGCCGGCGGACCTGACCGAGGAAAATATCCAGTCCCGCATACGTGGCCTCTTGCTGATGGCGCAGTCCAACAAGTTCGGTGAAATGCTGCTGACCACCGGCAACAAGTCAGAGGTCGCCGTGGGCTATGCCACGATCTACGGCGACATGGCGGGCGGCTATAACCCGATCAAGGACATGTACAAAACCCGCGTGTTCGAAACCTGCCGCTGGCGCAACGCCAATCATCGGCCCTGGATGCAAGGACCGAGCGGTGAGGTGATCCTCACCGCAATCATCGACAAACCCCCGTCAGCCGAACTGCGCCCCGATCAGAAGGACGAAGACAGCCTGCCGCCCTATAACATCCTCGACGGTATCCTGAAAATGCTGGTCGATGATGAGGCATCGGTCGCCGAATGCGTCGCTGCAGGCTACGACCGGGACGTGGTCAAAAAGATCGAACACCTGATCTACATCAGCGAATACAAACGGTTCCAATCCGCGCCGGGTCCGCGCCTGTCCAACCGGGCCTTCTGGCTCGACCGGCGCTATCCGATTGTAAACCGCTGGCGGGACAATGGCTGACCCTTTCGAAGTCCGCCAGGTCTGGAGCTTTGGACGGATCGAAAGCTATACAAAGGGCGCGGCGGGTTTGCTGGCCATCTTCGCATTCCCCTTTGTTTTCATCCTGATTGCGCCGGATGGCATTGGCGACGAATTCGCCACTGTTTTCAGTGTGATCGCGACAGGGGTCGTCTTCGCTACGATCCTTTGGGCGATCACAGCCATCCAAAAGGGTGATTTTGGATTTGACCGTCCTGTCCGGCTGACGATCTTTTCCGGCGGCTTCACCATCGTCCCTGACGATTGGGGTAAGGCGCGGATCAACGTGTCCTGGGACCAATTGAAATCAATCGCCCTATTCACAGAAAAGACAAAACGCCGTCGTCTGCATTTCAAGACCACTGATGGAAACTATGACCTCAGAACCCATTTCCTTGACCAGAGTGCCGATGAAATCATACGCCGCATCGAATTGCAGTTGGAACAATCCCGCAGGCATCTGCTGGCTGTAGATGGGGCCGACGCCCCGACATGGGAGGTCCACAAGGGTCTGCCCTATGATCGGGCGACACGACCGGCTTTGAGCCCGATTAACCCGGTACGGTGACGGGGACGTGATTTGCGCCTCGGGTGCCTGACGGAAATACTTGCCAAAATGCATGGGGGTCCGATGAGAGTTTTCGCATATGGTGCTGCAGTCCTGATGTCAGCCGGCAGTGCCGTCGCCTGTAGCGTGCAAACCGACTGCACCGTGCCCGGCGGCACCTACCGGATCGATATGCCAGCAGATGGTCCCACCGGCGCCATCCTTTTCGCTCATGGCTATCGCGGCACGGCAAACGGCACCATGCGCAATGCACGCTTTCGACAGATGGCAACCGATATGGGGCTGGCGTTTGTCGCGCTCGATGCGGGGCCCGGCGATGACTGGCGATTGCCCAATGCGCCGGGGCAGAACGCCGCTGACGGCACCGCAAACCTCAACTACGTGGCCGCCGTCATTGACGATCTGAAAAAAAAATACGGGTTCGGCAATGATCGGGTGATGATCACCGGATTTTCCGCAGGCGGCATGCTGGTCTGGAACCTGGCCTGCGCGCGGCCTGATCTTGCGGGTGGCTTTGCGCCGGTGGCGGGCACGTTCTGGCTGGAACCGCCCGAAACCTGTACCGCCCCGGCGGCCAGCATCATCCATATGCATGGCGATGCCGACCGGACCGTTCCGCTCACCGGGCGACCCATCGGCAACACCAAACAAGGCGACGTGGCCGAGGTGCTCGCATTCTACCGCGATCTGGGTGGGTTCGGCGAAAGCTACAGTCGCCAAGGGCCGGGTCTGGACTGCAAGGGTGACAGAAACGCCTCCGGCGACGTGCTTGAATTCTGCATGTTCGAAGGTGGGCATTCCTTCAGCCGGGCCTATGTGGCCGACGCCTGGGATCGGTTCGTGGCGCTGGGGCAGATTGCGGACGATTGATCGCGGACCGGGCGCGACCTATCCTGCAGCCATGGCCAGCGACGATAGCATCAGAATCTATTTGCATCGCAAGGTGCCGTTTCTGGCCAGCTTGATTCTGATCGTATCGGGTGTGTTTTTCTGCGTGCTCTACACGCTTGTTTGGCCGCCCCGGTTCAACTTTGGTGACCTCCTGTTCCTGATTGCGGGGCCAGGGCAGTTGGGGCTGGGGGTCTGGTCGCTTCTGTATCGACCTTCACCGCAATTGCGGATCGCGATCACTGCGGACGCGATCACCGTCCAACCTGACGGGCGGGCGCAAAAGCCGGTGACGATCCCCTGGGATGATCTGACCAGCGTCACGCAGACGGGTTCGTCCCATCGGGACACCCGCCTGCGCTTCGCGGCCACCACGGGCGACCATGTGGTCCACACACCATTCCTTGATCGGACACCCGGCGACATTCTGCGGCTGATCACCATGCAACTTGAAAACAAGGGAAAACATCTGGCCCAGACCAAAAGCCCGGTTCTGGGGGCCTACACTGGCATCTGGGAAGTGCGCGCAGGCATTCCGTTTCAAACTGAATAGGCGGCCGAGGTTGAAAACTGGTTAATTCATCCGCCCATGATATCCTGACCCAAGGTAAGGAGGCGTCAATGATAGAAAACAAGACCCAACCCACCACCGTCAGTGTCAGCGACTTTATCGCAGGCGTCGAACATCCGACGCGCCGTGCTGATGCCGAAACGCTGGATGCCATGTTCCGGCGGGTCACCGGCTGGCAGCCCCGCATGTGGGGGCCAACGATTATCGGCTACGGGCAGTATCACTATACCTACGAAAGCGGGCGAACGGGTGATTTTCTGGCCACGGGGTTTAGCCCCCGCAAGGCCAACCTCGTCCTTTACATTATGCCCGGCTATGCGGATTTCGGACACATCATGGACCGGCTCGGCAAACACAAGCTTGGCAAATCCTGCCTTTACATCAACAAGCTCGCCGATGTGGACATGGGCGTGGTCGAGGAACTCGTGCAGGCCGGGCTGGATGATCTGGGCAGCCGCTGGCCGGTCAGCGCCACCTGAGCGAACCCAGATGGCGCACTGCTCTTAAAGCAGCTGATAGCTATGCGGCACGTAGTGAAACCCGCCTTCGCCACGCGTGTCGATATAGCCCATGCCGGGGAAGGGCATGTGATAACCGATCAGCGGAACACGATCCGCCGCCGCCATTCCCAGAACGCGTTTTCGGCTCGCCGCGGCAGCGGCCTTGTCCATGTCAAAGCGGACTTCCCAATCCGGATAGGCCACGGACCAGACATAGTGATTGGCAAGGTCCGCCATCAGGAACAACTGTTTGCCCCCGCTTTCCAGCATATAGCCCATGTGGCCCGGCGTATGACCAAAGGCATCGACGGCGGTGATCCCACCGCGCACATCATCGCCAGGCTGGATGAATGAAAACTTCTCGGCCAGCGGGCGCACCTTGGCCTCGAAACCTTCGTTTTCGGCACCAGCCCAGTGATCGAACTCGGCTTGCCCGGTGACATAGGCGGCGTTGGCGAATGTCTCGGCCCCGGCATCATCGGCCAGTCCGCCGATATGGTCGCCATGCATATGGGTGATCACCACATGGGTCACCTGATCGGCGGTGTAACCGGCAGCCTCCATCGCGCTAAGGGTGCCTGCGGGGCTCAGCCCGGTATCAAACAGGATCACCTCTGACCCGGTATTGACCACCGTGGGCGTGAAAAAGAACTGGGCTGCATCGGTGGGAATGAAATTGGCGGCACTGACCTCGGCAAAAGTATCGGCATCCACGTTCATCCCGAAAATCTGCTGCGGGTTCTCCACATTGCGGCTGCCCGCTAGCAGGGTCGTGACGCGAAAATCGCCCAGGGTAAAGTTGCGGTGGGTCGGCATGGCCGGGGCAGTATGACCATCTGCGATCGCAAGGGAAGGGGCAGCGGCAAGCGGCAATGCCGCACCGGATAGCAGGGTTTGGCGACGGGTCAGCTTCATCGGATCAACCTTTCATGTATTGAGGTGACGTAAGGGTAGCGCCTGCAAGACCTGCGGCAAGGAACGGTTACGTGAGCGGGCGCAAAGATGAACGCCGCCTTAACCTTTGCACCGCACGTTGTGTTAAACCCGCCGATTTGTCCTCAGGGGTCCGACGCAAGTCCGACGTTTTGCCGACGCGATGCCGATCGGTCATTTTGGCCAAAAGCCCTGTGTTAACTGGCGATCATGCGATTCGCCCAAACCGGGGTGTTGCGCAGCCCAAACTGGACATCCGAACGTTGCCATGCTCAAAGCCCTGCAACAAAGGAATGTCCGCATGACCACCACAAGATTCGCCCCATCCCCCACCGGCTATCTGCATATCGGCAACCTGCGCGCCGCGTTGTTCAACTATGCCATCGCCCGGCAAAACGGCGGCACCTTTATCCTGCGCATCGACGATACCGATCAGGAACGCTCCAAAGACGAATATATCGCCGGGATCGAAGAAGATCTGACCTGGCTGGGCCTCACCTGGGACCGGATGGAATACCAGTCCAAACGCATGGACCGCTACGAGGCAGCCAAGCAGAAGCTGATCGACATGGGCCGTCTTTACGAATGCTTCGAAACGCCGACGGAACTGGACCTGAAGCGCAAGAAACAGCTCAATATGGGCAAACCGCCGGTCTATGACCGGGCGGCGCTGGCCTTATCAGAGGACGAAAAAAACTCGCTCCGGGCCGAGCGTGGATCGCATTGGCGGTTCAAGCTCGATCACGAACGGATCGAATGGACCGACGGGATCATCGGCGACATTTCCATTGACGCTGCATCCGTCAGCGACCCGGTTCTCTTCAAGAATGACGGACAGATTTTGTATACGCTGGCATCGGTCGTGGATGATACCGAAATGGGGATCACGGATATCGTGCGCGGATCCGATCACGTGACAAATACCGCGACACAAATCCAGATTATTCAGGCACTTGGCGGCGCTGTGCCACGCTTTGCCCACCATTCCCTGCTGACCGGTCCACAGGGCGAGGCGCTGTCGAAACGGCTCGGCACCTTGGCGCTGCGCGACTTGCGCAGACAGGGGATCGCGCCGCAGGCGATCCTGTCGCTGATGGCGCGGCTGGGGTCATCGGACCCGGTGGAATTGCGGGCCGATGTGCAAAAGGTCGTGGACGGGTTCGACCTATCGAAATTCGGCTCTGCCCCCACCAAATTCGATGCCGAAGATCTCAAACCGCTCACCGCGCGCTATCTTGGCACCCTCAGCAGCGGCGACGTGGCCGATGTTTTAACATCGGCTGGCGTGCCGGATGAATTGGCAGAACCTTTCTGGAACGTGGTGCGTGACAACATCACCACGCTTGATGACGTGGCCGGGTGGTGGAAGATGTTCCGCGACGGGGCGACCCCGCTGGTGGCAGATGAAGACAAGGATTTTGTGGCACAAGCTTTCTTCCTGCTCGACAGCCCGCCCTATACCGCAGACACATGGGGCAGCTGGACGGCTGCGGTGAAAGAGGCGACGGGCCGTAAAGGTAAGCAATTATTCATGCCCTTGCGCAAGGCTGTCACCGGGCGCGAACGGGGGCCAGAAATGGCCGATGTGATGCCGCTTTTGCAAACAAAGCCCGGTGTCTGACGGTAGCAAATCCTTCACCATCCGCCGCGAACGCGGCTTCTATGGCATATTCCGCAAACTGATCGTGCAGGTCGACGGGGCGGAACTGCTGCGGATCAAAGCAGGCGAGACGTTGGAGGCCAAGCTACCGGCAGGCGCGCGCCATCTGGATATGCGGATGGACTGGATCACCGCGCCGCCCTTTGACTTGGCAGATGTCCGGACGGGCGATACGCTGGTCATCTACGTCCAACGCCGGAGCTTTCACCAGATGTCGAGCCTCAAGGAAATTCCATTCGGTATCCGGATCGACCGCCCGTAAATGGCTGATAATAAAGCCATATTTACCAAGGGCAACCTGTTTCGCCATATCTCGGTCATGTCATTCACAGCCTCTATCGGGCTGATGGCCGTGTTTCTGGTCGATTTCGTCGACATGATCTTCATCTCGATGCTGGGCAAGGCAGAACTGGCGGCGGCAGTGGGCTATGCCGGGGCGATCCTGTTTTTTACAACCTCTTTTGGCATCGGCATGGCGATCGCCGCGGGGGCGCTGGTGGCCCGTGCGCTGGGCGCTGACGAGGCGGAAGAGGCGCGTCGCCGAGCGACCAACTCGCTGATCTACGGCGTTGTTTTCGGGGCACTTTTTGCCGCTGCGGTCTGGTGGAACCTCGGGTTCTTTGTGACCCTGCTCGGGGCAGAGGGCGAAACAAAAGCGCTCGCCGTTCATTACCTGCAAATCATCGTCCCGTCCCTGCCGTTTCTGATGATCGGTATGATCGGCGGGGCGATCCTGCGCGCCCATGGTGATGCCCGCAGGGCAATGATGGCCACGATCTGGGGCGGGTTGGTCAATGCCGTGCTGGATCCAATCCTGATCTTCGGGCTGGATCTGGAATTGACCGGGGCGGCACTTGCCAGCGTGGCCGCGCGGCTGGTCATTGCCGTGGTCGCGTTGATCCCGCTGATCCGCCATTATGATGGGTTCGACAGGCCAACACCACAAAGCCTGACGGTTGATCTGCGGCCCATTCTGGCCATAGCCGTGCCTGCCATATTGACCCAGCTAGCTACGCCTGTTGGGCAGGCTTATGTCACCCGCGCCATGGCCGAATTTGGCGAAGATGCCGTGGCAGGCATGGCCATCGTCGCCCGTATGACGCCCGTCGGCTTTGGTATCATCTTTGCGCTCTCTGGCGCCATCGGGCCGATCATAGGGCAGAATGCCGGGGCGAACCTGCCCCACCGGGTGCGCGGGGCGTTCCGCGACGGGCTGATCTTTACGGCCCTTGTCGTCATTGTCGTTTCAACCCTGTTTTTTCTGTCACGCCCGCTGCTTGTGATGCTGTTCCAGCTGGACGGTATGGCGCTGACGCTGGTGTTCCTATTTGCCGGGCCGCTGTCGCTGATGTTCTTTTTCAACGGGGTCATCTTTGTGACCAACGCGGCCTTCAACAATCTGGGCCACCCGTTCTATTCGACAATTGTCAACTGGGGGCGGCACACGGCAGGCACGATCCCGTTCGTGATGGTGGGGGCCGCATGGTATGGCGCGCCGGGTGTACTGATCGGTCAGTATGTGGGCGGTGCGGTCTTTGCCGGTGTCGCTCTCATTCTGGCGCGCCGGGTGATCGCCGTTCAGGGTCAAGCGCCTGACAGTGAACCCTTCGCGCGGCAGGCGCGCCTATTCAGCCTGTTCCACCACCGCCGCTAAATGCCTGTCCACCAGCGCCCGCTCGTTGTCTGACAGCGGCTGGTGACGCGGATAGACCGGAGCGGCGCGGTCATTCAGCACAGGGGTGTTCCAGCCTACTGTGGTGCGAAAGAAATCGGTAACGCCCTGATGGCCGTAGACCCGCAGATAGCCCTGCACGACCACATCCAAGTAACTCAGCAGGATGGGGTGGTCGCCTTCATCGGCGGCATGTTCCGGCTTGACCTGATAGACGGCGGTAGGCGCTTTGGGCCCATTGTGATGCACGACCGGCGTGACATCGTGGCGGTGGTAAGCCGCCTCGCGGGCGTCCAACAGCGCCCAGTCAGCACCGGGCACCCGGGCGATCAGCCCGCACAGGCTCGTGTCATTGGCAGGCTCTACCGACAGATACGCCGCCTCGCGCAGGTTGGTCTTGCGCCAGACACGCCGCCAGCCATGCAGCATGGCCGGGCGCGGATCGGCATAGTCATGGGTCGCCACATTGACCAGACTGCCATAGCCAAAGAATGCGGGGTCGCTCATTCTCGTGCTCTTAGCACCTGCGCCGGCTTTGCGGCAAGGGGACGCCAGGCAAAGGCAAGCCCTGCAAGCAGCGACGCCATGACGCCGCCCCCGATGATGGCCAGCGCGTTGGACCAGATCACGGTATAGCCGGTTTCCATGATATAGGTGGCCACCGCCCAGCCGCCCAGAATGCCCGCGCCAAGCGCCACGATCCCGGCAGCCAGCCCCACCAATGCGGCCCGCAACGCAAAGCTAGTCATGATCCGGCGGCGCGAAGCCCCCAGCGTCTTCAGCACCGCCGATTCAAAGGTGCGCGCCCGTTCACCGGCCGCTGCGGCCCCGATCAGCACCAGAAAGCCGGTGACCAAGGTGATCAGCGCGCCATAGCGTGTCGCCGCCGAAATACCGCCGACCAGTTCGATCACTTGATCAATCGCGTCACGGATCCGGATCGCGGTGATGTTGGGATAGGCGCTCGCCAGATCGCGCAAGATCGCGGCCTCGGCCTCTTCTTCGGCATAGACCGTTGAAATCCAGCTATGCGGCGCGCCTGCCAGCGCGCTTTCGTTCATCGCCAGCACAAAGCCGATCCCGGCGTCTTCCCAACTGACATTACGGAAACTTGTGACCTCGCCGGTAATGTCGCGGCCCAGCACGTTGATGGTCAGCGTATCGCCCAGTTCAAGCCCCATCTCCAGCGCTTCTTCCTCAGCAAAGCTGATCTGGGGCGGGCCGGTATAGCCTTCGGGCCACCATGCGCCCTGGGTGATTTCAGTCCCCTTGGGCTGCACACCGGCATAGGTGATACCCCGGTCGCCCTGAACGACCCAGTGGCCACCT
The DNA here is from genome assembly GCF_046762885.1 of Yoonia sp. SDW83-1. Lineage (NCBI taxonomy): Bacteria > Pseudomonadati > Pseudomonadota > Alphaproteobacteria > Rhodobacterales > Paracoccaceae > Yoonia > Yoonia sp. SDW83-1. Next base: position 35,330 of record NZ_JBKQXO010000022.1, read on the forward strand.
GCGACCTCTTCGGCGGGGCGTCCGTTGATCTGGGTTATGATGCCGCGCAGCATCGGCGCTGTGTCAACGCGGCTGACGGCAGGGTCGCCATCCAGACGCGCGCGGAACCCGTCGATCTGGTCAGGCTGGATATCGACAAAGAAATAGCTGGGAGCGACAGCTGGCAGATCATCAGAGAATGAACTGCGCAGGTTGCCGTCAATCTGGCCGACAGCGGCCAGCACGGTCAGACCAAGGCCAAGCGACAAGACGACCGATGTCGTTTCACCCCCACGCGCACCAATCGCGCCAAAGGCCAGCCGCAGGGCAGGGCGGCCGCGGGCCGGGCGCCGGAATCGCCGTGCGGTCCAGCGGATAATGAATGCAGCGATCACCAGAACAAACAGCGCGCCCGCAATCCCGCCCGCTGTCCAAAGGGTCAGGAAGGCGGTGCCGGAAAACCAGATTGCAGCGCCTATCAGCAGGGCAATCAGTGCGACGATAGCAATCAGATAGCGCAGACCGGGCAGTGTTCGCGACCCGGCAAAGGCATCACGGAAAAGGGTGGCGGCGCGGATATCTTCGGTCTTGGCCAATGGCCAGAGAGTAAAGATGAGGGCGGCCAGCAGACCATATATCGCGGCCTCGACCAGCGGTCGCGGATAGATCGCGAACTCTGCCGGGATGGGCAGGCGCGCCTCGATCAGAGGGGCGAAAAGAACCGGCAGACCGGCCCCGAGCAGCAGCCCCAGCGCGACCCCGGCCAATGTCAGCACACCCACCTGTATGAAATAGGTCAGAAAGATGATCCGGCGGGTGGCCCCGAGCGTTTTCAGCGTGGCAATCACACCGGTCTTACCCGCCAGATAAGCACGTACTGCGGCAGATACGCCCACGCCACCGACGGCAAGGCCAGACAGCCCCACAAGAATCAGGAACGCCCCGATCCGGTCCACGAATTGCGCGACACCGCCGGCGCCACGCCTGCTATCGCGCCAACGTAAACCGCTGTCGCGAAACTCTGCTTCGGCCTGATCTTCAAGCGCCTGCAGATCGGCATCGGGGGGCAGATCAAGCCGGTATTGCGTGGAAAACAGCGTGCCTTCGGCGAGCAATCCTGATTGTGCCAGATCGTCGGTTAGTATGATGGTGCGCGGGCCCAGCCCGAAACCACCGGCGGCATTGTCGGGGTAGCGGTCCAGAATGGCGCGCAGTGTGAATTCTTGCTCGCCCAGCCGGAATGTATCGCCGGGGGTCAGACCCAACCGGTCCACCAACACCCGCTCCATCACCCCGCCATAATCAACCAGTGCCTGATCAAGCGGCATGTCCGGGTCCAGCTGCACCGCACCAATCAGCGGATAGGCATCATCGATGGCCCGGATCTGGGTCAGCCCGCGTTCATCACCCACAACGGCCATGGACCGGAAATCAACCGTTTCCGAGATATCCTCGGCAATGGATTGCAACCATGCCAGCTCATCCTCGCGGGCAAAGCGGTAGGTGAATTCCACCTCGGCATCGCCGCCCAGCAAGGCGGCACCGTCGCGTTGCAGCCCTGCCTCGATCCCGGCGCGCACGGTGCCCACAGCGGCAATCGCGGCGACACCCAGTGCCAAACAGGCCAGGAACACACGAAACCCGCGCAGGCCCCCGCGCAATTCGCGCAGGGCAAACCGGAACGCGACATTCATTCGGCAGCCTTTGCCAGCGGCGTATCAATGCGCCCGTCGCGCAGGCGGATCACCCGGTCACACCGCGCGGCCAGTTCACCCGAGTGGGTCACCATGATCAGGGTCGCCCCATGGCGGTCACGCAGATCGAACAGAAGTTCGATGATCGCCTGCCCGTTGGCTTCGTCCAGATTGCCGGTGGGTTCGTCCGCCAGTAGCAGGCGGGGCCGGGGGGCCGAGGCGCGGGCAAGGGCAACACGCTGCTGTTCGCCGCCTGACATCTGGCTGGGGTAATGATCAATCCGGTCGCCCAGCCCGACGGCGCGCAATTCGGCCTCGGCCCGATCAAACGCATCCTTCGCCCCCGCCAGTTCCAGCGGGGTTGCCACGTTCTCCAATGCAGTCATTGTCGGGATCAGGTGGAAAGATTGGAAAACCACCCCCATATTGTTCCTGCGAAAGCGGGCTAGCTGGTCCTCGTTCATATCCGTAAGATCCTGGCCGAGTGCCCTGATCGTGCCGGATGTGGCCTGTTCCAGCCCGCCCATCAACATAAGGAGTGACGATTTGCCCGACCCGCTTGGCCCGACAAGGCCCAATGTCTCGCCCCCCGCCACATCCAGTGAGATATCGTGCAGGATGTCCACGCGACCTGCATTGCCGTCGAGTGACAGGTTGGCGTCAGAGATCGAAAGAACGGGGTCGGTCATGCAGGCTGCCTCGGGTCGGTTTGTTTCATTTGCATATGGGGCGCTTTGTCATATCAGCAAGCTGGTTATCGCGGTTTTGATAACAACCGGTATCGCCCGGGCAGAAACCGTCACGGTTGCGGCCTTGGGCGACAGCCTGACTGCGGGGTACGGGCTGGCCCAGGGTGAAGGTTTCGTGCCGCAATTGCAGGCATGGCTGCAGGGGCAGGGGGCCGATGTGACGGTGATGAACGCGGGTGTCTCCGGCGATACGACGGCTGGGGGGCTGTCGCGCGTGGACTGGACCCTGACGCCGGATGTGGATGCGATGATCGTCACGCTGGGCGGCAATGATTACCTGCGCGGGATTGATCCTGCCGTCAGCCGGGCCAATCTGGATGGTGTTCTGGCCGCAGGGCAAGAGGCCGGGGTCGAGATGCTGCTGGTCGGCCTGAAGGCGGGCACCAATTACGGGCTTGATTACAAAACAGAATTTGACGCGATCTATACCGATCTGGCGGCCAAATACGATGTGCCACTCTATGCCGGTTTCTTTGACGGGCTGCGGGCGGTCGCAGGAATGCAGGAGGGCATGGCAGAGTTCATGCAAGCCGATGGCATCCATCCCAACAAGGAAGGTGTAGCGGTGATCGTCGCGGCCATTGGGCCGAGCATTCTGGAACTGGTCGAGGCGGTGGATTGAATGCCGGGCCGGTTTTTCCTGACGCGCCCCGCCGCAGGGATCACCGACCCACCAAGGATGAACATCGCGCCGGGACAAGAGGTGATCACCCTGACGAAGGCCGGCGCGCAGCACATGCGCTGGGGGCTGATCCCCGTGGGCCGGGTCAATGCTAGAGGACGCCCTGTCATGGAAACCATCGTCAACGCGCGCTCCGAAACGGTCTTTGACAAATCCGCCTTTCAGGATGTGAAACGGGCCGCCGTCCCGGTGGAAGGCTGGTACGAATGGACCGGAGAGAAGCGGCGCAAGCAGCCGTGGCGGATCAGCCGCAAGGATGGCGCGTTGCTGTGGTTTGCCGCGATCTATGACATCTGGAACGGACCGGGCGGGGTGCAGGTGTATCAGGTTGCGACCATCACCTGTGAACCCTCAGCGGATGTGCGCGATATCCATCACAGAATGGGTGTGATCCTTGAAGAAAACCAGTTGGATCAGTGGTTTGGCTGCGACGAGGTGACTGCCAAAGAAATGATGAAACCCTATCCTGACGGCACCCTGCAGGTCGAAAAGGCTGATGAGGTTGATTGGGACGGGGCGTGATGGCGGCCTGTCATTCATTGGCGATGCGATCAAGAAACGAGCAGGAATCCTCATCCCCATCTTCACATCCATAGCGCAACAATTCCTTGGCGACCTCAATATCCTTCGGCAAACCGTTGCGGCCTGCCCGGTAGTCACCTGCCAGAAATTCGCAGGCCAGCCCATCGGCATTCAAACAGGCGCGCAACCGGTATTCAGCGATCAGCGCGTCATCCGGAATGTCATTGATGCCTGACAAGCTGTCACAGGCATATACATCACACAGATCGCAGCCCTTGGAATAGAACAGCCCGGCGGTCGCCTCGTCATCCTTGTCCAATTCATGGATATAGCCCGCACTCTGGCAGGATAGGCCATGGTCCGCGTCGCAGCCTCTGGTGAAATAGGTCAGGGCCGTATCGTAATCCGTTTCGTCACCGATGCCGGTATGACTGTCAGCATAGGTCCAGCAGCCCATCGGGTCGCCCAATTCGCAGGCCTGCAGATAAAGCGCACGGGCAAGTTCGCGGTCGGACGCGTTGTGCAAAAGGCCCCAACTGCTACCCGATGCATAGTCCCGGTAATAGTAGTCACCCAGCAAGATGCAATCATGGCCCTGACCTGCGGCACAGCCACGGCGGGCGCGGCGGACACGTCCGTGATAGGGTGCCACAAAATCATCGTAGCGTTCCAGCAGGGCCGCCCCCAACATGCCATGTTCCGCCTTCAGTTCCGCGCGGTCGCGCATGATGGCCGCGCGCTGCATGTCCTCGCAATCACCTGAAAGCATGCAGGACTTGCGATAGGTGTGATAGGCCGCATCCCATTCCGCCGGGGTCGTTGCGCTTTCAGATTGGGCATAACCCAGCATCTGGCAGGCCCGGCTATCGTCCAAGGCACATCCTCGTTCATAAAGCGCAAGGGCCGCTGCAGCATCCTTTGGAACATGGCCCCACTCGTCATTATTGATGTCGGGATCTTTGCTAAGGCCCAGCGTTGCGCAGCCTCCACCATGTCCGCCGTCGCAGGTCTGGGCGGCAAGGGCCAACGCGAGGTCAACATCAACTGGCACGTTATGGTCAGAATACCGCCCGCCATACAAACGGGCGATGCCAAGGCGATCACATAAAGCGAGCTGACCGGCCGCACAGCCGTCCTCGAGCAAGGCAAAACGCTCTGCCCCGTCCAGCGTTTGGTCGAAACTTGCGATCCATAGGCAACCCGCCTCAACACCTGCGTCGCAAAGCTGCGTGGCAAGCGCGCGAGCTTCTTCACCGCGCAATCCGCGCAGGTGATTGGCGCACCCATCCGCATCGCCCAGCGTGCAGGCATGATCAAACAGGCCGGCTGCAACATGGGCGGATGTTTCCGCGAACGACGCCCGATGCATCTTGCCAAGATCGGTACATGCAGCAGCATCACCATCGGTGCATGCCTGTCGCTTTCCGGCGGCATCTGGATTATCGGCCAACGGCGCGTCGGCTTCAGCGGAAAGGACATCGACCGAGGCCATGTGAATTCTACGCTGCTGTGCGCAGCCTTCGCCATCGTCACTGACCGTGCAAAACTGGCCAAACATCGCTTCCGCGCGTTGAAGGTCCACCGGCGTGCCATCACCCGTCTCATATTGCCCGGCTGCGGCCAGGCAACCAGACCGCTGACCCAGATCACAGGCCCTCAGCCGATAATCAAGCGCCCGCGCGGCATCCTGTGCCACGCCGTTGCCCTCGGCATATCTTTCGGCAATATCGCGGCACATCTGTCCTGATCCAAGATCGCAGGCCTTCAACGCCGCTTCCAGGCTTTGCCCATCCTCGCCATTCTGACGGAGTTTGCGGGACAGACCGGCACATGCGGCGGCATCATCCTGCGCGCAGGACGCCTGAAAGATGGCAACGGCGGCGGCAGTTTCACCAATCTGGTCACATGATCCGGCATCGCCCAGATCGCAGGCCTTGCGATAGAGGGTTTCGGCCAAGTCTTCGTCCTTCAGGACGTTTTCGATCCCAAATCTGTGGCGCAAGGCCATTGCCGCGCAACTTTCGGCGTGATCCTCTGCGCACCTCTTCTCGAAATGCGCAACGTGCGGAAATGAACCAGCATAGCCGTAAGTCTCGATCACGGGGGCCCTGCTGAACTGCACGCAGCCTTGATCCGATCCGGCCTGACAGGCCAGAAAACTCAGCGAAACAGCGAGCGGTGCGTCGGACCACACCCCGCCGCCATCTTCATACATCCGGGCCAAACCGGCGCAGGCATCTGGATCAGCATTGGCACAGCCTTCGCGCAGTGTCGCCGCAATGGCGCGCCGATCTTCGGTGAAATCCTGATCGCGCTCCGGCAGCAAGACATTATTAGCATGGGATTGATGCATCGCGATTTCGGCGGCAAGGGCCGCCTCTGCCGCGACCTGGCGTCTTTCCAGAACATCAGCGCGACGGGCGCGCAGCGTATCAAGTGTCAAAGGGGGGATGTCTGCCACAATAGGTGCAACGGGCGCAGGCGGCTCTGCAGGCGCCTGCTCGGCTACCGGAACCGGCTCATTAATCTCTTTGACAATCGCGGTCGGCGGGCTGGGTTCTGCGGCATCAACAACAACTGTATCGTCCGCTGGCGTTCCCAATAATGCCAACCCGACGCGGCCAATGACCAATACCAGCCCAATGGCGGCAACAGCGCCTGTCAAAAAGGTCTTCATATTAATACCGTTAAAGTTGCATGGATGACATGTCCGAGAAATCAAACAAGCGCGTCCCATGCAAGACCGCAGCGTTGTGTTTTCGCAAAAAACCCTGCCACGGGTTACAACAGGCGGGATGACGTCGCGAGAAGTTGGGCGCAGCGAAAGGATTGGCCATACAAGGCCGTTCAGGTAAGCTGGATCATCAACACTGGTGGGAGGAAACCAAATGTCAGTCGCAAAAGTCACCGAAATCATCGCATCTTCGTCGAAATCCTTTGATGACGCGGTCGAGAACGGGATCAAAAAGGCATCCAAAACGCTCAAGGGGATCACCGGGGCCTGGGTTGCCGATCAGAAAGTGACGGTCAAGGATGGTGAGGTGGACGAATATCGGGTCGTGATGAAAGTGACCTTCGTCCTGCAGGATTGAACGCAAAAGGGCGCCCTGCGAGGCGCCCTTTTCGCAGCATATGATCGCCGAATTTAGTCGGCCAACGTCAGGTTCACAGCGCTTTCGCGACCATCGCGACCTGCTTCGATGTCAAAGTTGACCTTCTGATCATCTTTGAGGCCGGTGAGACCCGATCGCTCCACAGCAGAAATATGAACGAAAACGTCCTTCGTTCCGCCATCGGGTGCGATAAAGCCGTAGCCTTTTGTGGTGTTGAACCATTTGACAGTGCCTGAAGCCATGTCCTTGTCTTCCTTACTTAGTTTCCGCTCGCGGGACTGCAGCGGACCGGCTCGGTCAAACTTGGATCGAAAGACTGGGCCGTAGAAGGAGACAGTGGTCGATAGATTTAACGTCGCAGTTGCAGAATGGCATCTGCGGCAACAAAATCAAGAAAATTACATAATTGTAATAGAATCAGCGATTAAACGCCGGTCAATTGTGGCGCCCATGAAAACGCGCGCCACATTCTTCAAATTTGCAGGCTTACGCCAGGGCGAGGTTGATCGCCGATTCGCGGCCGTCACGGCCTGCTTCGATGTCGAAAGTGACCTTCTGGTCGTCTTTCAGACCGGTGAGGCCAGAACGCTCAACAGCAGAGATATGAACGAAAACGTCCTTTGATCCGCCATCAGGTGCGATAAAGCCGAAGCCTTTGGTTGCGTTGAACCATTTCACGGTGCCAGTAGCCATCGTGTTTTCCTTTGTATTTGTGCTGCCCACATGATTGCGGCAGCCCGGCTTAGTCAGTGCAAATTCGAGAGACTGTGGCCGAAAGGAGAACAGTGGGTCGAGTTGGATAACGTCTGCACCGCTCATGTGGGGCCAGTTGCAACAAAAAGCAAGATAAATCGTACCACACCCGCATCCGGGCGACAAAACAGCGGAAAAATGGGCTCCTACCAGTGTGGCGGGCGTTGATCACCTAAAGGGACAGTGCCGCCCGCATCCAATTCGCGGGTCGCTTCCCGCTCCATCAGCATCGCCAGACGGCGCATCGCCAGCGCCAGCTCTGTTTCCTGACGGGCAACAATATCAGATAATTCCTCGACCGTGCGGGTCAGATGGGCAATTTGTTCTTCCAGATGTGTGGTGTCGGTCATGGCACCTTCTAGCTGGCTTCCTTCGCTGCGAAAAGGGTGGGCAGATCGCCGCGCGTCTTTGCCAGATCAATGAGCGCGGCAAAATCGGCCTCCAGCGTTTCGGCCAGCTGATCAAAGCTGTCGATCACGAAGTAAGTCGGCTGCACGATGTCGATGCGGTACGGCGTGCGGAACACGGTCAACAGGTCGAAATCCTGCATCAACGCATCACCTGACATCGCATGCGCGGCCTCAGCGGGCGACGACACGATGCCCGCCCCATAGGCGCGCAGCCCGTCGGGCGTACGGATCATCCCGAATTCGACCGTGAACCAGAACAGCCGGAACATGTGCCAGCTATAGCCCTTGCCCAGTTCCCGAGCCTGTTTGCCGAACCCTTCGATGAAATCGGCATATGGCGCGTTGGTCAGCATCGGGCAATGGCCGAACACCTCGTGAAACAGGTCGGGTTCTTCGATGTAATCCATATGCTCGCGCCGCCGCAGGAACGTGGCGACGGGGAACTTGCGCTGGCTGAGCAAGGCATAGAATTGCGATGGGGGGATGATTGCGGGCACACCCTCGGCGCCAGCCCCGGTGAGGGCATGCAGACGGGCGTCAATCTCTTTCACCTGCGGGGTTTTGTCTGCGTTCAGGCCCAGTTTGGCTACGCCGTCCAAATATTCCGGGGCCACCTTGCCGGGCAGAAAATCCATCTGCCGCGTAAACAACTCACCCCAGACGGCATCATCTTCGGCGGTGTAGGGAAAAAACCCGTCTTCGTCGGGGTGTAGCGAAGTATAGGTCGTATCTTTGGGCATCGGAAAGCTCCTTTTGCCCAGTATCGCCCAACCCTGCGGAAATTTCCTGTCAATCACGTCGTGTTTTGAGTATTTTTGGAAGAAAGAAGTCGAAAGAAATGGGATTATGAAATTTTCTGATCAGGAAAGGGTGCTTTTGGGCGCATTGCAGACCGACGCCGCCGCGTCCCTCGCCGAATTGGCGGACCGCGCAGGCATGGCCACATCAACCGTCTGGCGCAAGCTGCAGGAGTTCGAAAACCTCGGTTTGCTGAAAGGCCGCGTGGCCCTTCTGGACCCCGCCAAGGCCGACGTGCGCCTTTGCGTCTTTGCCACCGTGCGCCTATCGGACCATGCCGAAACTTCCATCGCCGGGTTCGCCAGCGTCATTCGCAGTCACCCGGAGATTATGGAGGCGCACGCCATTTCGGGCACCGCCGACTATATCTTGAAAATCCGCTGTAAGGATGTGGAGGCTTACGAAGGCTTCATGACCCACACCCTCCTCCGCTCACCCTTTGTCAAATCCGTCGTGTCGTCTTTCAGCCTGAAAGAGCTGAAATACACGACCGCATTGCCCCTGTGACATTGCCGCGTTAAACGGCCCACGACCATAAAGGACAGGACCATGGCGAAGGACAAAAAACAGCCCCGCCCCAAGGCCGTAACGCCCAAGGGGTTCCGCGACTATTTCGGCGCAGAGGTGACAGCCCGCACCGAAATGCTGACCAAGATCGCCGGGGTCTATCATCGCTATGGGTTCGACGCATTGGAGACGTCAGCCATCGAAACGGTGGAGGCGCTGGGCAAGTTCCTGCCCGACGTGGACCGCCCCAATGAAGGGGTTTTCGCCTGGGAAGAAGATGGCGATTGGCTGGCTCTGCGCTATGACATGACAGCACCGCTCGCCCGCGTCGCCGCGCAATACCGCAACGACCTGCCATCGCCCTATCGCCGTTATACGATGGGGCCGGTCTGGCGGAACGAAAAACCCGGGCCGGGGCGGTTCCGGCAGTTCTATCAATGCGATGCGGATACGGTGGGGTCGGCTTCTGTGGCCGCCGATGCCGAGATCTGCGCAGTGCTGGCCGACACATTAGAGGCCGCAGGGATCGAGCGCGGCGACTACGTGATCCGGGTGAATAACCGGAAGGTGCTGAACGGGGTTTTGGAGAACGTATTCGGCGGCCATGAGAGTGTTGCCCAAGCTCTTGATCCGGATTTCAATCTTGAGGCGCGTCGCAATGCCATCCTCAGAACAATCGACAAATTTGACAAAGTCGGCAGAGACGGTGTTCGCGAATTACTGATGGAAGGGCGTCGAGATGCCTCTGGTGCCTTTATCGATGGCGTTGACTTGACGATGCAACAGGCGGCGCCGGTGCTGTCGTTCTTAACTTCTAAGGGAAATGATAACGCCGAAACTCTCAAAAATCTGCTTGCTGCGGTTGGGAGCAGTCTGATTGGGAATGAAGGTACCCGCGAACTGGAACAGATGGCGAAATTGCTAGAAGCCCAAGGCTACGGCCCCGACCGCATCGTCATCGACCCTTCCGTCGTCCGTGGCCTCGGCTATTACACCGGCCCCGTCTACGAGGCCGAACTGACCTTCGAAATCAAAGACGAAAAGGGCCGCCCGCGCAATTTCGGCTCCGTCGCTGGCGGCGGGCGTTATGACGACCTCGTCAAACGCTTCACCGGACAATCCGTCCCGGCCACCGGCATCTCGATTGGTGTTGACCGCCTGCTCGCCGCGCTGCACGCGAAAGGCCGTATCGACAGCACCGCCCAAGGCCCCGTCGTTGTCACCGTGATGGATCGCGACCGCATGGCCGATTACCAGACCATGGTCGCCGAACTGCGCAACGAAGGCATCCGGGCGGAGGTTTATCTGGGCAACCCCAAAAACTTCGGCAACCAGTTGAAGTACGCGGACAAACGGCACTCTCCCATCGCCATCATCGCAGGCGGGGATGAGTTCGACAAAGGCGTTGTGCAGATCAAGGACCTTATACTTGGGGCCAAGATTGCCAAGAACGCCACGCTGGAAGAATGGAAAGACCGACCCAGCCAATACGAGGTGCCGCGCGATCAGATGCTCGCTAAAGTGCGTGAGATCTTGGACGGGCAAGGGTAATGCCAACCGCCCCCGCCACGTTGAAAGAGGCGCGCCGCCTGCGTGACCATTTCGCGGCCCAAGGCGCGCTGGTGGTCAAGGCCGACGTCCTGCAATCTGCTGACACATTGCTCGACCTTTATGGCGAGGATATCCGCGCGCGCGCCTACCTCACCTCCGACCCCCTGCGCGGTGAAATGGTGCTGCGCCCCGACTTCACCGTTCCCGTCGTGCAGATGCATATGGAAAGCCACGCGGAACCCGCCCGCTACACCTATTCCGGCAAGGTTTTCCGCAAGCAGGAAAGCGATGAAACCCGTGCCAACGAATATGTGCAGGTCGGCTACGAGGTCTTCGACGGCCAGAACCCGGCAGGCGCGGATGCAGAGGTGTTCGCCACCATCGCCGCCGGGCTGGACGGGCTGCCGGTGCGGGCGGCCACAGGCGACATCGGCATCCTGACGGCGGCCGTGCGCGGGCTGCAGACCACCGACGCGCGCAAGTCGGCCTTGCTGCGCCATATCTGGCGACCCGGGCGGTTCAAGGCCCTGCTCAAACGCTACGGATCGGGCACGGTGCCTGCCGCGCGTGCCGCCCTGCTGGCTGCTGATGATCCCTTTGCCGACGCCGGCCCCGATATCGGACTGCGCGGCCGGGAAGAGGTCGCGGCCCGGATCGACGCGCTGCGCGCCGATGCCACCGCCAGCCCCATCGCATCAGAAGAAATCGCCCTGATCGACGCGATCCTGTCCTTGCGCGAAACCTGCCCCAATGTGCTCAGCGCGCTGCGCGACATCGCCGTCGATATGCCTGCCGTGCGGGACGCGGTGGCGCGCATGTCCGCCCGGCTTGATGCGATGGCAGGGCGGGGGATCGACATAGAGACGCTGGAGTTCGAAGGCAGCTATGGCCGCACATCGCTGGAGTATTACGATGGTTTCGTATTTGGCTTTTACGCAACCGACCGACCCGACCTGCCACCCGTTGCCACAGGCGGGCGCTATGACGCGCTGACCACCCGGCTGGGGCAGGGCAGGGTGGTGCCTGCGGTCGGCGGTGTGATCCGGCCCGATCTGGCGCTGGAGGTCGACAGATGCTGAAACTCGGCGTGCCGTCCAAGGGACGGCTGATGGACAAGACGTTCCAATGGTTCGGGCAGCGCGGGGTCACCTTGCGCAAATCCGGGTCCGACCGGGAATATGCGGGTGCAGTGGATGGGATCGACGGGGTTGAACTGGTGCTGCTCTCGGCCGGGGAAATCCCGCGCGAACTGGCAGCGGGGAACATCCATCTGGGTGTGACCGGTTCGGATCTGGTGCGCGAAAAGCTGGCCAACTGGGATGCAAGGGTGGCCGAACTGGCGCCGATGGGGTTCGGCGGGGCCGACCTGATCATCGCTGTGCCGCAGGCCTGGGTCGATGTGGACACGCTGGACGATCTGGATGCGGCAGCAGCGGCGTTCCGGGCGCGACACGGGTTCCGGTTGCGGATCGCCACCAAATATCACCGGCTGGTCCGCGATTTCCTGCGCGACCACGGGGTTGCCGATTACCAGATCGTCGACAGTCAGGGGGCCACCGAAGGCACCGTCAAAAACGAAACGGCAGAGGCCATCGCCGACATCACCTCAACCGGTGAAACGCTGCGGGCGAACGGTCTGAAGATCCTTAGTGACGGGCTGATCCATGCCTCACAAGCGACCCTGTTTCGGGGGCGGCGGAAAGACTGGACCGATGAACAGCGCAGCAAACTGAAAGCACTGCAAATGGTGCTGGGGATTTGATGGGAAGGATTGCGGCGCAGGACTTAGCAAACATCCACTGACGCACAGACATGGCTGCCTGGTAGAACTGGCACTACAAAACGCACGGCCATATGATGCGCAGATAAGACGCCTCATTCGGAACAATCTGGAAATGTCCAGCAAAGAAAGTTTCTACAACGCACTATTCGAAGGCGACGTCGAGCTCTTGGAAAAGCTATCAGATGCAGAAACAGATTTGCCTTGGGCCGCTGGCGAGATTGGGCAGGATGTTCTTGTCACCGCAATACAATTGTCGAACTTGAATTCGCTGACTTGGGTCTTAAGCAAGAAACCCGAAATCAACTTTGTCGATGATACCTGGCCTGCTGCCGGTTTCGTGGACACCGAGATAAGGTGTTTATGAAACTGGAGAATCTACATGACGAGAAGAGTGTTCAGCCGCGAGTTCAAGC
>NZ_JBKQXO010000023.1:0-46684 GCF_046762885.1 Yoonia sp. SDW83-1
GCCGATGACCCACATCGCTGCGGTCAAATCAGCTTGTCAGCGGCAAAATGGTGTCGCGCCGGTGCTGTGTTCCAAAGGCTGACGCCCCCTGGGGCTGCCGTAGTGATGGACAATCGCCGCCAGATCGCGTGGCGGTGTGGCCGTCTCGATAAAGGCGCGGGCATTGGCGCTATGGTTAAAGATCGAGCCGTCTGAAAAGAACGTGGTATCCGTCACGAAAACCACATTGGCATCAGGTTGGCGAAACTGTGCAAAATCCGCGACGGTCAGGGCGCTGCCTTCTGCCAACACCAGATCAAGAACGATCACGTCAAAATCCCGACCTTCGACCATCTGAAGGGCCTCGGCACCGGTTTGCACGTGGGTGACATCCGCGTGCAAACGCTCAAGGTGTCGTTTCCACAACTCACCCAGGCTTTGGTTGCTTTGGACAATCAGGACGCGCATTTTGACTCCGTGTTTTAGACAGTTGTAATCGTACATGAAGGACTCGTTAAACAAAACGTGTTCCATCACAACTCTGCCCAAATTACTAACGAAGTATTAACGTGGACGTTAACCTGTACGAAAAGAGAGTTAAGAAAGCTTAACCTTGTGATTCCGGCGAAAATCCGCTTGGTAAGCAGCACAAAAGACAGGCGGAATTTCATGACAACCTGGATCACCACATGTGACACCTGCAAGCGCGAAGGCTGGGAAGACAGCGATATGGCGCAGACCGATGGCGAAAAACTCGCCACCCTGATCGAAATGGCGGCAACCGGGCTGACAAATGTCAGAACGCGGCGCGTATCCTGCCTGATGGGCTGCAAAAAAGGGTGCAACGTGGCGATCCAGGGACGCGATAAGCTGAACTACACGATCGGCGATTTCGAACCCAATACCGAATCCGCTTCCGGGATTGTGGCCTATGCCATGGCCCATGCCACATCGGACACCGGGCAGGTCCCCTATCGGGAATGGCCGCAGGCGATCAAGGGGCATTTCGTGACCCGTCACCCGCCATTGCCACAGGACGAATGACCCAAATACGCGACCATGGCGGCGGCCTTGATGCCGCCATCGCCCGATATGGCGGCGACAGGACCGGCTGGCTGGATCTGTCGACAGGTATCAACCCGATGCCGTATCCGATGCCGCGCCTGCCCGCCGATGCATGGACAGCGCTGCCGGACCGCGCCGCATTCATGCAGCTTTACGAACGTGCCCGCAGTTTCTGGAATATACCGGACGGTGCGGCGATCATTGGTGCCACCGGGGCATCGGCGATTATCGCGGCCCTGCCCGGCGCCCTGCCAAAAGGCGAGGTCTGCATCCCCGGCCCGACCTATAACGAACATGGGGCCGCATTTCGGGCAGCGGGCTGGGACTTGGGTCAAGACCCAAGCCACGTTGTGGTTGCTGTTCATCCCAACAACCCCGATGGGCACCTATGGCAGGCGGATGATCTGACCGCTGATATCACAGTGATCGACGAAAGCTTCTGTGATGTGGCCCCCGATCAATCCCTGATCCATCTGGCGGACCAACCCGGCACGGTTGTCCTGAAAAGCTTTGGCAAGTTCTGGGGGCTTGCCGGCCTGCGGCTCGGTTTCGCCATCGGCGATCCGGACATCATCGGCAAACTAACCGACCTGCTTGGCCCCTGGCAGATATCCGGCCCAGCGCTGGCCATCGGGGCAGAGGCATTGGCCGACCCACAATGGGCCGACGAAACCCGCGCAAGGCTGACAACCGACGCCGCCCGGCTGGACACGCTCCTGATCTCCAAAGGGGCGGAACTGGTCGGTGGCACCACCCTGTTCCGGCTTTACAAGGTGAAAGACGCCGCCGCCGCCCAACATCAGCTGGCCCAGAACCATGTGTGGTCGCGCATCTTTCCTTATGCCGTTGACTGGCTGCGGCTGGGTCTGCCCGCCCACGGACGCTGGGCACAATTGGAAGCTGCCCTGTGACCCTGATCCTGGGCATGCTGCTCGACGCCATCTTTGGCGAACCGCGCTGGCTCTGGTCGCGCATCCCGCACCCCGCCGTGCTGACCGGTCAGCTGATCGGCTGGTGCGATGCCAAATTCAACAAGGGCGATCATCAGCGGGTGATGGGCACCCTGACCATTGTCGAACTTTGCATTGCCGCCGCAGCACTTGGCTGGCTCTTGCAGGCGATCCCCGGACAGATCGTTGACATCATCGTACTGGCAATCCTGCTGGCGCAGAAATCGCTGGTCCAGCATGTGCAAGCGGTGGGCGACGCCCTGCGCCTGTCGCTTGGCGACGGGAAACGGACGGTCGCCATGATCGTAGGGCGCGACACCCGCGATATGGATGAGGCCGCAGTTGCCCGCTCTGCCATCGAAAGTGCCGCCGAAAACCTCTCTGACGGGGTCATCGCACCGATCTTCTGGTTCGCTGTCGCGGGGCTGCCCGGGCTTCTGGTCTATAAGGCCGCCAACACCGCCGACAGCATGATCGGCTACCGGACCCCCCGGCACGAGAAATTCGGCTGGGCCGCCGCCCGGTTCGATGACCTCCTGAACCTGATCCCGGCACGGCTGACAGCGCTCCTGATCTGGGGCGTCACGGCGCGCCCCGACATGCGCAAGATCCTCCGCGACGCCAGGCTTCACCGGTCTCCCAACGCCGGCTGGCCAGAGGCGGCGATGGCCTACGGACTCGGCATCGCGCTCAGCGGACCGCGCACCTACAACGGCACCATGCGGGACTATCCGCTCGTGAACGGCGAGGGCGAACGCGATCTGACACCGGATCATGTGGATGCGGCTGTCAAAACGCTATGGCAGGTCTGGGTCCTGACGCTCGCGGGGGCATTGGCCATCTGGATCATCCAGCTGACCTGAGACGGCTTCTGTTGCGCAGATATCAGCGGATCGCTCAGATGATGATGACTTTGCTTGCGCCCTTACGCATCGCTGTTAACGTCGGCGTAAATTCGAAAGGACACTCCATGCGCCTCGCCCTCGCCTTCACCCTTCTGGCCAGCACCGCCCACGCCCAGACCTGCGGTGGACCGGTCGGCGCGTTCATCGAGGGGGTCAAGGCCGAGGCACAGGCTGCAGGCATCCCAGCCGCCACCGCCGACAGTTTCTTTCAAGGGGCGCAAATCGACGATGCGGTTCTGCGGGCCGACCGGGCGCAAGGGGTGTTCCAGAAGGATTTCATCAGCTTCTCGCGCGCTCTGATCAGCCAAAACAGGATCGACAACGGACGGGTCTACAGCCAACGCAACGACGCGACATTCGACGCGATCGAGGCACGGTTCGGCATCCCGCGCGGCGTGCTTCTGGCCTTCTGGGCGTTCGAGACGGATTACGGTCAGGTCCAGGGCAGCTTCAACACCCGCAACGCGCTGCTGACGCTGGCCCACGACTGCCGCAGACCCGACCTGTTCCGCCCGCAACTGATCGCAGCAATTGAACTCTACCGGCGCGGCGGTATGAACCCCGCCAGCACTACTGGCGCCTGGGCGGGCGAGATTGGGCAGCTACAAAAACTCCCCCGTGAGATCGTGGAAAAAGGCATGGATGGCGATGGGGACGGGGTTGTCGACCTCAAATCATCCTCCGCCGATGCGCTGATGACCGGGGCTAATGTGCTGTCCTCGCTGGGATGGCGCGCAAACGAGCCTTGGCTGCAGGAAATTAACGTGCCCGAAAGCCTTGACTGGTCGCTGACGGGCCTGAACCAAAAGGCCACCGTCGCCAATTGGGCCGCGCGCGGGGTCACGGCCCGCAACGGCAACCTCGGCTCCGCCAACCTGCCCGCCGCCGTCCTTCTGCCGATGGGGCGGAACGGGCCAGCCTTCCTCGCCTATCCGAATTTCGACGTCTATTTCGACTGGAACAAAAGCTTCGTCTACGTCACCACCGCCGCCTATTTCGCGACCCGGCTGGAAGGCGCGCCGGTCTACAACACGGGCAACCCCAGCCCGCCGCTGACAGGCTCGCAAATGCAGCAATTGCAGCAAAAACTGACGGCGCGCGGGCACGACGTGGGCGGGATTGACGGGATCCTGGGGGCTAAAACACGCGAAGCGGTCCAGGCCGAACAGGTGCGGCTTGGGTTACCCGCCGACGCATGGCCTACAGTGGATTTGCTCAACCGCCTTTAGCCGTCCTGACTGCCTGACGGGCCGATGCGGCATCCTCGACCCGCAGCCAGAAGCCAAAAAACGAAGCGCGGAAACCCGACATCACAATGCCACCTCCATGGCAGCACGTTCACCTGCCTTGGCGCTGACCGCCCGCACCATCATGAATGCGCCGGACCATTCCGGATGGTCCGCAAACCGCCAGACCCCGTCGATCCGGGTCAGTGCGCCATTTAATACCCCTTCATACACCGGATCATCCCCCTGATCGAAACCGGCATAAGTCTTGCGAAACGACACATCATGCCCATGCCGCGTCCCCGCCAGACGGGCAATCAGGTCACTGCCCATATCAGACCGAAATGTGTTGGGCTCGGTGATCTCGCCGCTCAGCGCACCTGCCTCTTCCTGCAAAATGGCTTCGAAGGACACTGGGAACAGACCCTCACCATAATCATAGCGGCCCATCCAGACACCGCTGAGTGTCGTGAAAATGTCAGTCATTGTCAGCAGTCTTTCCAAATTCTCAGGCCGATATGCGTCCTGAAACAGGTAAATGGTTAATGCAGCCACCGTGCGTTGGGGTCCGACGTTTTGCCGACGCAAATCCGACGCGATGCCGACTGCCCAAATCGGGGCGAATCGGTCATAGATGAACACCCCGTGCGTATGGGTTGCATCGCCGCCTCACGCTACCAGCGCTTCGGCTTTCTTCAGGTCCACCGACACCAGCTGCGACACGCCCTGTTCGCCCATTGTGACACCAAACAGCCGGTCCATCCGGCTCATCGTCACCGCATGGTGGGTGATGATCAGGAACCGGGTTTCGGTGCGGCGCGTCATCTCATCCAGCAGATCGCAAAACCGCGTCACGTTCGCATCATCCAGCGGCGCGTCGACCTCGTCCAGCACACAGATCGGGGCCGGATTGGCCAGGAACACAGCAAAAATCAGGGCTAGCGCCGTCAGCGTCTGCTCACCACCCGACAGCAGCGACAGGGTGCTCAGCTTCTTGCCCGGTGGCTGACACATGATCTCAAGCCCGGCCTCCAGCGGGTCATCGGATTCCACCAGAACCAGCTTCGCCTCACCACCGCCAAACAGATGGGTGAACAGCAGGCCGAAATTATCATTCACCTGCTCAAAGGCGGTCAGCAACCGCTCGCGGCCTTCCTTGTTCAGGCTCGCAATTCCCGACCGCAAGGCAGCAATCGCCGCCTCCAGATCGGTCTTTTCAGACACCAGATTGTCATGCTCAACTTGCACTTCCTTGGCATCCTCCTCGGCGCGCAGGTTGACGGCACCCAGCGAATCCCGCTGTCGTTTCAACGCATTAACCTGGCCCTCGATCACGTCAGAGGCTGGCATCTGATCGAGATCGGTCTCCAGGCTTTCCAGCAGTTTCTCGGGTGTGACCTCCTGCGCCTCCATGATCCGCTCGGCGGCATAGGCAACCGTCTCACGCGCGGCATCCGCCCGCGCCTCTGACCGGGCACGCGCCTCTCGGGCCTCCGACGCCAGACGCTCCGCATCGCGTTCCTGATGGCCCGCATCACGTAGCACGTTCTCAGCCTCGGCCAGCTTATCGGCCGACGCCTTGCGCCGGGTCTCGGCCTCGTCAATCGCGTCAGCCAGTTCGGCCCGTTTTGCCGCGATCTCTTCAGGCGCCGCTGTCGCCTCGGCCAGTTCCGCCTCTGACGCCGCCTTGCGTTCGGCCAATTCCGCCGTGCGCTTGTTGGCCGTCTCCAACCGGTGCTTCCAGCCCGAGATTTCCTTGGTGATCTCTTGTGATCGCTTCAACCGCTGCTCACCCTCGCGGCGCACCTCGTCATGGGCGGACCGGCGTGACATCATGGTGATCCGCGCAGCCTCGACCGTCATCTTCACATCTTCGACCGACGCGCGCGCCTGATTCAGATCAGGCAAGCCCTGCGCGGTCTTTTCAGCCTCTGTTAAGGCTTTGCGGGCAATCATCGCCTCCTCTTCATGGCGTTTCATCGCCAGCCCAAGACTGTCCAATTTGCCCTGCGAAAGGTTCCGATCCGCCTCCGCCCGGCTTGCAGCCCGGTTTGCATCCGCCACGGCCCGGTCGGCATCGCGGCGGGCGGCGCGGGCGGCATGGTCGGCCTCTGTCTGCTCTTTGAGCAAGGCGGTCAGCGCCTCATGAGCCTGAGCGGCACCCACAGCCGTCGCCGCAGCGTCCTCAAGGTCCCGCTTCAGCTCGGTCAAACGGTTCAATTGTTGCAACCGCAGCGCCGCCGCTGATGGCGCATCCTCGGCCCCGGCACGGAACCCGTCCCACCGCCACAGATCGCCATCCACCGAAACCAGCCGCTGCCCCGGTTTCAACTCCGCCTGCAACCGTGGACCATCGGCGGCATCCACCAACCCCACCTGGCTCATCCGGCGCGCCAGAACCTCCGGCACGGTCACGTAATTTGTCAGCGCCATCACACCATCAGGCAATGTCTGCGGCGTGGCATATCCTGGCAACAACGCCCAACCCGATTTCGCATCCGCGCCGACTTCCGGGGCGCGCAGATCATCGGCCAGCGCGGCACCCAGCGCCTTTTCATACCCGCCCTGAACACGCAATAAATCAAGGACTTGCCCACCCTCAGCCGTATCGCGCTCCACCAGCTTCGCCAGTGCGGCCACCTCGGCGCGCAGGGCATTCGCCTCACCCTCCGCCTCGGACCGCGACGCACGCGCATCGCTCTCGCGACCTTGCGTTTCAGCCCGTGCCGCCTCGGCTTCCGCTAGCGCCTTGTCAGCTGCTTCAGCCGCCGCAACCGCCAGTTTTTCAGCCTCGCCCGCTGCTGCAAAATCCGCCTCGGCCTTGGCGAGCGCTGCCGCCGCCTCTTCCATCGCGGACTTGGCGCGCGCCGCCTCACCTTCGTTCTTTTCCAGGGTGGTGCGGTTGTCTTCCACCAGACGCTGCGCCGACTGATGGCGCGCCGCCAAACGCGCCACATCTTCGGTCAATTGCGCCGAATCCGCTTCGCGCTCCTGCAGCACACTCGCCGCCTCACGGGCCGCAACCTGCGCTTCTTCCAGGCGCTTGTCGTGTCCTTCACCGGCCTTGGCAATCTCGCGGGCTTCCCATTCCAGCCGCTCAATCGTCTCGCCCGCGTCCTTGTTTAGCCCGCTCTCGCGTTCCATATCGCGGCCCAACTGGTCAATCCGGCTGCGCAAGGTCTCGATCATCTCAAGCGCGCGGGCTTCCTGATCCTTCAGCGTGTCGCGCTGCACCTGCAGGCGCTGCAACACGGCAGCCGCAATCGCCTCTTCCTCGCGCAATGGGGGCAATGCATCCTCGGCCGCCTGACGACCCTTCGCCGCTTCCCGCGCCGCTTTCTCCGCCTGTGCGGCCGCCGTTGTGCGCTCCCGCAACTGCTCGGACGCCGCCAGCAGCGCCTCATCGGCCTCTTTCCAGCGACGGAACAGCAACATACCTTCGGCCTTGCGCAGCTTCTCCCCGATCTCACGATAGCGCGCGGCCTGCTTGGCCTGCCGGGCCAGCTGAGCCAGTTGCGCAGCCAGCTGTTCGATCACATCATCGACGCGGGTCAGGTTGGTCTCGGCACCCCTCAGCTTCAGCTCCGCCTCATGACGACGCTGGTACAGGCCCGAAATCCCCGCCGCTTCCTCAAGGATACGGCGGCGAGATTTCGGCTTGGCATTGATCAGTTCCGAAATCATGCCTTGCCGGACCAGGGCCGGCGAATGCGCCCCTGTCGATGCATCGGCAAACAGCATCTGGACATCACGGGCACGCACATCCTTGGTGCCGACCTTATAGGCAGACCCGGCATCGCGGGTGATGCGGCGAATGATCTCAAGATTGTCATTGTCGTTAAAGGCGGCGGGCGCCAGCCGCTCACCATTATCAATGACCAGCGACACCTCGGCGAAATTGCGGGCAGGCCGGGTCGCGGCCC
This sequence comes from Yoonia sp. SDW83-1, assembly GCF_046762885.1. Taxonomy (NCBI): domain Bacteria; kingdom Pseudomonadati; phylum Pseudomonadota; class Alphaproteobacteria; order Rhodobacterales; family Paracoccaceae; genus Yoonia; species Yoonia sp. SDW83-1. Next base: position 8,049 of record NZ_JBKQXO010000023.1, read on the forward strand.
CGGCAAAGATCACATCTTCCATCCCGCCGCCACGCATCGCGGTGGGGCGGTTTTCACCCATCACCCAGCGCAGCGCCTCCAGCAGATTCGACTTGCCACAGCCGTTCGGCCCCACAACACCCGTCAAACCATCGGCGATGATCAGATCGGTGGGGTCGACAAAGCTTTTGAAGCCATTCAGTCGAAGTTTGCTAAAACGCACGGGTGTCCTGCTCTTGATTCCCTCAAGTTGATAAATCCTGTCCCCGCAATGGGGGCGGAGTCAACGAAAGCCATCTACATAAGGCTGAATCACGCCAGTTATCCACAAGATATTGCGGCACGCACCCTTCTTTCTTCCAGAAATACTCCCGCCGGAGGCCCAAAATCTTTTTGGACCCGCCGTCACAGCGGGCCAAAACGTCGCATTCCACCTTGACGGCGCGGCCTGCAAAGGCGCACAACATTGCTCGTATGGTTCCCCGACGATGCCAAGCATCAGGGGATCAAATGGGAATGTGGACAGACCGATCCGCGCCGGAGGTCACAAGCCACAGCCGCCCCCGCGACTGTATGCGGAAAGTGCGTTGCGACAATGCCACTGGGAAACCGGGAAGGCCGCAATGTGCAATGACCCGCAAGCCAGGAGACCAGCCATACGCCGGGGCCACACGCCCCGGGACAACAACAACGGACGGGGTGTTCCGTGGGGGTCATGGCCGGGGCAAATGCCGCGACCACTCCATGAAATCCCCCCTTTAATCGCGATCCAAAGGGGACGACATGAAACGCATTCTCACCGCCGCAGGCCTCAGCCTTGCCGCTTCACCGGCACTTGCCCACCACCCTCTCGGCGGCATGCCGATGGAAACATTCGCCCACGGGGTTCTGTCCGGCGTCGGCCACCCCGTGCTGGGCTTTGACCATTTGTTCTTCGTGGTCGCCATGGGGATCGCCGCGCTCTTCACCGGGCGCAAGCTGCTGACACCTGCAGCCTATATCGGGGCCATGCTGCTCGGGACCGCGCTGATGTATGCAGGCATCGCCATGCCGATCGCCGAAACCGTGATCGTGCTGTCGCTGATCGTGCTGGGCGGGATCGTTCTGTCCGGCAAGGCGCTGAACACCACAACCGCCATGCTGATCTTCGCCACATTCGGCCTGTTCCACGGCTCTGCCTTCGGCGGCTCCATCGCCGGGCAAGAGGGCGGCATCGGCGGCGCGGTCCTCGTGGGCTATCTGATCGGGCTTGGTGTGATCCAGTACGTGATCGCCATCGGCGCTGGTTGGGTTGTCACGAAACTGGGCGCATCAGATGCAACCGCCATCAACGCCCGCCTTGGCGGCGCCATGGTTGCCGGTGTCGGCGTCTTCCTCGCGCTGGAAATCGTGGAAGGCCCGGTTGTGGCGCTCCTGGCCGCCTAAGCGCCAAACAAAACATGAAACATGGCGGCCCCGCAGGGGCCGTCATTCCGTTTGGTCAACACATTCAAGGACGCGCAAATGCCCGCCAAAATCCCCGCCACCGTCGTCACCGGCTTTCTCGGCGCCGGGAAAACCACGCTGATCCGCCACATGCTGCAAAATGCGCAGGGCAAGCGGATCGCGCTGATCATCAACGAATTCGGCGATCTTGGCGTCGATGGTGACATCCTCAAAGGCTGCGGTGATGAGGTCTGCTCCGAGGATGATATCGTCGAGTTGTCGAACGGCTGCATCTGCTGCACCGTCGCCGATGATTTCATCCCCACGATGGAGGCACTTCTGGCCCGCGACCAGAAACCCGACCATATCGTCATCGAAACCTCGGGCCTTGCCCTGCCGCAACCGCTGGTGCGCGCCTTCAACTGGCCCGGCATTTCCACGAAAGTTACCGTCGACGGTGTGGTCACCGTCGTTGACGGTCGCGCCGTGCATGACGGCCAGTTCGCCCATAACGTCGCCGCCGTCGATGCCCAGCGCGCGCAGGATGAAAACCTCGACCACGAAACCCCGCTCTCCGAACTGTTCGAAGACCAGATCGCCTGCGCCGACATGATCGTCGTGAACAAGACCGATCTTCTTGACGCATCAGAGGCCGACACACTTACCGCCCGGCTGAAATCCGAAAGCCGCGCCGGCGTGCAGGTCGTCAAGGCCAGCATGGGCGCACTGCCGGTCGATGTGCTGCTCGGTCAGGGGATCGGCGCGGAAAGCGACCTCGCCGCGCGGCACGAAATCCACCATCACCACCACCATGATGATGACGAAGACGACCATGACCATGACCATGAACACGGCCACGACGAATTCGAAAGTTTCATCGTCACCCGTGGCGAAATCAGCGACGCAAACGCCTTTGCCGAACAGGTGGCCGACACAATCCGCGCCCATGACATCCTGCGGCTCAAGGGTTTTGTCGCCGTCACCGGCAAACCCATGCGCCTGACGCTCCAAGCGGTCGGCCCGCGCGTCGATAACTATTTCGATCAGCCCTTCGGCGATGCGCCCCGCAACACCCGCCTTGTCGTGATCGGCGAGGCTGGGCTGGATCAGGCCGCCATCACCGCCGCCCTGACGCGATGATCGTTGTCGAGCGCACCGACCCGCGCCATCCCGGCGCCGTGGCCCTGCTGCAGCAAAGCCACGCCTTGATGCAAAGCCTGTTCCCGCCAGAGGATAATTTCTACCTCGACATCAACGATCTGGCAGCCGATCACATCCATTTCTTCACGGCCCGGCAAGGCGACAGCATCCTCGGAACCGGCGCCGTCGCCATCAAGGACGGCTATGGCGAAATCAAATCCATGTTCGTGGATCAGGCCGCGCGCGGCACCGGCGTCGCCGATGCCCTGATGCGCCAGCTCGAGGACGCAGCCCGCGAAAACGGCGTCACCCTGCTGAAACTCGAAACCGGCAATGCCCTGCACGCGGCCCATAAACTCTATCGCCGTCACGGCTTCACCGATTGCGGGCCGTTCGGCGACTATGTCGCCGCTAAAAGCTCGATCTTTATGGAAAAGAAGCTGTGATCTCAGCCCGCTTTCTTCGCCTCAGTCGCCTTTTTCATCCGGGCGAGCAATTCTGCCTTGCTTTCACGCTGACCAAACGGCTTTTTCTTCGACCCGTGGGCGTTGTGCTCCTCGTGCTTTGGTCCCTTGTTGCCCATATTTGGCGCTCCTGCGGCTTTATAGTCCATGATCTTTCCTCTTCATCTAGGGCGCAGCTACCACGGGGCCAGCGCTGATGCATCTGCTTGCTGCAACCCCCGGCGCGATTTCTGACGGAACCGAACCTGTCGATCTGGGTCAGACCCCCGCCGATCTGGTCATCATTTCCGCCGCCGACACCGAACTGGCGGCCCTGTCGGATGCGCGCAGCGAAATGGCCGATCCGCCGACGCTGCGGCTGGCCAATATGATGCACCTGACCCACCCGATGTCGGTCGATCTGCATCTGGACAATTGCGCCACGAAATCCCGGCTCGTGATCGCCCGCATCCTCGGCGGGGCAGGCTACTGGAAATACGGTCTAACCCAATACGCGGCCCGGCTGCACGCGGCAGGCATCCCCTTCGCCGCCCTGCCCGGTGACGACAAACCGGACCCTGAATTGCGCGGCCTCTCCACGGTCAGCGGACAGGACTACGACACCTTGTGGTCCTACCTCGTCGAAGGCGGCCCGCAAAACAGCACCAACCTGCTCGCCTATGCAAGGGCCTTGCTGGACGGCGGCGAAAAACCCGCCGCCCCCGCACCGCTTCTGCGCGCCGGTGTCTACTGGCCGGGTCCCGGCATTGCCGACCTCGCGGCAGCGCAAGGAACATGGACCGACGGCGCGCCCATCATCCCCATCATCTTCTACCGCGCCCTCGTCCAAGGCGGCGGGTTGAACCCCGTCAACCGGCTCACCCGCAGCCTGTCACGCGCAGGCCTCAACCCGCTGCCCATCTTCGTGGCCAGCCTCAAGGACCCGGTCAGCACGGCCACACTGAAATCGGTCTTCGACGCCGCCCCGCCCGACGTGATCCTCAACTGCACCGCCTTCGCTGTGGGCTCTCCGCATGACGGCGACGACAGCCCAGAAAACCCGCTGCTGACCAACCACGCACCCATCTTTCAGGTCATCCTGTCTGGTGCCGCCGAATCCACATGGGCCGAAGGCCAGCACGGGTTGACCGCCCGCGACATCGCCATGAACGTGGCCCTGCCAGAGGTCGACGGGCGCATCCTCTCCCGCGCCGTCAGCTTCAAGGGTGAGGCGTTCTTTGACGACGCCACCGAATGCCCCATCGCCACCTATCAGGCGCGCGGCGACCGGATCGATTTCGTCAGCCAATTGACAAAAAACTGGGCCAACCTGCGCCACACGCCACCGCAGGACAAAAAGGTTGCCCTGATCCTCGCCAACTACCCCAACAAGGACGGCAGGCTCGCCAATGGCGTCGGCCTCGACACACCCGCCGCTACAATCCACGTGCTGACCCTGCTGCAATCCGAAGGCTATACCGTCACTCCACCCTCCGACAGCGCCGCGCTGATGCAACAGATCATGGACGGTCCCACGAACTGGCTGACCGACCGAGCGGATAAGGAAGGTGGCGAATACCTCCCCCTCGACATCTATAAACAGCATTTCGATGCCCTGCCCTGGGAGGTCAAAGACCAAATCACCACCCGCTGGGGCCAACCCGAAGACGATCCGTTCATCCACGCTGACGGTTTCGCCCTCAGTATCCACCGGTTCGGCAATGCAGTCGTCGGTCTGCAACCGGCGCGCGGCTACAACATTGACCCGACCGACACCTACCATTCGCCAGACCTCGTCTCGCCGCACAACTATCTGGCCTTCTATTTCTGGCTGCGCCATCACTGGGGCGCGGACGCCATCGTGCATATGGGCAAACACGGCAATCTCGAATGGCTGCCGGGCAAGGCCGTCGCCCTGTCCGAAACCTGCTGGCCAGAGGCTGTGCTTGGCCCCACACCGCATATCTATCCCTTCATCGTCAACGACCCCGGCGAAGGCACGCAGGCCAAGCGGCGGACCAGCGCCGTCATCATCGACCACCTGACCCCGCCACTGACCCGCGCCGAAAGCTATGGCCCACTGCGCGATCTTGAGGCGCTGGTCGATGAATATTACGAAGCCGCAGGCGTCGATCCCCGCCGGATCGACTATCTGCGGCGCGAAATCCTGTCCTTGTCAGACGTCACCGGCCTTGCAAAAGATGTCGGTTTCACTGGCGACAATGACAGCGACCTTGGCAAACTCGATGCATATCTTTGCGAATTGAAAGAGGCACAGATCAGGGACGGGCTGCACATCTTCGGCCAGTCGCCCACCGGGCAACAGGAACGCGATCTGGCCATCGCACTCGCCCGCGTGCCGCGCGGCGATGGCAAAGGGGCCAACGCCTCACTCCTCCGGGCACTGGCTGCCGACCTGAACCTTGGCTTCGACCCGCTCGATTGCGACATGGGTGCACCGGCGGCCGAAAAACCCGACGCCCTCGCCGATGGCACCACGTGGCGGACCAACGGCGACACGATCGAAAAACTCGAAAACCTCAGCCAAAAACTCCTGCGGGACGGCGGGTGGGGCGATGTGGGGTTCACCCCACGAGCGTCACAGGCCGTCCTCACAGAAATCCAGGACCACATCCTGCCCACCATCCAGACCTGCGGTCGGGCCGAAGGGGCGGCCCTACTCACAGCCCTTTCAGGGCATTTCGTCAGCCCGGGCCCGTCCGGCGCCCCAACGCGCGGGCGGCTTGATGTGCTCCCCACCGGGCGCAATTTCTTCAGCGTTGACAGCCGAGCCGTCCCCACCCCAACCGCTTGGGCACTGGGCTGGAAATCCGCCAACCTCTTGATCGAAAAACACCTGCAGGACCATGGCGACTGGCCGCGCACCATGCTGATCACCGCCTGGGGCACCGCGAATATGCGGACCGGCGGCGATGACATCGCGCAGGCGCTGGCACTGATGGGGGTCAAACCCACCTGGGACAGCGCCAACCGGCGCGTCACCGGCTTCGACATCCTGCCTCAATCCGTCCTCGGCCGCCCCCGCGTCGATGTGACCTTGCGCATTTCCGGCTTCTTCCGCGACGCCTTTCCACAACTCATCGCACTGATCGATTCCGCGGCCCGCGCCGTACAGGCACTCAACGAACCCGATGATCTCAACCCCGCCGCCGCCCGCACCAGACAAGGCGAGGATCAGTCCCGCGTCTTCGGCTCCAAACCCGGGGCCTACGGGGCCGGCCTGCAGGCCCTGATCGACGAACGGATCTGGACCGACAAGGCCGACTTCGCCGAGGCCTATCTGGAATGGGGCAGCTATGCCTACGGGTCAGGGGCCGAAGGGCGCAGGGCCCGCGCGGCCATGGAACAACGCCTGTCCCAGACCGAGGCCATCGTGCAAAACCAGGACAACCGCGAACACGATATCCTCGACAGCGACGATTATTACCAGTTCGAAGGGGGTGCCGCCGCCGCGATCAGCACCTTGCAGGGTCAGGACCGCCCGATCTACCACAACGACCATTCCCGCCCCGAACGCCCCATTATCCGCACGCTCGATGATGAAATCGGGCGCGTGGTACGGTCCCGTGTAGTCAACCCCAAATGGATCGACGGCGTCAAACGGCACGGCTACAAAGGCGCGTTCGAAATCGCGGCCACAGTTGACTATCTCTTCGCCTTCGCCGCTACCACAGGCGCTGTGCGCAACCACCATTTCGACCTGGTGGAGGAGGCATTCATCAAAGACGGCGCCACCCGCGACTTCATCGCTGATGCCAATGCCCCGGCATTGCGCGAAATCGCCGAGCGCCTGCAAGAGGCGATTGACCGCAACCTCTGGCAGCCGCGGTCAAACTCGGCCCGGGCGCGCATTGCAGGTCTACTGTCAGATGCCAGTGGCCAGCGCAGCAACACTCAGATAACACAGAAATAAGGCTCCACAAAAATAGGGCATCAGATCGTCCAGTCCTTGATTTTACGTTGCAGACATAGTGTGGGCAAACAACGTCGCGAAAGCGGGAAAGGTTCACCAAATTTCCCCCAAAATCATCAGATCAGAGGGCGCATGAACCACCTTCGCTACGCAAATTTGTCAAAACAAAAACAATGCGATGTTTTGGTCAGCATTGTTGAGGAATGCGCACCGCTGATGCAGGTTTTCTCCCAAGCGCGCACACTCAACCTGCCCGACTGGTGGATCGTCTCGGGCGCGATCTACAATCAGGTCTGGAACCACCTGACCGGCAGACCAGACCTACATGGCGTCAAAGATATCGACCTGTTCTACTTCGATCCGGATACCAGCTACGGCGCAGAGGACGATGTGATCAGGCGTGCTGAAAGCCATTTTGACACCCCGGTGCCCGTCGAGGTCCGCAACCAGGCGCGGGTCCATGTGTGGTACAAGGATCATTTTGGACAGGACTATGACCCGCTGAAGAAAACCACCGACGGCATCGACAACTTTGCCTGCAAAACCCACGCGGTCGGGATGCGCCTTGGCCCGGACAACCGGTTCGACATCTACGCACCGTTCGGCCTGGACGACATTTTCAGCTTCCGCCTAACGCCCCATACCAAACGCGATAACCGGGCTACACATCTGGCCAAAGCCAAACGTCAGATGAAACTTTGGCCGGAACTGAGCTTTGTGCCATGGCCAGATTGAACCCATCCCCACCTCCCGCTACGCTCAGCCGCAAAGGAGCCATCCCATGACAGACGATACCGAACGCCACGCAATGAAAATGGCCAAGAAAAAGGCCGCCCGCGACAAGATCATGGCGACCAAGACCGATAAAAAGGGCCTGATCATCGTCCATACCGGCAAGGGCAAGGGCAAATCCTCTGCCGCTTTTGGCATGATCTTCCGCTGTATCGCCCATGACATGAAATGTGCCGTCGTGCAGTTCATCAAAGGGGGCATGTCGACCGGTGAGCGCGACCTGATCCTGTCAAAATTCTGCGATATCTGCGCCTTCCACACCATGGGCGAAGGGTTCACATGGGAAACACAGGACAAATCCCGCGACACCGAAATGGCGCAGGCCGCATGGGCCAAGGCCAAGGAACTGATCCTTGATGAAACCAACCACATGATCCTGCTGGACGAGATCAATATCGCGATCCGCTATGACTATGTCAGTGCCGCCGAAGTGGTGGACTTCCTGAAAAACCACAAACCCGAAATGACCCATGTGGTGCTGACCGGGCGGAACGCGCATGAAGACCTGATTGAACTGGCCGATCTGGTCACTGAAATGGAACTGGTCAAACATCCGTTCCGGTCTGGGATCAAGGCGCAGATCGGGGTGGAATACTGATCAGCGCGGGGCAGGGGCACCGGCATGACACGTGCTTTGATCCTCAGCGAAACCGACCTTGTTGCCAGCGGCGTGCAGCGGGCCGTCTACTTGCACCCGCATGACAAGACAAAACTGGTCAAGGTACTGCGTCCGGCAGAAGAGATGCCCGCCCGGACCAATTTCAACGGGATCATGGACCGTCTGTTTCCCAGCACCCGTCTACGCCAGATCCGCAAGGAATATCAGGAATACCTGCGCACGATGCTGCGCCACCCCGAAGCCGATTATCACAGCCCGATTTCACACATGTACGGCTTTGCGACCACCAATATGGGGCTGGGATGCATCACCGAACGGGTGATGAACGCGGATGGCACACTGGGGCCCACCATCGGGGCGATGGCCAAGGCGGGCAATCTGACGCAGGACGCTATCGACCTGCTCAACGATACAATCGGGCGCATTTACAGGTATCATATCCGCGCCAGCGACATGAACTCGAACAATTTTGTCGTCGGCCATCGCGACAGTGGCAGCGGGATGGGGCCAAGGGAATGTGTGCTGGTGGACGGGTTCGGCGATATCCATGCAATCCCGGTGCGGTCGATGGGACAATGGGCAAATCGCATGGGGCTGGATGACAGCTGCCGACGACTTGCCCGCAACACAGGGCTGCAATGGGACGGCGCTGCGCGCCGGTTCTTGCGCTAGGGACGAAAGGATATGACATGGCAAAACACCGCGTTCTGACCGAATTCGGCATGGGAACCAGCCTGCGCCGCCAGGATTACACGCAGGCCGCGCGGCGGGGGCTGCAGGATGCGCTCTGGCACAACTCGATCAACATGGCCGAACTCTTCGGGTTCCCGAAAGACGCGATGCTGATCGACGTGCAGATCGGGGTGCAGGAGCCGGACAAGGTCGATACCAACAGCCTTCTGGACATCTTCCCTTACGGACAGCCGACCATTACCGTGCATCACGGCGGGCTTGATATCTCGCGCCCGGATGGCAAACCGACCGTGATCGCCAATGTGGCGATCAATGTCTCTTTTGACATGGTGCCGACATGACCGAACAACGTGTGATCATCGAAATGGGCATGGGCAATGACCTGCACGGAATGGACTATCAAAAAGCCGCCCAGCGCGCGATCGAGGATGCGATACGCCATTCCACCCTGCCGATCTTCGAAAGCATCGGCTTGCCCCACACGGACATGCGCGTGCAGGTCACCGTGGGCGTGCAGGACCCCGATCAGATCGACGCGAATGCGCTGACCGCCGGTCTGCCGCGCGGGCGGGCCACGGTCCGCGCGGTCAAGGGCGGCCTGAACGTGCCCAACCCCGAAACCGGCGACACCGCCGTCATCGCGACAGCCGCTGTCGAGGCTTTTCTGCCCTCGCAAAAGGGCAAATGGACCGCCACCTGATGGAACTGACCGATGCCCACCGCAAGGCGCTGCATGACGTTCTGCAATGGCGGCGCGACGTGCGGCACTTTCTGCCCGACCCGATTGCGCCCGAAACCCTCGCGGTGCTGCGCAAGGCGATGGATATGGCCCCGTCCGTCGGCAACGCCCGGCCGTGGCGGGTCCTGCAGGTGACGACACCGGCGCTCCGCGATGCCGTCATCGCCAATTTTGAGGCCGCAAATGCAGCAGCAGGCGCGATCTACGATGATGAAAAACGGGCAGCCTATGATCAGCTCAAACTGGCCGGGCTCCGCGACGCGCCCGTGCATCTGGCGGTATTTACAGAGCAGACACCGGGAGAAGGCCACGGGCTCGGCCGTCAATCCATGCCTGAAATGCTGAACTACTCCACCGTGTCCGCCATCCACACGCTATGGCTGGCGGCACGGGCCGAAAACCTGGGGCTGGGCTGGGTTTCGATCCTTGATCCGGACGGCATCGCCCGGATCCTGAACGTGCCGGACAGCTGGCAACTGACCGGCTACCTGTGCCTTGGCAAGGCCGCGTTCGACGATGACACCCCGCTGCTACACCGCCAGGACTGGCAGGAAAACACAGCAACGCAGTGGCAGGAAATCTAGCGCTTCATCGCCGCATCACGCACCGCACTCAGCGTGGCACCGGTCGCCAACGCCTCTTCATCGACCTTGCATTCGATGATGGCCAATGTCCCCGCATCCTGCGCCCTTGCAAACGCCGCCGGGAAATCGGCGGTCTTGGTCACGACCTCACCATGCCCGCCATAGGCGCGCGCGAGCGCTGCAAAGTCCGGGTTGGCCAACGCAGTCCCCGACACACGCCCCGGATAGGTCTTTTCCTGATGCATGCGGATCGTGCCATAACGCCCATTGTTCATCACAACCACAATCGGTCGGGCCCCATGCTGGACTGCCGTCGACAACTCATTGCATGTCATCTGGAAACACCCGTCACCCGCCAGACACACAACCGTCCGGTCAGGATGCTCCAGTGACGCCGAAATCGCCGCCGGAAACCCGTAGCCCATGGACCCGGATGTGGGGGCCAGACAAGTGCCATACTGCTTGTAGACGAAATAGCGGTGCAGCCACGCCGCATAATTCCCCGCGCCATTGGCCAGGATCGCATCAGCGGGCAGGTTGTCGGACAACCACCGGATCACCTCTTCCTGTTTCAGATCACCGGGGCTTTCCTGCGGTGTCACCCAGGCCTCGTAATCGGCACGGGCGTCCGATGTCCAGTCGGCCCAGTTGCCTGCAGGGGCCGCATCGGCCAGCCGTTTCAGCACGGTGGGCGCCGTGGCGGCAACGGCAATATCAGGCGCATAAACCCGGCCCAGCTCATCGGGATCGGCATGCACATGTACAATCGTCTTGGCAGGTTCAGCCGGATCAATCAGCGTGTAGCCTTGGGTTTCGATATCACCAAACCGGGTGCCCAGCAGGATCAGCGTATCGGCCGCGCGCACGCGGGCCGCCAGCTTCGGGTTCACCCCCACATTCAGGTCACCCACATAATGCGCATGGTGATTGTCCATGTAATCCTGACGGCGGAACCCGGCAGCCACAGGCACGCCCTGCGTCTCGGCAAAGGCCTGCAGATGCGCCTGCGCCTCACGGCTCCAGTGCGGGCCACCCACCACCACCAGCGGTTTCAGCGATTGGGCAAGCGCGTGCATGATCGCCTGGGTCACATCGGCGGACATCGGGTGCAACACCTCCGGCAGGCGCAGATCGGGCACATCGGCACTGGCGCTCAGCATGTTTTCAGGCAGCGCCAGAACAACCGGCCCCGGTCGCCCAGACATCGCCACTCGAAACGCGCGGCCGATATATTCCGGCAGACGGTTGGTATGATCCACCTGTGCGACCCATTTGGCCAGACCACCGAACATGGCGCGATAATCCACCTCCTGAAACGTCTCGCGATCGGTATGGCGATTGTCGATCTGGCCTACGAACAACACCATCGGCGTGCTGTCCTGCATGGCGATATGGACACCCGCACTGGCATTCGTCGCCCCCGGCCCGCGCGTGACAAAGCAGACACCGGGCTGGCCTGTCATCTTGCCATAGGCCTCGGCCATCATGGCGGCCCCGCCCTCCTGACGGCAAACAACGTTCTGGATGCCACTGTCATAAAGCCCGTCCAACGCCGCCAGAAAGCTTTCCCCCGGCACCGAAAACACACGGCACACGCCCAGTTTGACCAGTTGATCGCTCAGAATACTCCCACCGTGCCGGATCACTGCCACCTCCCCCGTCGCGCATTCGCACAGATCATGTGCCAAGTGTTCGGGTTGCGCAATCGGACAATCGCGTTAGGTCTGATGCAAATAGTGAAAGGACCGATCATGACGACCCTGCTTGGCATCTCCGGCTCGCTCCGCAAGGCCTCGACCAACACCATGCTCATGCGCAACGCGGCAGAGATATTCAACGCCGACACCTTCATCGAAGGTGATATCAATTTCCCACTTTATAACGGCGATCTTGAAGACGCGTCAGGCATTCCCGCCGCTGTGCAAACGCTGGCCGATCAGATTGCGGCCGCCGATGCCGTCATCATCTCCACTCCTGAATACAACAAGGCAATTTCCGGCTCTCTCAAGAACGCACTCGACTGGGTCAGCCGGACCAAGGGCGGGCCGTGGAAAGACAAGCCGCTTGCCATCATGTCTGCCGCTGCAGGCCGCGCAGGTGGTGAGAGGTCACAATTCTCCCTGCGGCTCGCCATGATGACCTTTCGTCCGCGGATCCTGCAGGGGCCAGAGGTTCTGGTGGCCAATTCCAGCAAGGAATTTGACGAAAACGGCAAGCTGACCGGCGAGCTTTACATCAAGCTGCTGACCGAGTTGATGGATGAGTTGCGCACCATGACCTAGGGTCAGGACCCTAAGCGCGCTGCGCCACCTCGATCAGATTGCCATCAGGATCACGAATATAAAGCGACATAATCGGCCCTGTCGCGCCCGTCCGGGCGACAGGGCCTTCTTCGATGGCAACGCCCGCCTTGTCGAAATGGACCTGCCATTCATCCAGCGGCGCATCGGACAAAAAGCAAAGGTCGGCAGACCCAGGTTGCGGCACCGCCGCCTTTGGATCGAAAGGGCCATCCGCCGGATGCAGGTTGATTTTCTGTGCGCCGAACTTCAGCGCCCAGCGTATCGTACCGTCCGCCGGGTGGAACTGTTCGGGCACCATCCCCAACACATCGCGATAAAACGCTACCGTCCGCTCCAGATCGGCAACGGTCAGCACAATATGGTCCAAACCTGATAACTGGGGCATTTGCGCGTGCCTTTCATTCCGCTTACGCTTTGATCATGCACGACAATCACAGCCGATCCCATACCCGAAGCGATCCTTTTGACATAGCCCGCGCCCATGCGCTGCAGGCCACGTTCGGGCATGCGCCTGACCTGCGAACGGGCAATCCAATGCCGCCCTTCTTTCACCAGATCTATTTCTGGGATCCGCAACCGCCAGCCCATTTGGGACGCGATGGCCATCCGGCTACGGGCGGTTTCATCCCAGACCTTGGCTTGCCGCGGCGGATGTGGGCGGCGGGTAGTCTGACCTTTCATCGCCCGCTTCTGGCCGGGATCAAGGCCGAACGCACCAGCACGATTGAGGCCGTGACCCGCAAACAGGGACGATCCGGCCCTTTGGGTTTTGTGACCCTGAAACATGACATCAAACAACGCGGCACCCTGGCCCTGACAGAGCGGCAGGAACTGGTCTATCGCGAGGATGGAACAGCAACCGCACCGCCACAGGCACAAACCGACGAAACCCATGCCGAGACATTCGATTTCAACAGCACGCTGCTCTTTCGTTACTCTGCGCTGACCTTCAACGGGCACCGCATTCATTACGATGAAACCTATGCCCGCAATGTCGAAGGTTATGATGGACTGGTCGTTCATGGCCCCTTGCTGGCCTACCTGCTAATGGGCTTGGCCGCGCGGCAGTTGGGCAGTCTGAGCCATTTCAGCTATCGCGCGACAGCCCCGCTCATGCATCACGAAACCGCTACGCTGTGCTGGAAGGCCGGGCAGGCATGGGTCAGGGGACCGGACGGGCGGCAATGCATGATCGCAGAGGCCGGGTAGACAGAATTTCTCGAAATTCTGTGGCACCACGAAAATTCTGGAATTTCCGTGCGCTCAGGCGATGTCAGCCCAGATCGGCAGATGGTCGGATGCATGTCGGGCCGGCCCCTCCTGCACAACTCCGGCTTTGCGCACCACCAGCCCCGGCGACACCGCGATCCGGTCCAGCGCCGCAATCGGTCGGGCGGCGTGAAAACTGTGGCCGGGGGCATGAATGTCAAACGCATCCAACACCTCAAGCCCCTTATGCGGCGACCATTCGTTGAAATCACCGGCCACCACGGCATGTGAACACCCCTCCACCGCTCTGGCGATGGCGCGCAACTGACCTGCCCTGTGCCGCCGCATCAGACCCAAATGCGTCGCAACAAGACTGAACCTGGGCAGATCGACGCGCACCGCCCCTCGCGGCTCTAACCCCGGCAGGTCAATATGTGTGACCTTGCCATAAGGCATCCCCTTGCGCACCAGAACCGCATTGCCGTGCCAGCCCAGACTGACATCGTTCCTGGCGACTGGGACCACTTCAAAATCGGTCTCAGCATCGATCATGCTGCGGCACAGGACCGACGGGCGCGCGCCCATCCGCCTGTCCGCCTCTTGCAAGGCGATCACATCCGCCTCCAACCCGTTCAGAACGTTCAGAATCCGCATCGGATCACGGCGGCGATCCAAACCTTTGGCCTTGCGGATATTGTAACTGGCGACCCGAAGGCTTTTATCTGAGTGAGACATGCCGAACAGATGGGGGCGGCAGAAGAAAAAGGAAAGGGTCTGTATCATGCCGGGTGGGCAACTGTTCGGACAAAGCCGGGTTATCGCGATTTTGTGGGGCATCTTGCTGCTCACATCATTGACGGCGCTTGTCTTTGGGCTGTGGGAACTCAGCTTTGTCGCAATCGCGACATTGGCCTTGGCCGTTGCACCAGCCTTTCTGGCATCCCGGCTGGACATCTCGCTACCGGTCCCATTCGTCGTCGCCACCACGATCTTTATTTTTGCCAGCGTGTTCATGGGCGAGTTGTTTGATTTTTATGAACGTGTCTGGTGGTGGGATATCGCCTTGCATGGCGCGTCCTCTATCGGGTTTGGTCTGATCGGCTTTCTATTCGTTTTCATGCTGTTCGAAGGCGACCGCTACGCAGCACCCCCGTTCGCCATGGCCTTTATCGGGTTCTGCGTTGGCGTCATGGTCGGCACCATGTGGGAAGTGTTCGAGTTTGCCATGGACAGTTGGTTCGGTCTGAACATGCAGAAAACCGGGCTGGACGACACGATGCTTGATCTGATCATCAATGCGATCGGCGCAAGCCTGGGTGCCTTTGCCGGGTTCATTTATCTGCGCCGCAGGGGCAATCACTGGATCAGCGGCCTGATCGAGGATTTCGTCGCACGCAACAAACGCCTTTACCAGAAATCGCGAAACCGGCTGGGCAAGTAGATATCAGCCCGGTGCGGCGCGGAAATCATCAGGTATCGTATCCCGCCCATCCAGCAGAAGGTCGGCCATCACCTCGCCGACTTTCGGAGCCATGCCGAACCCGATCTTGAACCCACCATTGGCGACAAATGCCCCCGGTCGCATTGGGTGAAGGCCCAGCACCGGGGCGCGGCTGCGGCTGCGCGGGCGCACCCCTGCCCAGCGCTCAATGACCGGCGCATCGGCGAGTATGGGAAAGGCCGCGAAGGCCCGTTCAAGCACGTCATCCAGCGCCTTATCCGTGCTGCTGGGGTCGTCAAACACGCGCTCTGACGTTGATCCGACTGCGACCGTACCGTTGCCATGCGGAATGATATGCAGCGCATCGGCGAATAACTGAGGCTGGCCTGCGGCATCGTAATCCAACAGGGCCGCTTGCCCCTTGACCCCGTTACCTCCGATTTCCTTGCAGCCGTCCCAGCCCGTGGCCCAGACCACCTGTCCCTGCGCGGGTCCGGCGAGCGTGACCTCACCGCCCAAGGCCGCAACCGCATCAGCAAGCGCGCGTGTTGCGTTGCGCGGGTGGATCAGCGCCGACAGCGTATCGCGGATCACCAGCCCGGTTGGTGACGGCGGCACCCATGTGCCTTCCCCTGCCGGAATAACCTTCCACACTGCCTTGCCCTGCCACAGCTCTGCCGCCGACACAGCCCGCGCACGCGCCAAATCAACTGCACTTTTATCCGCCAATGGCTGCAATCGGCCGGTTCTTGCATAACCCACATCAGCCCCGGTCAAGGCTTCAACACCAGCCCAGAATCCTTCGGCCATGATCAGGCTTTCGAACTGAAACGCCTTCTTGGCGTTCCAGTTTTCCGGCACATGCGGGGCCAGCGCACCAACCAGACCACCACTGGCGCCCGCCGCCACGCCGCTGGGGTCAATGACCCGCACAGGCGCGCCGCGACAAGCACAGGCATAGGCCACAGACAGGCCAAAAATGCCTGCGCCCATGACTGTCACATCTGCCGTTGCCATTCCGCATCCTAACGCCCAAAGATAGCGGTATCTCTAGGGCATGGGCGGATGGCAGACCAGACAGCAAAACTCGACTGGCGGGATGGTGTGCCGATCGCAACCGCGTTCGACGACCCTTATTATTCGCTCGACAATGGGTTGGCCGAGACGCGGCATGTGTTTCTGGCGGGCAATGACCTACCTGCGCGGTTTGGTGGTGATTTTCAGATTGCAGAGCTGGGGTTTGGTACCGGGCTAAACCTGCTGGTCACATGGGCGGCATGGGTGGAGGCCGGGCGGCCCGGCGCGCTGCACTTCACCTCGTTCGAGGCGTTTCCGATGGCGCTGCAGGATATGGCAGATGCGCTGTATCATTTTGCTGACTTGGCGCCCTACGCCAAAACTTTGTTGGCGGAATGGACACCGAACGCTGGACCTGTACACCTCTCAGAAGGGCCGGTCCTGCATGTGATCACCGGCGATGCGCGACAGACGCTGCCTGCGTGGACACAGAAGGCGGATGCCTGGTTCCTCGACGGCTTCTCGCCCGCCAAGAACCCGGAACTCTGGGAACCTGACCTGCTGAAAGCCGTCGGCCAGCACACCAAACCGGGCGGGACTGCAGCCACCTATAGCGCCGCCGGGCACATCAGGCGCAGCCTGGAGGCAGCGGGTTTCACCGTCAGCCGCTCCCCCGGTTACGGACGCAAACGGCATATGACGCGCGCATTGATGCCCGATGCAGAGTAACACGCGCCTTGGCATCCTTTTGATGATCGCGACGACATTCGTTTTTGCGGTGCAGGACGGTATCTCGCAGCATTTGGCGAGCAATTACAACGTGCTGATGATCGTCATGATCCGCTACTGGTTCTTTGCCGCCTTTGTTATCACCATCGCCACACGACAATCGGGTTCGGTGAGGGCGGCGGCAGCCACGAAACAACCTATCCTCCAGATCTCGCGCGGTGCGCTTCTTGCCACGGAAATCTGCGTCATGGTCACTGGTTTTGTCTATTTGGGGCTGGTGGAAAGCCATGCGATCTTTGCCTGTTATCCGCTGTTGATCGCGGCACTGTCGGGTCCGGTCCTTGGCGAAACAGTCGGCTGGCGGCGCTGGGTCGCTATCGCGATCGGCTTTGTCGGCGTTCTGGTCATCCTGCAGCCCGGCTTTGCGGTCTTTGCACCGGCTGCGGTGATCCCGCTTGCGGCGGCGCTGATGTTTGCCCTTTACGGGCTGCTGACACGCTATGCCGCCCGCAAGGACAGTACAGCGACATCGTTCTTCTGGACCGGGACCGTGGGGGCGGTGGTGATGACCGCCGTGGGCCTCTGGTTTTGGGAACCGATGATCCTGACAGATTGGTACTGGATGGGCGCGCTTTGCATCACCGGGGCGACAGGGCATTGGCTGTTGATCAAAACCTACGAGGTCGCAGAGGCCAGCGCGGTACAGCCTTTTGCCTATTTGCAACTGGTCTTTGCCAGTGCCATCGGGCTCATGATTTTTGGTGAAGCACTGCGCTGGAACGTCGCCTTGGGAGGTGCAATCGTTGTCGGTGCGGGGCTGTTCACGCTCTGGCGGGCCCGTCAGAAAACGGTCTAGCCGCCTGATACCCGCTCAGGCCGGGCAATCGGACGTACGCTGGGGGCGTCGCCTACCACCTGCGGCAGGGGGCGCGCACGTGGACGCAACAGTGGTTTGACCCCCACCAGCATCTTGGTGAGTTCAATGGGGCCGGTCTCTCCGCTGACCCTTGCCTGATAAATCGGGATGCTTTCGGTCACGCGCATCACGTAATTCCGGGTCTCGCGAAACGGGATATGCTCGATCCAGTCGATCACATCCATTTCGCCTAAGCGCGGGTCGCCACGTTCCCGCATCCAGGACCGCGGGCGGCTCGGGCCTGCATTATAGCCCGCCGCGATCATGACCGGAGAGTCGCCAAACTCTTCCTCCAGAACCGACAGGTATTTGGCGCCCAGCGTGGCATTGTATTCCCAATCCGTGGTCAGCCGGGCGCGGGAATAAGGCAGGTCAAGAAATCCCGCCACCTCTTCAGCCGTGGCTGGCATTAACTGCATCAGACCCAGCGCGCCGACCGGGCTGCCGATGGCGATATTGAATTCACTTTCGCGGCGGGCAATCGACAGGGACAAGGCCGGGGCAACCGGCAAATCCATCTGCGCCAGATCATGCATCGGGAAATAGTTCTGGGGCACGATCACGCCACGCCTTACAGCCCGCTTGCCTAAGAGCAGGGTGTAATACTGCTCATCCATCTCATCGAGCGCAGCACCAACCTGCGCCAACGCACCCGGCTCCAGCGTCGCGCCAAGTTCGGCAAAGAATGTCACCGCATGTCCGCGCTGACCGGATTCCAACAATAAAAACGCCGCTTTGGTCAGGTCCTGCGCAAACACATCCGATTGCGGGACAATCGGGGTTTGCGCCCAGATCGGATCAAGCGAGCGGCCCAGCTTTTCTGCGGCCAGCAAGCCGTAGAAACCAGTCTGGTGTTCGGCGGCGACGGCATAAGCTGCAGCCGCCAGATCAGGGGCATCCATTACCTCGTGAACCCGGCCGATCCAGTAGTGCATCCGGCCCTTGGAAATAGGCGTTTCGACTGAGGCGGCCGCCGTCTCAAAATGATCAAGGGCCTGCACCGGATCACCCAGATAAGTCAGGGCAATATAGCCAGACAACCATTCCAGATCGGCAAAGGCGGCCCCGTCCGTCAGATAGTGGCGGGATGCCAGATCATAGGCCTGCTGCGCCCGTCCTTCGCGCATTTCCCAGCGCGCCAGCGACCGGCGCCAGCCGGACCAGCGAAACGGTTCACCCAATGATGCGCGGCTTGTGGACCGGTCCATCAGGATCTTGACGGCATCGCTGCGCCGTCCCTGCCCGGCCAGCCAGTTGTAACGAGCATAGGCCAGACCTGCATCTTCCCGGAACTCCGCCGGGACAGCCGCCAGCAACCTCGGGATACTGGCCGAGCGATTGATGAAACCGATGCGGGCGCGGGCAAGGGCCTGTTGATCCGGCTCCAACAATCGCAACATGCGCGCGGCATCGGTGGTACGTCCGCGCCACAAAAGCGCATCGGTGCGGGCCACATGGAACGGGGCCAGTTCCGCGCCAAAGGCATCAATCATCGCCTTGTGGCCGTCATCCGTCAGGCGGCTCTCGAGCCAGACGGCGCGCAACGCTGCTTCTGCCTCTTCCTTTTTTTCATTTGCGATCAATGCCTTGGCGAAAGCCACAGCACCTTCGCCCGTCTGCGGCGTCATATCCCCAAAGAATGCCAACACATCGGCGGGATCAGCATCGTCTTCAATCTGCAACTCACCCGCGGCGCGCAAGCGGTTTTGGCTTGGCCAATCAGGACGCTTTGCAAAGAAAGTCAGATATTCGTCAAGCATGGCATCACCACGGCGCAGACGCATCCAAGTCAGCACATCCGTGGTGACCGGATCAGCCTCGGCCGCCAGTTCATAGGCCTGACCCCAGCTTTGGTCAGCGGCCCGGATGGCAGCGATATCGGCCGGGTCGACATCCTGCGATGCGGCCGGACCTGCAACAATGGCGGCCACAAAAGCAAAGGTCAGAATTCGCATGAATGTCACCGCACTGCCTGTTTTGATCGTAAGGTAACCCAAGCCCTTCCAATAACAACTCACAAACTTGGCAATCGGCAGAAAGGTGGCTAGGGTCCGCGCGATTTTACCACGGCGATTCAAGCCATCAAACGAAAAGGAAGCGTGTCATGTTCAAGGGATCACTCCCCGCCCTCGTCACGCCGTTTAGCAACGGCAAAGTCGACGTGGACACGCTGAAAAAACTGGTGAACTGGCATGTGGAGCAAGGCTCGCACGGGCTGGTGCCGGTGGGAACAACTGGCGAAAGCCCGACGCTGACCCATGAAGAGCATGATCAAGTCGTTGAAATCGTTGTGAAAGAGGCGGCAGGGCGCATCCCTGTCATCGCCGGGGCCGGGTCCAACAACACGGCTGAGACCGTGCGGCTGGTGCAGGCGGCGAAAAGCGCTGGCGCTGATGCGGCCCTTGTGGTGACCCCCTATTACAACAAGCCGACCCAGCGCGGGTTGATTGCCCATTTCATGGCCGCCGCCGATTGCGGGCTGCCGATCATCATCTACAACATCCCGCCCCGGTCGGTCATCGACATGACGCCAGAAACGATGGGCGAATTGGCCAAGCACGAGATGATCATCGGGGTCAAGGATGCGACCGCCGATCTGTCCCGCGTGCCCAAGCAGCGGATGACCTGTGGCCCTGATTTCATTCAGCTTTCTGGCGAGGATGCAACGGCCCTGGGGTATAACGCCCATGGCGGGTTGGGCTGTATTTCAGTCACTGCCAATATCGCGCCGAAACTGCTGGCGGAGTTTCAGGAAACCACGCTGGCGGGCGACTATGCCACCGCGCTGACCCAGCTTGACCGGCTGATGCCGCTACATGAGGCGGTGTTCACTGAACCGGGACTTGTGGGCGCGAAATACGGCATGTCGCTGCTGGGGCTGTGCAGTGAAGAGGTGCGGTCACCGCTGACCGGGCTGATGGACGGGACCAAGGAAAAGATCCGTTCGGCGATGGTTCATGCGGGGTTGTTGAACTGATCCGGGAAGGGGCCGCGTCGGCACCCACCGCGCGTTGCGTGGCCCCCACCGTACGGTGATTTTCGTCATTTGCCTCGAATCATGGGTTAACACCATATTTTGCTGGGAAATGTGCGGTCGGCATCGCGTCGGATTTGCGTCGGCAAAGCGTCGGGCACTTTTTCGGCCTTTTACGGGATTAACGGGGCGCGCGGTTGGGTTTGTTAACGACTGTTAAGGTTTTTGGGGACGGCGGGTGCTTTCCATCATAACGGGGCTTGTGGATGCCGAGGCGTCAGAGAAGATGGGTGCGGGCCATACGAATGAGGGAGATACATAATGCCTTGGAAGCTGGACCAATTCGGTATGCGGCCGGACAATATGCAATTTTGTTATTATCAGGGCGATGGTGTTGATTATCACAAGGTCTATCGCGAATATGACTGGGCGCATGGGATGCATGCCACGCGAGGTAAAGAGCCACCTGTTGCCGCTGACCCCATCAAAATCACGCAACATACGGGTCCCAAGAAACTCCCTGATTACTTCTACGGCGCGACGTCTGGCACAATAGTTGTCAGCCGACGGTTTCGGGACCTCGTGGAAAAATTTGACCCGGTCCAGCATCTCTCTATTCCCTGCGAAATCTACGAAAAAAAGAGCGGTGAAGCCAAGGATGGTGAGTACTTCGTTTTCAAGCCGCTTGGGTTCCTCAAAAACGGCATCGTTGTCGAAGAATCGGACGTCAAGGAGTCTATCAACCCCAAAACAGGCAAGATTTTTGAATACGAGACAACTGGCACGCCGCCACGATTGATGTGGCGTCAATCTGTGATCGCAGGCCGCCACATATGGGCTGATCCGATGCTCCACCGTGCCGTTGTCGTTTCCGATGCGTTGCAGGAAGCGATGGTTGCCGGCGGTGTTACCGGTATGCAATGGCATGAAAGCCGTATTTCCGAGAAATTCCTTTAATTGATCAGATAGTTGACGATTGCTTAGGCATGGAAAGGGAAATTACCCACCCTACCTGATCCAATCCTTTGCGTACTTAACTCGATCAACCCCCCCAAACACCGCGGCGCGCTCTAGTTCTGTTTCCAGCGCCTGCACCCGTCCGGTTCCCATCCGCACGCCCTGTTCTGGCCAGAAGGCGCGGACGGCCAGAACTCCGTCCTCGCGTTTCATGTCGATCCGTCCGATCAGCCGGTCACCTTCCATGACCGGAAAGACGTAGTAGCCGTATTTGCGCTTGGCTTCGGGGACGAAGATTTCGATCCGGTAGTGGAAGCCGAACAGCCGTTCGGCCCGTTTCCGGTCCCGCAGGGCGGGGTCGAAGGGGGACAGGATGCGCAGGCGTGGTGTCGGCGTGCCGATGGTCAGATCCATCACGTCCGGCCAGGCGAAGGATCGACGCAGTTTGCCGTCCGCGCCTTCTACGTCGACCTCGATGATCCGGCCATCGGCCAGCGCTGTGGTGCACCACGTCTTGGCCTCTGCCGGGGTGATGTGATCCCAGAAGGCGGCCAGTTCGCCGCTGGTGGCGAAACCGAGCCGGTCCAGCGCGCCGGTGCAGCACCAGTCGATTGTCTCTTCCGGGTGATGCCGCTGGTTGAGTTGCTCCGCCGGGATCACCCGTTCGGTCAGATCATAGACCTTGGTGAACCCGTCGCGGCGCACGACCGAGATCTGACCGGACCGCCACAGATATTCGAGCGCTGTCTTGGACGGGTGCCAGTCCCACCAGCCGCCTGATCCGCGCTCCTCCCCCTCGCCCACCTGACCGGAGGTGCAGTGCCCGTGATCGGAGATCCGGCGCAGAACAGCGTCGATCTTGGCCGTGAAATCGCCGCGCCGCCATTCCTTCCAGCGTTCCTCCATCCGCACTGCATCGCGTTGAAAGCGCAGGCGCCAATGGCCGAAACTTTCGATGGGGATGATGGAGGCATCATGGGTCCAGTGTTCAAACACCTGTCGGTCGCGGTGCAACAAGTGTTGCAACGCCTTGGGCCGGTATTGCTGCCGCCGCGACCACAGGATCAGATCATGGGCGCGGGCGAAGGTGTTGACGCTGTCGACCTGTACGAAGCCCAGATCGTTGATCACACCTTTCAGGTCTGCGCCCTTGCCGGGGCCGGACGGACGGGTCGCCAGCCCGTGCCGTGCCAGAAACAGGTGCCGGGCGGTGCGGTTGTCGAGGATGGGAACGTTCACGTCTCGCCTTTCAGCATCTCAAGCTGTTGCAGGCGGACCTGCCGCAAAGCTTCGACCAGCAAAGCCGTGACCAGACCGATGTTCAGGAGGCCGTTGGCTGCCGCCATCCCACCCAAAAGCCGCCATTCGACAGGCAGCAGAACGTCACCAAACCCCAGCGTGGTAAAGGCGACAAGGGCGAAATAGACCGACAGTTCCATCGTGTCGAACACGCCCAGCGCCAGCATCGTCAGCGCCCAGAGCCAGACCCCGGCGGTCATCTGCAGCGTGATCCAGACAGCCGCGACGCACAGAACAATGATCAGCTTGGGCCGGTGTGGTTCGCGTGTCAGCCAGGGACGGTAGCGCATCAGCCAGATTTCCATCAGCCAGAAGCTGACCCCTGCGATCATGATTGAAAGCAGCATCAATGCGGTGCCAAGGGCAATTTGAATGAACACCCGATCTTCCCTTTTCCTGCTCCACAGGCGACCGGACCTTGTGCGCCCGTCGCCCATCGCCTATTTCAGCCCAACTATGGCCAAGAAACCCGAAAACAAAAACTACAAAGTCATCGCCGAGAACCGGCGTGCCCGGTACGACTTTGCCATCGAGGACGATATCGAGGTGGGTATCATCCTGACCGGGTCCGAGGTCAAATCGCTGCGCTCCGGGCAGTCGAATATTGCCGATAGCTATGCGTCGGTTGATGACGGGGAATTGTGGCTGACCAACGCCTATATCGCCCCTTATGACCGGGCCATGTTCAGCCACGAGGAGCGGCGCAAGCGCAAGCTGCTCGTCAGCCGCAAGGAACTGTCGCGGCTGTGGAATGCGACCAAGCGCGAAGGCATGACGCTGGTGCCGCTGGTGATGTATTTCAACGATCGCGGTCTGGTGAAGCTGAAAATCGCGACGGCTAAGGGTAAGAAAAACCACGATAAACGGGCGACCGAAGCCAAGCGTGACTGGGGTCGTCAGAAACAGCGGCTGCTGCGCCACGGGGATTAGCGCGGCGCAGGTTCTGCCCTGTTGCTATTCGGCGGGTTCTGACGCCTTCCGCCCTTCCTTTTCCGCTGCGTATTTTTCCTGCGCCGTTTCGACCGCCTTGGCGTGAATCTCGGCCAGTTCCGGGCGCATCTTTTGTGCGCGGACGGCGGCGTTCATCGTGGACATGTGCTGGCCCTGGAAATGCGGGAACACCTCGCGGGCGATCAGGTCATAGGATTTCCTGGTCGCGTCAAAATTCGCCCAGTTATGGGCCAGCATCAAGTAGGCCCCGAAGCCGCCGTTGGACTGTTTCCAGAGCCGGTCGATCTGAGCTTTGCACATCTCGGGCGTGCCGATGGCGCCGAAGCCGCTGTCGTTGATGAAGTCGATCATTTCCTTGGCGTTCTGGCCGGGCATGGACATTTGCGGGAAGGCGGCGATTTCCTGGAAATAGTTGAACCAGTGTTCGATCCCGTATTCCACGTCGCGCCGCGCCTGTTCGGCGGTTTCGGCGATATGGCAGAGCCCGACGAGCCGCCATTTGGACCGGTCGACCTTTTGATTGTAGTGTTTCGCCTCCTCCTCGATCACGTCCCAATGCAGGGCCAGCGCGTCAAAGCCGGCGGCGGTGGTTGCCCCGATGGAGATCAGGCCGGTGCCGTATTTGCCCGCCAGTTTTGGCCCGGTGGGTGAGGCGACGGCGGCGGTGGCCAGATCGAAATTTGAGTAGGGGCGCAGATGCAGGCGCGCATCCTTCAGCACCCAGCGGTCGTTTTCGAAATTCACAGGCTCGTCCGAGCGCAAGAGCCGCGTGATGATATCGAGTCCATCGGCGAGCAGACCGCGCGTGTCTTTCTGGCTGAGCCCGATCATGGCGGCGTCCGTGGGCAGTGACCCCGGCCCGAGGCCAAGCATCGCGCGGCCCCGCGTCAGATGATCAAGCTGCACGATTTTTTCGGCCACCCAAAGCGGGTTATGGTAGCTGACGGACACCACACCGGTGCCGAGTTTGATGCGGCGTGTACGTGGCGCTGCGGTTGCGATCATGATCTCGGGACTGGCCGAAATCTCGGACCCGGCAGAGTGATGTTCGCCAAACCACACCTCGTCATAATCACAACGGTCGAGCCATTGAACCAGTTCGAGGTCCTGTTCGAGTGCGAGTGTGGGGTTGATCCCGGGCTTGTGAAACGGAGCCAGAAAAATACCAAAACGCATACGGTCTGTCATTGATTGTCCTCCCTAGCGTCCTCGCAAGATGCGAGTGACGTGAGGGAAGGCTAGCCCACCAACCGCAACCGTTCCAAATAAAATCTACGCTTAGCAATGACGGGCGCGATCAAGCCCTGACACGTGAATTCTGGGGATCATAGGGACCGGACGCAATCACGATTGAAGGCGTCGGCACGCCGATAATATCGACGTTCAACGCAGTCCCGATACCGGAAAACTCTGGCTCGACAAAGGCATAGGCAAGGTTCATTCCGACCCTGTGCCCCCAGTCACCGGATGTGACAGTGCCCACGACCCTGCCATCCTGGACGACCGAGGACCCGGGATGTGCCGGGGCAACATCAGCATCAATCCGCAGTGTGACCAGCCTGCGGTGCGGTCCATTCTGCTGGCGCTGGCGCAGCGCATCACGCCCGATAAACGGGCCCTTGTCCAACCGCAAGAAACGATCAAGACCGGTTTCAAACGGATCAAACTCGGTCAGAATGTCAGCCTTCCAATGCAGATACCCTTTCTCCAGCCGCATTGATTCAACCGCCCGCGCACCAAAAACATGCAAGCCGTGATCCGCACCTGCGGCGCGCAAGGCCAGCCATGCTGCATAAAGCTGATTATTCGGTACGTGAATCTCGTAGGCCAGTTCACCGGAAAAACTTACCGACATCACCACTGCCGGGGCAATACCGACAAAACAGCGACGCACACGCAGCCAAGGGAACACGTCCGCCGACCAGTCCTCGCGACTGACAGCGCTCAGGATATCGCGTGATCGGGGACCAGCCAGAACAAGCGCTGTGTAATCGTTGGTCAACGACTGGACCTGCACATCGTCGTCGGGGCCCAGATGCATCTGCAACCAATCCATATCGTGAAACTCTGACGCGGCGGCCGATCCGTACCAGACTTCGCCATCCGGCAGATTTGCAATCGTCGCTTCGGCCTTCAGCATCCCGTCATGGTTCAAAAGATAACCCAGGCCAAGGCGGCCGACCGACCGTGGAACGTGGCCACAGATCATACGATCCAGAAAATCATGCACGCCGCTGCCTATCAGCGCGAAACGGTTGAAGCCGCTCACCTCGCAAATCCCGGCAGAGCCTTGGATCGCCGCGACATCGCGGGCCACTACATCAAATACTTCGTTAAATCGGAACCCATAGGTTTCGTGGAAATCAGGGGCGGGTTTGATGTAGTCGACACGCTCCCACCCGTTGACCACTGAAAATGCTGCGCCCTCAGCCGCCAGAATGGGGGTCAGTGGCGTTGTCTTTGCAGCGCGTCCGGCGGGCCGGTGTTCGTGGGGGAAGTGGAAGCGAAATTCGTTCTGATAATCCTCTACCGCCTTCAGCGCCGTGAGCTCTACATTGGCGTGTCCAGTAAAACGGCGCGGGTCGATGCACCAGGTGTCATAACACGCCTCACCATGCACAATCTGCTGTGCCAGCAGCCATCCATGACCGCCACCTTCACCTAGACCTGCGCGCAGCCCGATGATGCAGAATGCATTGCGCTTGCCCGGGATCGGGCCAACCAGCGGCGCACCGTCGATCGTATAGGTGATCGGACCATTCACGACCGTATGAATGCCGGTTTCTGTCAGCGCGGGCATACGGGCAAAGGCCCCTTCCAGCACATCAGTCACCCGGTCGAGGTCATCGGGACAGAGCGCGTTTGTAAAATGCGGGTCGATACCATCCATGCCCCATGTTTTGCAGTCCTGCTCGTAAAATCCCACCAGCAGACCATTCTTTTCCTGACGGCAATAATAGTCCGAGATTGGACAGCGTAGCAGAGGCATCCTGTGACCCGCTTCCTTGATCGCCGGGATATCTTCGGTCAGGAAATACTGATGCTCCATCGACGCCACGGGGTGATGGACGCCCATCATCGCGCCAATCTCGTTGACCCGATAACCGGCGGCATTGACCACGATATCGCATTCAATTGACCCCTTTGCCGTTTCGACAACCCAGCTATTGTCGCGCTTCTGGGTCAGATCGGTCACTGCCGTGTGGCGATAGATTTCAGCACCGGCCAGGCGCGCGCGACGCGCCAGCGCCTGGCACAATTGCGCCGGATCAATGTCACCGTCCAATGGATCCCACAGACCGCCCAGCAGATTGTCGGTCGAAATCAAAGGGTGGCGGCGCGCGCATTCGGCGGCATCAATGACTTCGAATGCAACACCCATGCCCTTTGCCATGGATGCAAAGTGACGATAGCCATCCATTTGGGCGGCGGTGTTGGCCAGCCGGATACCACCATCGGCATGGTGATAACTGATCGGATAGTCCGGGTCCTCTGACAGCGCCTTGTAAAGAGCAATTGAGTGAGACTTCAGGCCAACCATCGTCTGGTTCATCCCGAAATTCGTTACTTGCGCTGCCGAATGCCATGTGGTGCCGCTTGTCAATTCATCGCGCTCGACCAGCACGACGTCGGTCCAACCTTCCTGCGTCAGATGGTAAAGCGTCGAACACCCGGCAATCCCCCCACCAATAACAACCACCCGCGCTTGCGATTTCATCTTTACCATCTCCCTTGTGCGGCACTAGCCAACCGACAGCCGCTAAACCAATGCACCCTGACCGGGAAGACAGGTCTTTGCAAATCGCGACGACAAAACAGCACGACAGGTCGGGTTTGGCCGCCAGATCAGATGATGCCGCACAAAAAAAGGCCCCGGACGAACCGGGGCCTGATGAGTGGCCTTGGGAATTTATTAGATGCGCACGAATTTTTGCGCGATACGCGGCAGCAGGCCGCTGAATTTCAGGGGTGCGTCGGTTGCCGCAAGGCAGATGCAATCCATCCCTTCCTCGGCAACCGGTGTGTGCTGGAGATCTTCGTTAGCGACCTCGACGTCACCGGCAGCGAACCTGTCTTCGTCATCGACGAAAGCACCCTGCAGCACCAGCGTCAACTCCGTGCCCCGGTGACCGTGATCGGGCACGGCCGTTCCCGCTGGGATCCGCAGCAAGCGCACGCTGGCGTCTTTTGATGTGGGCAGGATCATCTGGCTGACGCCACCACCAACCTTGCGCCATTTCAGACTGTCCAAATCACCTTGGACGTAATCCTGCAATGGACCGGGGAAGATGCTGTTTTTGACCCGTGCCGGTGCCGGCTTTTCAGTCAGCGTTCCGCTTTCGATCATGGCCATCGTCGCGGCAAGCGCATCTTCGGCCACATCAATCGGGTCGACATCCACCATGACCTCGCCACCGACGGCCTCGTATTCGGCCAGTGCCGCGCGACAGTCATCGCACATGGAAATATGTGTCGCGACCACAAGGTTGAATGCTTCCGGCAGGGTGCCTGCTGCGTAGCCCATCAACAGGGGTTCGGTCAGGTGATGCTTAATCTGTTTCATACCACTCATCATTTCATCGTATGGCGCAACCGTTCCAGCGCCAGCCTTATCCTCGATTTGATCGTCCCTAATGGTAGCCCGGTTTCGGCGGCAATCTCGCTATGCGACAATTCGCCGTAATAGGCCTTTTCGATCAGTTTCCTTTGTTCTTCGGGCAATGCGGCAAGCGCCTGACCGAGCTGTTCCGTTTCTTGTTGTAGTCCCATCGCGTCGGCCTGATCAGGCTCCGGCTCGGGACCCCATGGCAAATCTTCGGGTTCTGGCCGCTTCTGCTTGCGCAGCAGATCGATCTTGCGGTTCCGGGCGATCGTGAAAATCCATGTGGATACACTTGCCTTTGCCGGATCGAACATGTGGGCCTTGTTCCAAAGGGTCGCCATGACCTCCTGTGTGCATTCTTCTGCCAGATCCGGGCTGGCCCCCGATTTCATCAAAAATGACTTCACGCGTGGAGCGAAATATCCAAAGAGTTCGGCAAAGGCTGCCTTGTCCTTGTCGTCCCGCACCGCAGAAACCTGGATGACCCAGGCCATGCGTTTGGTCGCTTGTTCGGCTGTCAACTTTTTCGCCCCCGATTTGCGAAACGTCATTATGTCCGACCCACTATAGGGTGGCATGACAACTGGCGCATCAGCTTTTGCGAGGACACTATTTTCGGTCAACATGCACTTCTTACGGACCGCGTTAACGATTGGATCAGTGCGCATGCATTTTTTCTGTTTGATCCGGACAAGTCCAAGCTACGTAAGAAATAATAACTTCAAGACCGGATAACGGAGCGACCATCAATGCCATTCGAAACAAGTACATCCGCACCCAGAAAAGTAGCGGTTATCGGGGCGGGTATTTCAGGCATGGGTGCCGCACATGCGTTGGCCAAGGATCACCGCGTTGTTTTGTTCGAGGCTGAAAAGCGGTTGGGCGGACATGCCCGCACCCGGATGGCAGGGCCGAAGCGTGATCAGGCGGTCGACACTGGATTCATTGTGTTCAACTATGCCAATTATCCGAACCTGACGGCACTTTTCGATCATCTTGAGGTGCCGGTTGTGAAGAGCAATATGAGCTTTGGGGCTTCCTTCGCAGGCGGCAAGCTGGAATATGGTCTGGCCAGTCTTGACGCGCTTTTCGCCCAGCGCAGCAATATCGCCAGCCCGCGTTTTCTGCGCATGGTGCGCGATATCTTCAAGTTCAACGCCAAGGGGTTGGACGCCAGCCGGGACGAGACACTGACCATTGGCGAGTTGATGCACAAGCTGAAGCTGAGCAACTTTTTCCGCGATCATTACCTGTTGCCCTTTTCCGGCGCGATCTGGTCCACGCCCAAGGAAAAAATCCTCGATTTTCCTGCCTATGCGATGATGAAGTTTTTCGACAATCACGCGCTGCTTGGCGCGACCGGCCAGCATCAGTGGTACACTGTCGCGGGTGGGTCACGCGAGTATGTGACCCGTCTGGGCGCGGATATGTTCCGCCGTGGCGTCGACATGCGTCTTGGCGCGCCCATTTCCGGGGTCCGCCGCGGCCCGCTGGGCGTTGAAGTCAAGGCGCAGGGTGGCGATTGGGAGATGTTTGACGAGGTGGTGTTTGCCACGCATTCCGATGACACGCTGCGCCTGTTATCCGACGCAACGGCGGTTGAGAAATCTGTGCTGGGCGCCGTGCGTTACCAGCCCAACCGGGTGGTGCTGCATTCCGATACATCACTGATGCCCAAGCGGCGGCAGGTCTGGTCGTCATGGGTCTATTCGGAGGATGCCGACCGCACTGGCGGCGAAATTGACCTGACATATTGGATGAACTCGCTTCAGCCTTGGCTGAAGACCGACGATATGATGGTGACCCTGAATTCAAAACGTCCGATCCGGGAAGATCTGATCTGGGACGAAGTGACATTGCGCCATCCGGTCTATGATCTTGAGGCGCTGGCGGCACAAGAGGCGGCGACCGCCATGAACGGATCGAACCGCACATGGTTCTGCGGTGCCTGGATGAAGAACGGATTTCACGAGGATGGATTGTCCAGTGCGCTGGATGTCGTCCACGCCCTGAACGCGGTCGAGCGGCTGGAGATGGCAGCAGAGTGACCACCACCGTCGATCATATCGCTGGTGAGACCTATCACGGGCGGCGGGGCGCGACGAAAAACGCCTTTCGCTATTCTATCGACTATGTGCTGCTGGATGCCGAGGCTGATATGACGACCCCGGCCCTGTTCGCGCGCAATCGCGGGAACCTGATGTCGTTGCAGGACAGCGACCATGGTGGACCGCCCAAGCAGGGACGCGGGGCTGCATGGGTGCGGGACGTTTTGGTGGCGCATGACATCGCTGATCCGGCGCGGATTGAACTTCTAGCGCAGCCTCGCGTGCTGGGGCATGTATTCAACCCGGTGTCTTTCTGGCTGTGCTACGACGCCGACGATATTCTGCGCAGCGTTATTGCAGAGGTGACCAACACGTTCGGCGACCGCCATTCCTATCTGTGTCATCACGATGATGGACGGGCGATCACCAAAGCTGACACATTGTCAGCGCAGAAATTGATGCATGTTTCACCTTTTCAACCCATAGAAGGCGGATATGTGTTTCGATTTGATATTCAGGCTGACAGTATCGGTATCTGGATCGACTATTCGCGCGGCAATGGCGGGCTGATCGCCACGCTGACGGGTCAGCGCAAACCGATCAGCAACACGTCCATCATCAAGGCGGTCTTGCGTCGCCCGTTCGGGTCGCGCCGGGTGCTGACGCTGATCCATTGGCAGGCGCTGAAACTGTGGTTCAAAGGCGCCACGTTCCGATCACAACCTGCACCGCCGGTCGAAGAAGTCAGCAGATGAAAGCCCTGCAAGAACGGCTTCCTGCCTACACCGGCTTCGCCGCTGTACTGTCCGGCGCTGGCCTGCCGATCTATATCTATGCGCCGAAATACTATGCCGATACGTTTGGCGTCAGTCTGACGGCGCTTGGCGCATTGCTGTTTGGGTTGCGCCTGTTCGATGTGGTGCAGGACCCTGTGCTGGGCTGGATCAGTGAACGGTTGGGCAATGCCAAGAAATTCGCGGTCACCGCAACAGCATTTATCCTTGCCTTGTCGATGATCGGCCTTTTCGCCGTGGCCCCGCCGATCAGTGCGATCTGGTGGTTCGGGCTGACGATCACCGGGCTTTTCAGCGCTTTCAGCTTTCTCAGCATCAATTTCTATGCGCAAGGCATCAGCAAGGCGGGCGATGGGCCCAAGGGTCATGTGCGGCTGGCGGCGTGGCGGGAAAGCGGCGCGCTGTTGGGAGTCTGCATCGCCGCTGTGATCCCGACGTTGTTGATGGGGGTGGTGGCAGATCCGTTCGCCACCTTCGCCTACGGCTTTGCCGCGGCGGCCCTTGTCGCTACGTTTTTCATGTGGCCGGAATGGAAGGGTAAAACCACGACCGAACCGTCACAGATCGGCGATATCATCAAGGATAGCACGGCACGCAGGCTTCTGATCCTGGCGCTTGTCAACGCCACACCGCTGGCCGTTTCGTCGACACTTTTTCTGTTTTTCGTCGAAAGTCGTCTTGGCGCACCCGGCTGGGAAGGCGGCTTATTGGTCCTGTTTTTCCTTGCAGCTGCATTGTCATCGCCGATCTGGTCCGCGCTAGCGCAGCGGTTCGGCGAAAGGCCTGTTTTGCTGACCGCGATGGTCCTCGCCGTTGCGTCATTTGGTTACACCTTCACTTTATCGACGGGCGATGTGATCCCCTTTGCCGTCATCTGCGTATTAAGTGGTGCAAGCATTGGAGCAGACCTGACTTTGCTGCCTGCAATGTTCGCGAAGCGCATGGCCGTAATCTCGCCCAATGGTGGGCAAGGGTTCGGCCTATGGAATTTAGTGAACAAGTTCACGCTTGCCTTCGCGGCGGTGGTGCTCTTGCCACTTCTCGAACGGTCCGGCTTCGAAGCCGGGGGAACAAACCTGCCTTCCGAGGCATTGACCATGTTGACGGTGCTTTACGCCCTTGTGCCGTCACTTTTGAAACTTGTGGCGATCGGGCTTCTGATCGCCACGAAACTAGAGGAATAAACGATGTCGTTTATCACCTACATGCTGATTGGTGCGGCCCTCATGGTAATCGCCGTGATGTGCAAACAGCGCTATGTCTCATTCTGGGCGCAAAAGTCTACGGATTATGCCGATGGTCCGATCTTTGATATCCGCGAACGGTTCAACGGCCCCATCGTGTGCGAAGGCGTGATCTATGGCCCCACGGGCAAAGTCTCATCGCGGTTCGTTGCTGATTTCGAGGCATCGTGGAACGGCAATATTGGCACCATGGTCGAACGATTTCACTATGACAGCGGCAATGTGCAGGATCGGGTCTGGACCCTGACCCTTGGCAATGATGGGAATATCAAGGCCGAAGCGCCTGATGTGGTTGGCGCGGGCACCGGGCGGCAGGAAGGATCGGCTGTACTGCTGAACTATCGTATCAAGTTGTCGGAAGAGGCTGGTGGGCACGCGCTCGACGTGACCGACTGGATGTATCTGATGTCGAACGGATCAATAATGAACCGAAGCCAGTTTCGGAAGTTTGGTATCAAGGTGGCCGAACTTGTGGCCACCATGCGCCCGAAAGACAAAGCCTACGCAGGAGAATAAAGTGACAGACTGGCAGGGAAAACGATACTGGCTCGTCGGTGCGAGCGAGGGGCTGGGGCGCGAGGTCGCGTTCTGCCTGAGCCGCGCGGGGGCCGAAGTGATCGTGTCCGCCAGATCAGAGGAGCGGTTGAAGGAACTGGTCGAGGAACTGCCAGGCAAGGCCTCTTATATTACCGTTGATGTCGCCGACCGGGATGCTGTCGAAAAGGCTGCTGCCGAAGCTGGCGAGCTGGATGGTGTTGTCTATTTGGCTGGCGTCTACTGGCCCATGAAGGCCAGCGAATGGGACAACGAAAAAGCCGACCTGATGGGCGAGATCAATTATCTTGGCGGCTCTCGCGTGGTCGGCGCCGTCATCGGTGGCATGATCGAACGCGGACATGGGCACATCGTACTGACCGGTTCGCTGTCAGGCTTCCGCGGCTTGCCTGGCGCCATTGGTTATTCTGCGTCGAAGGCCGGGCTGATGGCGCTGGCCGAGTCCATGCAGGCCGATCTGCGCACCTCGGACATCAAGGTGCAGGTGATCAATCCGGGCTTCATCAAAACCCGCCTGACGGACAAGAACGACTTTACCATGCCCTTCATCATGGAGCCGGAAGACGCGGCAAAAGAGTTTTTCGACCACATGAACACCGATACGTTCAAGAAAAGCTTTCCCATGGTATTTTCCTGGGTGTTCCGGTTGTCGCAATTGATGCCGGACTGGATGTATTACCGGCTGTTCGGGTCCAAATAAGCCACCAACCTGTTGCAGGTTTGCGTTCCAGCGCAGCGGGTCTATCCTATCGTATTATGCTGATTATACATCTTGCGCCCGTTGGCGCAGGCACAGGGTGGACCCATGGCAGACGATATCATGTCGGAAATCACAGGCCGCTGTTATTGCGGCGCGACACGATTGCATGCCACAGAAACCCCTTTATCGGTGCTCTATTGCCATTGCACGGATTGCCGCCGCGCATCCGGCGGACCTGTTGCCGCATTTGCCGCATTTCGCGAAGGCACGATTGCGTTTTCACCAAGCGAAGGACGCGCAGTCAACCGCGTTCCTGGCGTGATCCGCACCTTCTGCGAAACCTGCGGCTCACCGCTGACGGGCCGCTACGATTATCTGCCAAACACGGTTTATGTCCCCCTTGGATTGCTTGATCAGGCCGACAGGTTCCCGCCTCAGATGCATGCCCATGATGATAACAGGCTCCAATGGCTGCACATCAATGACGACCTGCCTCGACACACCAGTTCGGCGCGCAGCCAACTGAATGAATGACTTGCGCCAGATCAAAGTCAGACATGCTATGATGCGCCAAGAAGGGGCTAAAGGAGTGCGCGACATGCTACCAATATCGACCGACAAAGTGGCCGAAGTGATCATCCTGGCCCGTGAACTGGACCGGGCTGAAAATGAATTCAACGGCTTTGTGGACCAATTGACCGATGACGAAAAGATCGGGCTGGTTGCCATTTTCTGGATCGGGCGGGGCAGTTTTGACGCTGAAGATCTGCAAGAGGCGCTCAACACAGCCGAAACCGAGGCGACCACACCGACAGCGGACTACCTTAAAGGGTCGCCGCATCTGGCCGACCATCTGGAAAGCGGGCTGGAGGCACTGGGGATTGACGCCAGCGACGCCGAGGATGATCTTTATCGGCCCGCCTGACTGAGTTCTTCCCGCTCCGGGGCTGGGTCCCAATGAATGTCCGGCCCGATAGGGATAATGCCTAGCGGATTCCGCTTCTCGCTCGCGCTGAAATAGCCCTTTTTGTAGATATCGAACCTGAC
The DNA here is from genome assembly GCF_046762885.1 of Yoonia sp. SDW83-1. NCBI lineage: Bacteria > Pseudomonadati > Pseudomonadota > Alphaproteobacteria > Rhodobacterales > Paracoccaceae > Yoonia > Yoonia sp. SDW83-1. Next base: position 43,184 of record NZ_JBKQXO010000023.1, read on the forward strand.
CGTTTCGACCACGCCGGGCATGGCATAGATGTCCCTCGCGTAAGGCCATAGATGCGCGTAATCCGCCAGCCGGCGCAGGTTGCAGCGAAACGCGTAGTGATAGGCAACGTCAAACCGTGCCAGCGTCGGGAAAAGCCGCAGATCGGCCTCGGTGAATGCGTCGCCGCACAGGAACCGATGTGTCGCGAGGTGATGATCAAGTTGATCGAGCACATCAAACACATCCTCAGCCGCGCTTTCGTAAGCATCCTGGGTTGAGGCAAATCCGGCGCGATATACGCCGTTGTTCACCTTGTCGTAAATCAGCGTGTTCCAGTCATCAATCTGTCCGCGCAAACCGGGTGGCGCAAGGTCAGGTCCGTCAAAGGCATCGTTCAACATCCGAACGATATCGGCGGATTCGTTGCTGACCATGCGGCCCTGTACCTTGTCCCACAACACCGGCACCGTCAGCCGCCCGGTATAGCGCATAGGGTCCGCGCCATAGACCTCATGCACCGCGCGGGCACCCAGAACGGGATCAGAAAATTCACCGTCAGCATCATAAACCCAGCCCTGATCGGTCCGGTTTGGGCGCGCATAGGATACGGTGATCGCATCCGTCAGCCCCTTGACGACGCGGGTCAGCAAGGCCCGATGCGCCCACGGGCAATTCCACGCCACAAACAGATGATATCGCCCCGCCTCTGCCGGGAAATCCCCCTGACCGATCCAATGGCGGACTGTGCTGCGGCTCCGCTCCCATGCGCCGGAGCTGAGGGTTTGCGTCACATCATCGCCAACGTGATAAACCCCGTCGACCATATAGCCCATCAGCCCATCGCCCGATCAAAACAGGCTTTGGCCCGGCCCCAGACGCCCTGGTCAAGTGCGGTCAGTGTCATCAGGTGCGGCAACAACTGGTCTGCAAAATCCTCGCTGCTTTCGGCGGGCAGCATTGAGGGCAGATTATCAATCGCTGTTACGTCCAGAACCGGGCTGTCATGGACCCGTAGTGAAGGTTCGGCCCAGGTCGTTGTGCGGTCATAGACCTTGATTGGGGAAAAATCGCTGTCGGGGTCGCAGGCGATGTCACCGATCACGCTCAGTTGGCGATCGGCGATCTTGGCGCTGGCTGGTACGAAAACCGGCGTGCCGGGTCGTGCCAGAATACAGTTGAGAAACACATCATGCGCCAGCACCTGCGGAAACGGGCCACCATGGGCGGTCTCTGCCATGTCCCATCTGGTCACGGCCACACCCATGGCCTGACACAGGTCAGCCGCCCCTGATCCGACGCGCCCCAACGCCCCGATGATCAGGGCGGTCGGACGCTGCGTACCGATCTGCACCAGACCTTCCTGCATCGCCGCCAGCATGTGACTGGCCGAAGGGTATGTTCCAACCGGCCCCGCAATGTCACCACGCTGTTGCGCCATCCAGCACATCAGCGACACCGCCGCCCCGGCATAACCTGCCCAATAGCCAAAAGCGGCAACGCGGCGACCATCTGCATCCGTCAGATATTCCAGATCATAAAGCGCACCACCCCCGGCCCCGAACCGGTCCAGCAGCACCTGACCCGCTGGCTGGCCCTTATAGGCATGACCGAACATGATGTGGCGATGGCGCAAGGACGTGCCATCATCAGGCAACTCTTTCAGGCCAAATACGATGGCATCATCAGGGGCATCGACCCAGGAAAACTCTGGCGCGATGGCGCAACCCGCCGCTTCATATTCCGCTATCGGCAGAACCCGCTGGGCGCTTTGCTCCACCGTTACCTTGAACCCTGCATCAATCAGCCGCGCCGCGCCCTGTGGGGTCAAACCGACCCGTTCTTCATTGGCGCGGCTTTCCGAGCGGACCCAGAGATGGACCATCAAAGCATCCCTTTCTCAAAGGCCGCCTGTACCGAAGCCCGCGTATTCATGCGATGTTGGAAATCCTGCAAGGTCGCAAACTCCGCGATATCCACGCCATCGCCGGGCAGCCATGTCAGCACGACATACAGATAGAAATCGGACACGACCTGCCCTTCGCCGGATGGGAACGGCAGCGCCTCCAAAGCCTCTTCGACATAGGCGCAGGATGCCGCCACCGTCTGCGGCACTTTCTGCTTCATATCGACAAATGACGCCTCCTGATCCGCCCAGCGACTGCCACGCAGCCCATGGGCGTGGTTGGGGTGCATGGTGCCATTGAGATAACACATCAACTCGCGCATGCGAGCGGCGGCAAACGGATCGGTCGGCACAAGGGAGGGGGCGACATATTCCAGCAAAGCGCCGGTTTCGGTCAGAACCCCATGTGGTGTCTCCAGAGCGGGGACCCGGCCCTTTGGGTTCAGCTTGTGGTAGGCGGCCGTGGTTTGCTCACCCTTGCTGAAATCGACAAGCACCGGTTCATAGGGCGTGCCGACCTCCTCCAGCGCCATGGCAACAGCGACAGAGATCGTACGCGGGGCATAATGCAGCTTCAGCATTGGGGTCTTCCTTTAGTAATGGGTGACGGCGTGGGCGCGGTCAGGCTGGTCCAGATGCGGGATCGTGTTGAACGCGGCAAGGATCGGCCCTTGCGGGATCACATGGACCCGGTGCACCGAACTGTTCAGGATCGGCAGCAGGATATGCGCCATCCGGGTCGGATCAAGGTTCAGCAGATGCCGGATGATCATACCGATCACGCCACCTGAGGTGACGCAAAGCACGCGCGCGCCGGGCGTCGCGGCCTCTTGCAGAACCGATGTCACCCGCGCCTCGAATGACGCAAAGGTTTCGACCCCCATGATTTCGGCCTTATGCCAGGCTTCCATGACCTGCGGGACGTGGGCGGCAAATTCATCGGGGCCGGGGAAGGGGACGCCATGCACATCCTCAAGCGCCTGGCCGAGGTTGAAATAGTCCATTTCGTTCAGGCGCGGATCAATGACGGGGTCGCCATAGCCAATCCCTGCCGCGGTTTCCTGATGGCGGCGCAAACTGCCAGAGATGATCTTGTCAAACGGGCGTTCACGGTCGCGCAGATAATCCCCCAGCCACCGGGCCTGCTGGTGGCCCAGATCAGACAGCTTGTCATAGCTTTCTTCGTCATTGGCCGCTGAATTGGCCTGCCCGTGACGGACCAGAATAATCTCACCCATAAACACCCTCCTGAGCGGACAGGGTTACGGGCTGGAATCGGGCTTGGCAACGGTTTTGAGTCGCGGCGCATGGCTGTCTCTGGGCATTCAGACCGCCACGATAACGCGCCTAACCACTACAATTCATGTCACTTTTTTCACGCCCCCGCGAAAAGTTGGAAATAATTGCGCCTCACGCAATTGGGTGCGCCTGAAATCTGTGAACGGTTGAAAGAGTTTGCGGGGGGCTGGGGCTGACCTAGGGGCAGTCTGGCGCACAGATCGGGGTGGGGTTCTGTGCATGGCTGCACGCGAGAGGCAGGTAGGGTGCCGCGCCCTCATGTCAAGCACTTGAGCCGATCACATTCAGCCCCGTTTTCGTGATCAGCACGGCCCTACCC
>NZ_JBKQXO010000024.1:0-44093 GCF_046762885.1 Yoonia sp. SDW83-1
CGCCACTCGACCATCGGCTATCTAAGCCCTATGACATTCGAGGAGCGAGCAATGAAAGCTTAAGTTGCCGTCCACAAAACCGGCAGCAGGCCAAATGACAGCAATGCGGAATGCGACCGCAGCATCTCGAACACGCAGTGGATGTCGGCTTTGGGCCGTCCTCGTTCGAGTTAGGAGGGCTTGTAAATCATGGCATCGCGAAGAGTCCGGGGCCTTTGAGACCCCGGGCCAGCCTCAGTCAGGCAGTGTACCAAGCTGAAATTCGTATTTGCAGTTGACGAAATACACTTGGTTCAGACCGCCAATGCCGCTGCCGCTCTCCTGATACGGACGCAACCGGATTGCGGTGTAAAAGGTCGCCTCAGCATCGGAGTTTGGAAAAGTGCGGGTCACTGACGTTGATGCAATTGGTTCCCGGCACAACGGCTTAACGCCTAAGTGGTTGATAATTGTTCCCACTGGCAGTTGGTGCGCACGTTTAATGTATTTTCCCGAGGGCGCGGTGTATGAATTGTCACCCCACGCGGTGCATCCGCCTGTATGCGTCTTGCGGCATTCAGCCCGACTTGTGACTTCCTCCGCCATTGCTGGTGCGCTGAATGATGACGTCAGGCCAATCAATAGAATTGCGATCGTCTTTGTTGAGTTATTGGACATTGCGTTCCTCACTTTTTCTGAATCTGTCGCCAGCAATGAAGTAATGCTTCACAATCAAAGTTCGCATGACCAAAATTGGTTATGTGAGTCACTTTGTGAGTTTGAGCACCATGCGCCAACCGGGTTCCACAGACGCGAAAATCGCAAGCCTGCAAATGGCATTCATTGATTGTGCTCTTAACCCAAGTCGAGTCGACGAGATGGTTCATGCTATGGCATCGTGGCTGGAAAGCGAGCCCGACATCAGATGTGTCGAACTAGTAGATGAACACTCCGCCAAGGTTTGGGAATTGTTTGAGCGCACCTGTAAAGAAACCACACGAGACTTTACATCCACTCACTTGCTGCAGATTTCTGATTCCGTTGGCGCTCTGACCGCTCTGGAAGCTTTGGAGTTGTGGGAGAGCGTTGATGAAGAAGACAGGGCACGTGTCAAACGTGCTCTAACTGAGAGCAACACCGCCAAAACTGAATGGTACGTGCGGGTGCACGGCGGGGTAGCTGACACCCCCTTGGTCGTCCGAATTGAACTCACCGACCATGCTATCGAAGTATCGAAGGCCAAAACAACCAATGTGTATCACATCACTTCTCTGATATTTCGAGACAACTTCGGCGTGACCAACAGCGAAGCGCGTGTTTTAGAACAGCTACTTTTGGGTCTGCGACCAACTGACATTGCGTCGGCACAAGATCGCTCGGTAGACACGATTCGGAATCACATAAAGTCTCTCATGTCTAAAGTCGGGGTCTTCGGAAACGCTGAATTGCTCGCGCAAGCCAACAGCGTTGCTTTTCTAAGCCAAGACAAGAATCGGGATTCCGCACCTGACGCAGCTGAAGCTGCTGGGTTTTCACCGTACGTGCGCTCACTACCCATTGTATTGGAAGGATAATAAGTTGCGACATCCAGTTCAAACCAGCGACGGAACGAAGGCAAAACAACCTTCTCAGGAAAAATAATGCAGATTTTTGAGCCTAAAGTCTACTACTATGGCGTGTTCACACGCTTATAATTCCACCAAATTGGCCGCTGTCAGTATGATACAAGATGTGGAAGAGGGGGACGGGAACCGGACCTTCGCTGCAAGTGCGCACACCTGCAATCGCAATAAGCAAAGCTGACATTCCCTGCTAAATCAAGTGCTGTAGCACCGAAAGACGCGCCTTCTGTTGAGGCGTGGGGCAGTTCATGGCTGTGCATCACCGGCATGGGACGTTAGCTTGAGCCTCAAAGTACTTTTTGAGGTTTGCACTTGAAAATCATCGACAACATTTCTGTCCTCTTGGGAGATGAGCTGAAGGCAGGGGCCGAAGCCGGTGCGAAAATACGGGTGGCGGCCAGTTGCTTCTCAATCTTTGCATATGAAGCACTGCGGAATGAACTGGAAAGCGTCAAAGAGCTCGAGTTCATACTGACAGATCCGACGTTTATTCCGAACGAAGCTCTCGGGCGTTCAAGGAAAGAGAAACGAGAGTTCTTTATCCCGAAACAGCTCAGAGAAACTGCGCTGTACGGCACAGAATTTGAAATTCACCTTCGGAACAAATTGACCCAAAAAGCCATCGCAAAACAGTGCGCCGACTGGATCCGGAGGAAAGCGACCTTTAAATCCAACGCTACTGATGCCCCGATGCAGCAGTTCGTGACCATTGAAGCGCGCAATGGAAACAAGGTTTTCTCGCCTATCAGTGGGTTTTCAGCCGTCGATTTGGGCTACCAGCCTGGCAACGCTGTTTCGAACTTCACCCATGCTTTCGAAGATGATCTGTCTGCAAAAACTTATCTTTCGTTGTTTGATCAGGTCTGGGCCAACCCCGCAAACGTTCAAGATGTGACGGATCAAGTCCTTCAGCACATTGAGGCCGTCTACCAAGAGAATTCGCCGCAAAGGATTTACTTCCTGATCCTGTACAACATCTTCAGGGAATTCCTTGAGCAGGTCGACGAGGATGTGCTGCCCAATGACCAAACGGGATACTTGGATAGCCTCGTCTGGAACAAGCTGTTCAACTATCAACGAGACGCTGCCACTGGGGTAATTAACAAGCTGGAAACCTATAACGGCTGCATCCTTGCGGACAGCGTCGGCTTGGGAAAAACGTTCACCGCGCTTGCTGTCGTTAAATACTATGAACTACGGAACAAATCTGTCCTGGTTCTCTGCCCCAAGAAGCTTGCAGACAATTGGCGCAACTATAATACGAACCTTAAGACAAACCTCTTTGCAGGCGACCGCTTCAACTATGATGTCCTCTGCCACACCGACCTCTCCAGAACATCGGGCGAGTCTTTGGGCATCCCGCTCGATCGGGTCAATTGGGGCAATTATGATCTGGTCGTCATCGATGAGTCTCACAACTTCAGAAACAACGACGTCTACAAAGATCGGGAAACTCGGTACCAGAAGCTGATGAACAAGGTCATCAGATCCGGCGTGAAGACAAAAGTTTTGATGCTTTCCGCGACCCCCGTTAACAACAGGTTCACCGACCTACGCAACCAGCTCGCATTGGCATACGAGGGGCATTCGGACACCTTGAGCCGAAACCTGAAGGCCAAATCCAGTGTTGAAGAGATTTTCCGGAAGGCTCAAACCGCCTTCAATACTTGGTCAGAGCTACCTTCAGCGGAACGCACAGCACAATCCATTCTCAGAGCGCTGGATCTTGATTTCTTTGAGCTCTTGGACTCGGTGACGATTGCACGTTCTCGCAAGCATATCGAGCAATTCTACGATACGGCCGACATCGGGCAATTCCCCGAGCGTAAGAAGCCCATTTCCCATCACCTCCCGATCACGTTCCGCGAGGATGTCGTGGGGTTCGACGAGATATATCGAGACTTATCCCTGCTAAAAATGGCTGTCTATGCGCCGGTGAACTACATCCAACCGAGCCGCCTTAGAAAATATGAGGAGCTCTACGACACCAAAACAGAAGGCTCCAAAGGCACGCTGCGCCAGGCCGATCGCGAGCGCAGCCTGCAAGCGCTGATGACGACGAACCTTCTGAAGCGCCTTGAAAGTTCTGTAGAGGCGTTCCGCCTCACATTGGGTGCGCTTGACCGAAACATCGGCTCGATGCTGGCGGCCATTGATCGTTTCGAGGCGAGTGGCGGCAACGGCAGGATTGAAGACGTTTTCAATGACGTGGACAACTTGGACACCGATGATGATGACCTGTCGGGACTTGGCGAATTCACGATCGGCAAGAAGATCCAAATCGACCTCGCTGATATGGATATCCCGACGTGGAAAGCTGACTTGGGCGGCGACCGCGAGATCATTCAGGGTCTCTTGGCTGAGATGGACAAGGTTGGCGTTGAAGAGGATGCCAAGCTCCAGCACCTAATTGACGTCATCAAGCAAAAGATGGCCTCGCCCCTGAATCCAGGCAATCGCAAGGTTCTGATCTTCACGGCTTACGCAGATACTGCCGAATATCTTTATCGCCACGTCGCTCCCGTACTTAAAGGTGCGATGGGGTCCGAGACGGGCATTGTCACAGGATCAGGGAACCCCAAAACGACCCTGAAGCCTCACTATGATTTCCAGTCGGTGCTGACACTCTTCGCCCCCAAGGCGAAAGAGAAGGCGCTGATCATGCCAGAGGTGCTAGAAGAGCTAGACATCCTCATCGGCACCGACTGCATTTCAGAAGGGCAAAACCTTCAGGATTGCGACTACCTGATCAATTACGACATCCACTGGAACCCGGTTCGCATCGTACAGCGCTTTGGCCGGGTTGACCGGATCGGCTCGCCCAACACCGCCATTCAGCTGGTCAACTACTGGCCCGACATCTCGCTTGACGAGTACATCAACCTCAAGGAACGCGTTGAAAACCGGATGCACATCGTCGACCTCACCGGCACCGGCGAAGACAACGTGCTGACGGCGAAAAGCAGTGACGTTGCCTACCGCAAGGACCAGTTGCAGCGCTTGCAGGAAGAGGTGATTGAGCTCGAAGATGTCAAAACCGGCGTTTCCATCACAGACCTAGGCCTGAACGACTTCCGGATGGACCTGCTGAACTACACAAAGGAACATGGAGATCTGGCGGGCCAGCCCAAAGGCCTGCACGCCATCGTCCCGTCCAATCCTGCGAAAGGCCTGCAGCCCGGCGTGATCTTTGCCCTGCGCAACATCCACCAGGATGTGAACGTCAACCAGCAGAACCGGCTGCATCCATACTATCTGATCTACCTCGACACTGACGCGAACGTCATCGCCGACCACACCGAGGTGAAGCGTCTGCTCGACCTGATCCGCTCCAGCTGTAAGGGGCTGGACAAACCGATCAAGGCACTTTGCGATTCCTTCAATGCGGAAACCAAGGACGGGCGCGAGATGGGCAAGTATTCCGAACTGCTTAGCGACGCGATCAAATCCATGATCGAGGTGAAGGAAGAACGCGACCTCGACAGCCTCTTTTCTGGCGGGCACACCACCGCGTTGACCCACACCATCGCCGGGCTCGATGACTTTGAACTGCTCGCCTTCATCGTCGTGAGGGACGCTGCATGACCGCGCTCTACGACTACCCCAAATCGACACTCCTGAAACGTGTCGTGCCCAAGACGCGGATCTATGACCGAATCCAAGCCACCACCGCGCTCAAGGACAAATTCGTTGCGCAGGTCGACCAGATCACATGGCGCGTTAAGCTGGCCCCAGAAACGATCAACTTGCCTGCCACCAAATCTGTGCCGGAAATTCAGGTGTTCCGCGTCACGCTCAAAACCGACGCAGTGCACGACGATGTGCTCAAAGCCATCGACCGCGCCATCCCCTTTCCCATCCTGTTCGAACTGGAACAGAACGGCCAGATCCAGATCGCAGCCGCCCACAAACGGCCGTCAGAGGCGGACGCGGCCAAATGGGTGCTCTCGGACTATCTGCGCTCGGATTGGCTGCCGATCGATACGCCCCGCAGCCCATTGCCAGTAGCGCTGAACCTTGGCGTGCTTTATGAACAGATCCTGACGGCGCTCATGCCGATTGTGCCGCAAACGGCGGAATCCTTGAGCGCGCGGATGGACCGGACGCACGCCCTCAAAACCAAAGAGCGTGAGATCAGCCAGCTAAAATCCAAGTTGAAACGCGAGACGCAATTCAACATCAAAATGACACTGCACGGTCAGCTGCGTGAGGCGCAGGCAGACTTCGAGCATCTGAAAAAGCCGGAATAGGCCCAAGAAAAGAACGTGGGAAGACATGAGTGACGAGATCGAAAAGCTGAAAATGCACAGCCCTGACCTGACGCAGGACAACATCGCCAAAATCCGCGCGCTCTTCCCCGGCTGCGTGACCGAGGCAGCGGGGGAGGATGGTAAGCTGCGGCTGGCGGTGGATTTTGACCAACTGCGTCAAGAGCTGTCGGACAGCATCGTCGAAGGGCCACAGGAACGCTATCACCTGAACTGGCCGGGCAAGCGCGAGGCGCTGATTACCGCCAACGCCCCCATCGCCAAAACCCTGCGACCCGCGCGCGACGAAAGCTTGGACTTCGACACCACCCAGAACCTGTTCATCGAAGGCGACAACCTTGAGGCGCTGAAGCTGCTGCAAGAGACCTATCTGGGCAAGGTCAAGATGATCTACATCGACCCACCGTATAACACGGGAAATGATTTTGTCTATGATGATGATTTTTCAGAGAATTCAACGGAATTTCTGGAACGGTCGAACCAGAAGGATGATGAAGGCAATCGGCTTGTTGCGAACACTTCCGCGAATGGTCGGTTCCATTCTGTTTGGCTGAGTATGTTGCTTCCGCGCCTTCGGGTAGCAAAAAACCTTCTTTCGGATGGCGGGATTGTAATGATCAGTTGTGACGACATCGAAGTTCACAACGTGAGAAAACTATGCGACGAGGTCTTAGGCTCTTCTGGTTTTATGGCACAGTTTGTGTGGAAGGCGCGGCAATTCACAGATGCCCGCGCGAAGACAAATGTCTCGACCGATCATGAATATATAGTTGTGTATGCCAAGCAGGGCGATACTTCCTTGAGGGGCGTTAAACGAGACGAGAGTAAGTTCAAGAATCCAGATAATGACCCGCGTGGTCCGTGGATGAGCAGGAGCATTCTAGGTCTCGCAACAGAAGAACAAAGGCCAAACCTGCACTATGATTTGGTTGAGCCAGAAACAGGACGGGTTTTTCCTCCCAGCCCCTCATCTGGTTGGCGTTACGCCAAGGAAAGGATGAACCAGCTCATCTCTGAGGGTTGTATTTTGTTCCCACTTAAGGATGACGGGCGACCAAGGGAAAAGAAATTTCGGTCTCAGATGACCTCGGAACTCATTTCTTTTCGGTCTGTGATCGATGATGTCTTTACTGCTGATGGAACCCGAGATGTGCGAGAACTATTCGAGGACGACGTTTTTCCGTTTCCTAAACCCGTAAAGCTTCTCGAAAGACTGATTGAGCAAGTAGCTGACGAAGAAGGCGATCTCGTTCTGGATTTCTTTGCCGGTTCGGCGACAACCGCGCATGCGAATCTAAAGTTGAATTCTACCGATGGCGTGAACAGAAGATTTCTCCTGATTCAATTGCCAGAGGCTATTGGCGAAGGGTCTTCATTGAACAAGCTGGGCTTCAAAGAAATTTCCGAAATTTCCAAGGAACGCATCCGCCGCGCAGGGCAGAAAATCCTTGAAGGCGAATGTCACGCTAATTGGAACAAGGATGTCGGCTTCCGCGTGCTCAAGATCGACAGCTCCAACATGGCCGATGTGTTCTACAGGCCAGATCAGACCTCTCAGGCGGACCTGCTGTCCCGCGTGGACAATATCAAACCGGACCGCACGGCAGAGGACCTGCTGTTCCAGGTCCTGCTCGACTGGGGCGTTGACCTGACCCTGCCCATCCGCCGCGAGACCGTACAAAGCAAGACCGTCTTCTTCGTCGATGACACCGCACTGATGGCCTGTTTCGACGATGGCATCTCGGAAGATCTGGTCAAAGAATTGGCAGGCCACGCGCCGATGCGGATCGTGTTCAAGGACACAGGCTTTGTCGACGACCAGACCAAGATCAACGTGAAACAGATCTTCAAAGCCATGTCGCCCGACACCGAAGTGAAGGCGATTTGACCTCATGAAGATCAAGTTCAAGTCGCAACCCTATCAGACAGCGGCGGTCGAGGCCGTGGTCGATTGCTTCGAAGGCCAGCCCAACACAGCGGCGCAAGTCTATCGGATCGACCCCGGTGTCCGCGCGCAGATGCGGTCCGACGAAGACGGCTTTCGCAACGCCGATATCGCCCTGCCTGCGAGCCAAGTGCTGGAAAACATCCGCAAAGTACAACAGCGCCAGAACCTGCCTCTGTCCGAAAGCCTAACCAACTTTGTCGACGACAAGGGCAAGCCCAAAAAGGCCAGCTACAAGGCGGGCGCGGCCATCAACCTTGATATCGAGATGGAGACCGGCACGGGCAAGACCTATTGCTATATCAAGTCCATCTTCGAGATGAACAAACGTTACGGCTGGTCCAAGTTCATCATCATGGTGCCGTCGATTGCGATCCGCGAAGGCGTGGCCAAGTCGCTGGAGATGACGGCCGAGCATTTCGTCGAAGGCTATGGCAAAAAGGCACGGTTCTTCATCTACAACTCGAAGCGGCTGCACGAGCTGGAGAGCTTTTCCTCGGACGCGGGCATCAACGTGATGGTGATCAACGTGCAGGCGTTCAACGCGAGCGGCGTTGACAACCGACGGATTTATGAGGAGCTGGATGATTTCCAGTCCCGCCGCCCGATCGACGTCATTGCCAAGAACCGCCCCATCCTGATCCTCGATGAGCCGCAGAAGATGGAAGGCACGGCGACACAGAACGCCCTGCCCAAGTTCAACCCGCTGTTCATCCTGCGCTATTCCGCAACCCACAAGACGATCCACAACAAAGTGCATCGCCTGGATGCGGTAGATGCGTTCAGCCAGAAGCTGGTCAAGAAGATCGAAGTGCGCGGTATTCAGGCCAAGGGTCTGACCGGCACGAATGCGTATCTCTATCTGGAAGGCATCCAGATTTCCAAAAGCGACCCCGTGGCGCGGGTGGAGATGGAGGTCAAAATAGCTTCCGGTCAAATCAAACGCCTGCCGCGCAAGATCGGGAAGGGCCGCAACCTGTTTGAGCTGTCCAAGGGGCTGGATCAGTACCGAGATTTCGTCGTCTCTGACATCGACGCGCGCGTGGATGAGGTGCATTTCACAAACGGAGCGGTTCTGAAGGCCGGTGAGGCCAGCGGCGATATCACCGAGCGCGATATCCGCCGCATTCAGATCCGCGAGACAATCGCGGCCCATCTGGAACGCGAAAAACAGTTGTTCGCCAAAGGCATTAAGGTGCTGTCCTTGTTCTTCATCGATGAGGTGGCAAAATATCGGGACTACGATGCTGAGGACGAAAAAGGAGAATATGCCCGTGTTTTCGAAGAGGAATACGAAGCGCTGAAAGCCGAGTATCTTGGCGAGCTGCCCTTGGAGGATGAGGCCTACCGAAAGCATCTGGACAGCATCGACGTCGGAGCAACCCACAACGGTTATTTCTCGATCGACAAAAAGGGCAAGCTCGTTGATCCAAAGGTCAAAGCGCGTGGTGAGTTCGCCGGTTTGACAGATGACGTTTCGGCCTACGATCTGATCCTAAAGGATAAGGAACGCCTGCTTTCCTTCGAAGAGCCGACGCGATTCATCTTCTCCCACTCCGCGTTGCGCGAGGGCTGGGACAACCCGAACGTCTTTGTGATGTGCATGCTCAAGCACAGCGACAACACCATATCGCGTCGCCAGGAGGTTGGCCGGGGACTCCGCGTTTCGGTCAACAAGAACGGCGACCGCATGGATCACGCATCAACCGTGCATGACATCAACGTCCTGACCGTGGTGGCCAGCGAAAGCTACAAAGACTTTGTTGGCGGCCTTCAGAAAGAAATCGCGGAAAATCTGTCGGAGCGGCCACGCCAGGCGAACGCTGAATACTTTGAGGGCAAGTCGATCACCGTCAACGGTAGTGAAACCACAGTGTCCAAGGACATGGCCAAACGCATCGAGCGGTATCTCATCAAGAACGACTACATCGATGACAACGATGGCATCACAAAAGCGTATCATGAGGCGCGCGAGGCGGGCACGCTGGCTTCATTGCCCGATGAACTCCTCGACCAACAGGAACAGATCCTGCAGCTGATCGATACCGTCTTCAACGGAAGCCAGCTCGAGAACATGATGGGCGATGGCCGCAAGGGCAAACCGAACCTGCGAAACAAGAACTTCGAAAGGAAGGAGTTTCAGGAACTTTGGCAGCGCATCAACCGGAAGGCAGTCTATCAGGTCGAGTTTGACTCCAACGATTTGGTCCAACGCTGCGTCGATGCTTTGGACCGAGACCTCGTTGTCTCGCCTCTGCAATACGTCGTCACCGAAGGTCAACTTTCGAATGAGCTGACTGAGGCTCAGCTTCGAACCGGAGCTGCGTTCAAACAGTCTGGTATACGCAGCGAAAAAAGCAGCTCTGCCCACTCGCTTGTTTCATATGATGTCATCGGCAAACTTGCCGAAGGTGCGGACTTGACGCGTGGGACGATCGGGAAAATTCTGACCGGAATGAGCGCTGCGAAGTTCTCGACGTTCCAGGCCAACCCTGAACAATTCATCTCTGAGGCAGCACGCATAATCAAAGAGCAGAAGGCCACGACTGTCATCGAGCATCTGACCTATGATGCAACTGCCGACAGATACGACACCGATATTTTCCCCGCGACCCAGAGTGGCACCGACCTAACGCAGGCCGTCGGGAAGTTGCGAAACCACATCTATGACTATGCCGTGGTCGACTCTGGAGTCGAACGCAAGTTTGTCGAAGACCTGGATACAAGCGATGAAATCGTCGTCTATTCGAAGCTGCCGCAGGGGTTCTTGATCCCCACGCCTGTTGGCGACTACAACCCCGACTGGGCGATAGCCTTCAAAGAACACTCAGTGCAGCACATCTACTTTGTTGCGGAAACAAAGGGGTCCCAGCCGTCCCTCAAGTTCCGTGAGTTGGAGCGAGAAAAAATCAAGTGCGCCAGAAAGTTCTTCGAGGAAATTGCGAATAGCGTCCCCAATGACCGGGTAAAGTATGATGTAGTCTCAGAATTTTCTGAGCTCATGTCTGCTGTTCGGGGTAATTAGCCTTGCTTTGGAGGCTACCTTTGTTCAGTCTCAATTTGAACCAAAACCGATTGTCCCAGCTAGCCCATAAGCATTTCGGTGAAGTGATTCAGCGTGAGAGCAGAAATCTGCAAATGTTGTCGGTGGCCATGCAGGACTACGCTCGGTTGCGATTGTGGGGGAGAAATTTGGTTTGAGGAGAGGATCGTATAGCGGAGGCCACACTATCATCAGAGCAGATGGTTCCTTTGGCTCGTTTGATCCGGCCGAAACCAGATACGAACCAAAGCGGGCTCGGAAAAACAAAACCAAAAGACCCAAGAAAGCGGTCAAGCCATCCAAGCCACTGCCGCTAGCCGCGCAACGCAAGATGTTGCTGAATATCGCAGCCGACGCCCGTGTATCGAACAGGAAACAAGGCCTGAAGTTTCCAAAGAATATCGGAGATGAGATTCAACAAGATGTGGCCCGCGCTGGCACAATCGAGGCTTGGGCATCCAAACAAGCGGGTTTTAACGAGTTGGTCAAAACCAAGCTTCAGAAGAAGCAAGCGAAAGCAAAACGGAAGAGCAATACCGCAGGCCTCGTGCAGGTAGAAGTTGTCGCCAAGCGTCGACGTGCAGTTCAAAAACCGAAGCCCGATCTTGATCGCATTGCCTTTCTAAAAGACGAGATCGCGCAGGCACGAGAGTTCATCAGCCTTGCAGGAAAGGAAATCAAACACTTGGAAAGCGGTTCAAGCTAGTCCTATGAGAGCCGCTTAGGTCGAGACCGTGGCTACCGCTCGAAAAAGCGATAGCTGTTTTGGAACTGCCACGCTTTCGTACCGTCCCAGGTGCTCATTTGGAGCAATTCTCTTTCGAAAGCGACGTCCCGCGATCTGCGAGTTCGATCATCGCCAGGTTTTGCACGTGCGGCGAATGGCCAGTATGTGGGCTGCTAGGCAGCATCAGACCAGCCCTTTGGATGACCGCATTGGGCCGGTGGGTCACGGAACCCGTCTCCACTTTGCTGTTTTGCAAAGTCCGCTTTCTGCGCATAGCCGTCATTGGAGAGAAACGCAGCATCCTTCATGTTGGGCTCTATCTGGACCTCGGAGACAATGCAGCATCAGCTAGATGCTTATCAAGTTTGCTGACATAGACGGCCCAAACCGGACCTTCGACATCATCTCAGAATCCTGCATGTGCAAACCGCATTGCGGACATTCACTTTCTTGAAGCAGGTCAACGCCGAAAAAGCGATATTTTAGGGCTTTGTCGTCCTTAGGAGCACGATCAACGCTTACAACACTGCGAAACTCGGAAGGAACAAGCGATCACTAGGCTCAGCCCCATTATGAATTTCTCAATTGCGTTGTCTTCAGTGACGGAACGACGGTGAAGACAAACCAGGCCTGTCTGCACGGAAGGGAAAATAATGTCTACCTAATATCATCTATCTTCAAATTAGCGATTTCGGCGAGGCTCGGGTCGTTAGAATTAAGATATGTTTCCAAGTTCTCGAGATCTGTCATTGTCATTTCTATTGGGTCTCCGCCAGCAACAAAGTTACCTGCTTCATTCCATCTGCCACCAAATGTTACGACCGCTGCATACATAAGGCGCGCTCTTACTGGGTTCACTCCGTTTTCAAGCATGCCGTCGAGAAAAAGCCTGTGGACTACTTCAGACGAACTGGGCCTTTCAACGGTTAGGTGGTCATGTATCACTGCGGCATTGCGGTATTTGCCCGACCAAGGCCCCCCAATCGAGTTCCATACAACGCGTGGAATAGACGCGCCGTTCACAACGGTTCCTGCAGGCACGTTCCAAACTGTGCCATTGGCATCACGATAGCTGTAGTCGACCAACAACTCAAACTCCGTATGGCCGGGGTCGGACTCTCCGTGGTTCTCGTAATCAGCCGCCACATCCCGAAGTAACAGCTCGCCAATGAACTCCGCATTGACAGGTTGTGCCCCAGCACCAATACTTACGCCACATAGTATTTTGAGAAAATTACAGGTCATTTCTTGCTCCAATGGTCCTAAAATGCTTCTTTAAAAGGCTTTATTTGATCGGCGTGCTGATGCTATTTCCACAGTTGCTGTTGGGTCAAGCAACTGTTGATGCTGCAAACCTAAGTTTTACCGATCGCGTTGCACCCGCCAGTCTTGTTGATCTAGACCTTGGCGATAGCCTCGCCTACACAAAATTTAGCAGTTATGCGTCAGAAACTGATCTTCAGACATACGTCAGCCAATTTGGTGTGATTCAGGATGTTCAACTAATCGAAACGATTGAACGGGTCGTCGCGACGTTTGGACAGCATGACCGTATCAACAGTATTCGAGTGGCTCTCTACCTTGGCAACGACATGCCCGGTGCGGCTTTCGTTGACCATGACGGTACTGCATACTTGGTTGTGGCAAGTTCGGCGGTGGATGCAATGCGCATGGCAGCGGGGGGCCGTGAAGATGCGCTGATTGCTTTTCTGGCGCATGAACTCTCACACATCTTTCGGCAAAGTTGGGGGCAGCTTGGGTCAGGACAGGAAAGTGATCGATCTCTTTCTGCCAGGGCGCTTGACACCGTTAGATCGAACTTGTTGGCACAAAAGCGCTCCGCTGAAATCAATGCCGATCTGAACTCCGGCCAAATCGCGCAAGCACTAGGAGTATCGATTGACGATGCCGTTATCCCGCTGAACTTGTTTGCGCCTGAAGAAGGTAACGCAACATACCCTTCACATGCGGATCGCAAACAGTATGTTGAGCGTGGTTGGATGATGGGTTGTCGCAATAATCCCGACAACTGTGCCGAGGCGAGTTTTGACAGTGCCCAGCTACAAGATAGCGCACGAAACAACATTGTCGTTGGTATTCTAGAACTGCCGGATCAGGTATCGGAAGAATTTAGAGCCTCTTTTGGCGAAGTTTTTTACGAAGTTCTGGCCGCTGCTGCACAGTCGCATTTTCAGAAAAGAACAAGTGCGGTGGCGGGCATAGATCTCAAAAGGCTCTCATTTGTACCTGCTGTGCTGCCTTCCAGTGTTAACGCAGCTTTGCCCGAGCAGGCTTTCTCATTCGGTCAGCGGTTCGAGGTTGTCGCGATCGTAAACTCTGACGTGGACTGGGATGCATCGGCGCAAGCTCTCGACATTGATTCACAGTTTTTTGTTGTTGGCGCCACGGCGGAGAATCAGACTTTTTTTGAAGAGTACTCTCGCGTTGAGGACACATATCGAAGCCCTAGGAGGTATGCCCAAAGGGGCCAAATATCGACTCGGTGGGGCAACATGGCTGCGCTGGCAAAGGCTGTCGAAATGATCGAGGAACTAGACACTAGCCGCAATGCAGCCGAAATTGAGCAAAGGAAAGAGACCATCAGGCAATTGATCAACCTTGCAGTTCTTGACTTGAGGTGTCCGGAATCTGGGCAAAGCGATGAGTTAGTTAGTTGGATCCAAAATAACGCGGCTACATCGGCTTATCTGACGATTGATTTGGACGAGTTATGCGGTTTTTGATGTTCTCACACATGTGGCTGTACCGAACGATCAAGCGCTGTGTGACGCTTGCGACTTGCACAACATTTCTGGCAGTACCTGCGTCTGCCCAGGTGGATGAGCTATTAGTGAGTTGTTTGGAAAGCGACGACGTAAGATGTGTGGCCGAACAAGACCCTGACTATACATTCAAAGCCCTGTTCCTGAGTTTTAGTGACGACGGTGGTTTCAACCATGGTCATGCGATGGCGCGCCTGAGTTGGCGGATGGCACGTGAACTCACCTTCTCACTGGCAAGAACCAAGACCCTTTTTTCCTACGAGCTCGCCGAAGGTGACAACTTCTTTGATGAAGACTTTTTTGGCGAAGAGCGACCCGGGCTCGAGTCCGTTGCCGACCTGACTGCGCTAGAGTTTCATGATGCAGCCAGGCGCCTAGGCACCGATGTGACTGCTCAGGCCGTGATCTGGGGTGAGCACTACCGTTCCGGGTCTGTCTCAGCCTTGCGCACCTCCGTCACCTTGATCGATGATTTTGACCGTCGTGCTGACAGTTGGCTCCGTGTCCCGATAGAGATCGGCGACGTGTCGACGGCTTTTCGGCTGCCAGCCTGGGAGTTCGACTTCTCACCGACTTTTGGCCTAATAGAAGAGAGCTTTGAACGCCAGTTCGTGTTACGGTGCAACGAACGGGCAGGCTGTGATGACAGTCGGGGAATCGAATTCTATCGTACACCTTCCAACGCAAGTGCCGAAATCATCACGCATCTACCCGCAGGAGAGCGTGTTCAAGGGAAAAACGTTGTCCAAAAGTGGGTGTTGGTTGAGCGTGAGAACGGTGAAGTCGGGTACGTCAACATTTACCATCTTGAAGTGGTGCCAACCTATCTGCGCTACGTTGATCGACGGAGCATCAACATACGGCAAGGACCGGGAACGACCTATCCGGTGTCATTTCAATCCGATCTGAACGGTGTATTCGCTGTCTTAGAGGTAGCTAATGATGTAAGCGAGGATGGGACAACGCTGACATCTCGGCGCGCCAATGATCACATCAAGGGAAATTGGTATCGGATCGACACCGGCAATGGTGCCGGCTGGGTCAAGGGCTTCATCCCAGCGCAAGGGGCGACCGTCGTTGCCGCTGAGTCGCATATTGGGCAGCGCGACAAATCGTTGTACTTTCTAGCAGCGATGTTCCGTTTTGCTGTCGCCAACTCAAACGAACCCAATGTGCGATGGCAAAGACGCGAAAACCTGTCGGAAACGCTGAGCCTTCTAGATGAGTTCCGCCTGCTTGCGGATCCAGAGCTAGATAATCAAGCTATCGCCTTTGCACATATGATCTCTGCTTTGGCGCACCACCAGTTGGTCAAACGTTTTGACGAGGCGGATAGCTTAGAAGGATCGCTTTTCCATGCGCGCGAGGCAGCTCGCAATCTGCCTCTGTTTCCGGAGCCCCGGTTGCTCTACACTTTTCTACTTCTGGACTCGCAAATCACTGAGGAGGCAGGGCGGCAATTGCAGCTAGCCGTAGGATCTGCCGCACCTAGATCAACCCTAGACTGGAACATTAACTTCGCGTGTCAAAGTGGATTCCAAGTCTTTTGTTTGAGGTAGCTCAGAAACCAAGGGGGAAACGTCGAAATTACCTGTCAGGTTGAAGTCGCAATCTACCTGCCACAATAGGTCAGTGGTTCTTGCAGTTTTGGCGATCAAGGCCTGCCTGATTAAGATTGATCCGTTTGGGTGCTGTAATTGTGTGATGTAATGACCCGTTTGTAAGGAGCGGCCCTAAGCCGACATCCGACCCGCTGTCTCGATTCTGCATCTGCAGCCCGCATCGCTGCCATTCAGGGCATAACACACGTATGGCAAACACCTTGATCTTGCCCAGTCGTCCCAATCACGTTCCCTTTACAGTCTTCCTCCGGGCAATCGAGACGATTAACAACGAACTGGTCGTCGCAAAGGTGGCAGTGAAGCGTAGTTTGATTTAGCAGATATGCCGTACGAAAGGAGCTTGGGTAACCTCCTGCGTTCTCAATTGCTTCGTCGCGAAAGCAGCGGAGACAAACGTATCGCCTCTTGTTCTTTGGATAACCGGTCAATGATTTGATCTGGCTGCCGGTCAATGCGCTAAAAAAGACATCAAGCATTTCTAGCATTTCCATCCCCGCTGAAGACCATTTGCCGTCATGAAAGAAAGAAAATCTTGTGGACGATATGTATTGGAACCAGTCATGAAGGAACCGTTTTTGTGGCCAGAGGTCTGCATATTGTGAGGTAAGAAGTAAAATCAGTTCGTCGGGCTTGAAACCAGTTCCAGCAGCACCTTGGTGGATTATCCGGTTTCTTAGTTTCCTGACTTTTGAATACCGCTCGTGGAACTCGATCGGTAGACGGTTATTGCTAACCGTGTTCACAACCGCTGGAAGGTCTACCGCATCAATTGTACGGAAGTCCGTGAAGTCCAAGTCTTCTTGTGTAATTCTGAACTTCGGCTCATTCCCTAGAATTAGTAAGTATGGACTCACTTCACAGACTCTGGACTTGAGTGCGAGCTCATTTGCTTGAGCCGCAAACGAAATAATGTTTTGAAATTCGGCCTGACAACTCCGGAAGTACTCCTCCCGCTCATCTTTCCAAGAATCAACTCCATCTTCATCTGCTGGAAACGATATCTCGAAATCAGCAAGCAAATGTATAAGCTCGTTCCAACCAGCAAAAAACGACGCCTTGGCGGAACGATCAAATCGGGTAGCATCAGGTATGTTCTCAATCACCATACGCGCTCCAGATTATGTATTTGGCCCGGAGATCATTGCTGAGAGAATCCTCGGCGCGGTCTATCATGCAGCTTCAGCATTCAAGATGTGTTCACCAATTTGTTGTACTGAAGCAAGCGCACGCAGACGCAATTCTTCTTGGTCTGCCTGATGCTCGAGAGCCTCGAATGCTTCATCAAGATTTGCTTGCTGTTTCTCAGTGACTTGAGGGTCATCTTTCGGTGGCCGCTGCAATATCATTTCATGATTGCGGGAGAGCTCGCTGCCGGGTTCGCGGTCGCGTTCGACCTTCAAGTCCCACAGACGGCGCTTGATCAGATTGACTGACCCAGTGAGCGATCCTGCTTTAAGTGTACCAAAATTCGCGACGAGTTTCGAACCGGAAAAGTCGATTATGACCTTGTGACTCGACCCTTTCATCCGACGCTGCTTGCCCTCACGCAGATCAGCACTGAAATAACCAGCAAACCCCTCTCGCTGTGACTTCACGTAGTCGCAAACCATAAACGGCAAACGATCACCAGAACCTTGTCCAGCGTCGGCAGCAGCGTTGAGCGCAGGACGAGCGACAGCAACCATCTCAGCCGTCGGTTCAATGTAGAGTGACGAAAGGGCAGACATCCAGCTTCGAGCAACGCTTTCAAGGCTTCTGCCCTCAGCCTCCCGTAGATCGCCAAAAGCAATGCCAGTTACGGCTGGGTCAGGCTTTGTGAATGCTTCTGTCGCTCTCTTGGCTAAATCAGCCTCAAGATATTCACCGGCAATTTCGATTGCGCTGACCGCGCCGATTGCATCTGAGCCGTAGAAACACTTCAAGCGGTCAAGCTGATTTGCCCATTCAAGATGGAAATCGTCTTGGTGGAAAGCAGCGACTCCGACAACAAATCGTTCGTAAGAGCCTGATATGGGTTCGAAATACACAGGTGCCCAGTGAGCGCGAACGCCGTCGCGCAGCTTGGGGAATATGTCTGTGTCTATCTTAATATCCATCATACCATTGTCGGCACGCCGAGCGCCTTGCTTGCATGAACAGGCACATTACCCGTTCTTCTCTCAAGAAATCCTTTCAGCGCGTTCACGTTTTGTAGCGGCAGAAGATCAGTTATGCGACTGTTTTTCGAGGTTTCAGTTGCATCAAACCCGTCGATGTCTGCACCGAACTTGCGTACCTCAGAGGCACGCTGCTTCTTCTGATCAAGTGAGAGATGCATTGTTAACCACTCACTCAAACGGTTTCGATACTCAACATCAGGGTCAAGCTGATCAGCTTGCCAGTTTGGTCCGGTGAAACAATGGCCGTGGTCGATCAGCCAGAACTCGTTTTCGCCGCCAAACAGCAAGTTGCCTCTGTGGCGGTCCACGTTCGCTATCCATGCGTCAAAGGCATAGAGATGTCCAAGATCACCCCATTTTGTAATCTGATCTAGCAGAGCCTTGCGACCGGCGGCATCTGAACCCGTCCAACGATAGGTGACGTTTGGAACCTTCACATCGACACTCACAAACACAAGCCGCGAACCGTCTGTGGTAGCCGGAGCCTTTACTGCCGTCAAAACGTTTGAACGCGCGAGACCAAGGTAGCAATCGGGTATGGGCAAACCTACTTCACGCGCCAAACTGTGAGCAACTAGCTCATTGCAGAGTTGGACAAGGTTGAGGTCTTTGATTATGGCTTGGCGGGTTTCGTTGTTCGATGTCAAGACCTGCCCGCGAAAGGTGTCGTTGACGTTGTTTTCCTTAAACTTGGTCGCACCAAGTAGGACAGTCGCTAGTTCAACGGTTGGCATCAAATACTCGAAATGAATGTACAGTATGCAACCTTAGCGATTTGTTCGCTGTTTTGGCAACCCATTGGTAGCAGACTAAGATCGCCACATTACCTAGTTCAACGACCGCCCCCAAGCGCTTTTGCTTAACTGTATCGCCACTGCAGCGAAAGTCAGCTTCCCTGATCGGGCCTTCGGGAACCACCAGTCGCGAGATACTTCAGGATTACGTCCGCTTTGGGCTGAGGCTGGCACCAGTCATCCGACCAAAACCGTCAGATGTCGGCAGCGAGCCCAGATGGCCCGCTTATTGTCTTGCAGCGAATGAATGATTTTCTGACGCGCTTCGACGCTTTCGCGGACAAAACGCTTCAGAGGTTAGAGCATAAGTCTCACCGCTGTCACACCAATCTGTCCTTCGCTTCAGCTAGCCAGCCACAAGCGGCGACAAAACGTATGATCTGAACAGTGTCAGTAATACATGGATAGTTGAAGCAATGCCCCCTGTTTTCAACACGGCGTTGAAGATATCTTGCTTCGTACTTTGAGTTCTCTAAAGTGGTTGCTGGTTGCGAAGGGATCGGAAACGTATGACGCAAAATATGGAAAAGTATTATGGGTTTCGAGTAATAGTTAAGCACAAGTTAGATCCTGTGGACGAGGTGATTCTAAGAGCTGAGGCACGAAAACTCGTTGATGTTGAGAATATCGATCTTGATAGGTACCAAGTGTATCTTCATCAGCTGATCGTAAAGGCAGAAGAAACGCATTTTGGTGTTTCTGGTGGAATTCCTGGCAGGCTTGAAAAGCTCAACATTGAATTCTTGGTAAACCAAAAACAGAGGCAAAATAAGTCTATTCAATTCTTTAATCATCTTATCGATACTGCAACTCCTAAGTTAGTCGACTCGTACCCAACTCCGGATCTTATCGGATACAATATTGCATCATCTTACTTTCGAAGTAAGTCATGGTTTCAAAATGCAATTATTGCATTTGTTGATCGCGATCTGCGTCGGGACCGAAGAAAGATCAAAGTTCATGTGCGTGCAACGCCCACAGCGAACTTCCGAGCCGTGCTCCGGGACATTGGACGAACTAGCGCGGAGACGCACTTAGACCTCCCTTTCAGAAGCGAAGTACAGTTGCGCCTACCGCTGGGAGACGCGCCTTCTTTTAAAGAGGATAAACAAATGAGCAACGATAATCGCGGGGATACCTACAATATACACGGTGGTGTCAACATTGGGATTGGAGGTAATGTGTCAATTAATGATCTGGTACTGGACGCTAGGTCTATTGACGGCTTCAAGAAAATCGCGGCCAAGGCTTCAGAGGAGGGTGAAGGCAACGAGGCAGAACTCCTCGAAGAAGCGGCCAAAGCAGCTGAGTCTGGTGATGCGGAAAAAGCTAAAAGCTTGTTAAAACAAGCTGGCAAATGGACGCTAACAACAGCAAACAAACTTGGGCTTGTCGCAGCGGAAACAGCAATAAAGGCGGCGGTTTCGGGTCAATTTCCCGGTTAGTCGTAGTTTCTTGCGGTAATGTGGTCGCCTACTCATGAGGTTTGCCTGCCAACTTTCTACGCTAGGCGGTGTGTATAAGGTTTGTTGTCTGCAGCGACCATGACTGGTAGCGCGCACTCGACGGCAGACATTGGCGGTCTCTTAACCAAGGACAGCTTTTCCCGCTGACCGGCCAATGTCGCCCGCAGATCGAATGTCCGGTTCGGGCTGATGTTGTTGAAAAACACTTCTTGTTTGGTGCGCTGATCACTGATTCAATTTCCACATTGATGCGGGGGATTGATAGCGATGATGGGACCGAAGCAGGAGGCGCAAGCGGCGTTATTTTATGAGTTCTCATTGGAGGACCATATCCCGCAAGGCCACATGTTGCGTGCGATTGATCAGTTCCTCGATCTGAGCAGCATCCGCGTCCATCTGGCGGATTTTTATAGACGCACAGGCCGTCCGTCGGTTGATCCAGAACTGATGATCCGGATGCTCTTGGTGGGTTATTGCTTTGGTATCCGGTCCGAACGGCGGCTCTGCGAAGAGGTTCATCTGAATCTTGCCTACCGATGGTTTTGCAAGCTCGACCTCTCGGATCCGATCCCGGATCACTCAACCTTTTCCAAGAACCGGCTTGGACGGTTCCGTGACTGTGATCTGTTCCGGCATCTGTTTGAGACGGTAGTGGCGCGCTGCATGGCGGAGGGCCTCGTTGGTGGCGAGACCTTCGCGACAGATGCCAGCATCATCCAGGCCGATGCCAACAAGCAATACTCAGCGCCAAAGGCGGAATGGGAGACAGCGAAGATCGACCCGGCGGTCGTACCAAGAGCTGTGCGTGAGTATCTTGAGACCTTGGATGACGCTGCATTTGGTGCCGCAAGCGATAAGACACCAAAGTTCACATCCTTCTCTGATCCCGCCAGCCAGTGGACAGGGGCGTTGAAAGGACCAGCATTCTTTGCCTATTCAACCAATTATCTGATCGATACTGACCACTCGATCATTCTGGATGTTGAGGCGACCCGCGCTATCCGCCCGGCAGAGGTCGGGGCGACCCGAACAATGCTGACCCGCACGCGCGACAGGTTCGATCTTTTTCCAGACCGGCTGGCCGCAGACACCGCATATGGTTCGGGCAACATGCTGGGCTGGCTGGTGGACCAAGACATTGAACCGCATGTCCCCGTGATCGACAAATCGGATCGCAAAGACGGGACATTCTCCAATCTCGAGTTCCGCTATGATCCAGCCACAGACGAATACACCTGTCCTGGTGGCAAACCCCTCAAGAAGTACTGGCGCAAGATGCGCACCCCACGCACAGGCGTCAGCAAGGATGGCATCAAACGGTACTACGCCAGCAAGTCGCATTGCTCCACTTGCGCCCTCAAAGAACAGTGCACGCCAAACAAAGATGCCCGCATTGTCTCACGGCATGTCCATGAGGCTGCCCGCGACAAAGCGCGCCAGATTGCCAAGACTGATGCCTACATCGATGCGAGCCGGCGACGAAAGAAGGTCGAAATGCTCTTCGCTCACCTCAAGAAAATCATGCGGCTCGACCGCCTGCGCCTTCGCGGACCAAACGGTGCAAAAGACGAATTCCTACTCGCAGCAACCGCCCAAAACCTCCGCAAACTCGCCAAACTGCGTCCAATCGGCCCCGCGACGACATAAGGGCAACGCGGGCAGTCCAAAACAAACTCATCAGCGCGGTTCTCAAGCAGAGTTTTTCAACAACATCGGCTGGCACCGGTCAACTGACCAAATCAGTCAGATGTCGGTAGAGAGCCCGCTGTGACTGACGCTGTGAGATGCACGAATGGCCGCTTTGCTCAGAATTTCTGTGGATCCTTCTTGCAACTTTTGTCATCCTCGACTCGCCCCCGCATCAATGGCGTCAGACTTGCCGCGTTTGACGTAGGCCTTCACATACATGGCGGGCATCAGCCGGACTTCATGGCCCAGCTTCTGGAATTGCCGCGCCCAGTGGTGGCCTGATCCACACGCCTCCATGCCGATGAGACAGGGCTCAAGGGTCTCGAAAAACTGCAAAAGCTGCGCCCGTCTGAGCGACTTGTTGAACGCAACCGTTCCATCCGCTGTGATCCCGTGCACCTGAAAGATGTTCTTGGCCAGATCTAGGCCGACTGTTGTAACCTGCATTGGGTGGCTCCTTTCCTAGCAATGATAGACAACTGCAGTATGGCGGATTGTGACGCCGGCGGAGCAGGAGCCATCCACCCCATCTCCTTCGACGGGCCGCACTACAGTATGGCAATGTTCAGGTGAACGGTCGGATTGGGCCGCCCTTGCCGCGGCGGGAGCACAGGTTTTGCGGCATCGTAGAGTGATATGGCCTGTCTCGCTTGACCGCGATAGGTTCTACGGGCCACATAGGTTATTCATTTGAAAAAATATCACCGGTGCGCCCTGCTAAAATCCGCTCAACAGCCAGATCCGTTTCTAGCGCAATGCCTGTCGATTGACCTCGAAGTCGATCCGAAAACGGCGCGGGTCTTTGATTTGGCGGCGGTTCGTTGTGACCATACGCCCGCCATCCGATACCAAAAGGACATGCATGCGGCGTTGGACAATCTGGAGGCGAACCTCGGCGAGACAAGGCACCTGATCGGGCACAATATCCTGCGGCACGATCTGCCGCATCTGATGGCCATGCGGCCACGTCTGGCGAAACTCGCCGAGGCGTCGATCGACACGCTCTGGCTAAATCCGCTAGCCTTCCCGCGCAACCCGTATCACCACCTCGTCAAGCATTACCATGACGGGCGGCTGCTTTCGGGGCATGTGAACGATCCCGAGGCCGATGCGCGGCTGGTCTTCGACGTGCTGGGCAACCAGGTGGAGGCGTTCCGCGCGTTGAGCGCGAAGTCGCCGGACGCGATGGCCGCCTACCATTACCTTACGACACGTGGTGAGCAGGATCGGGGCTTCGACGCCGTGTTTACCTACGTGCGGGGCGCGAACGTGCCCTCTACGGTACAGGCGCAACAGGTGCTTTGGCGTTTGCTGGTCGGCGAAGCCTGCGGGACGACGCTACGGCACATGCTGGAGCAGGTCGGCTCGCCGCAAAAAGGATGGCCGCTGGCCTACGCGCTGGCGTGGGTTTCGGTCGCGGGCGGGGATTCTGTCATGCCACCCTGGGTACGGATGCAGTTCCCCGATGCCGCGCGCATGGTCAAAAGCCTGCGCGACACAGCTTGCGACGCCCCCGACTGCGCCTGGTGCCGCGAAAAAAGCGATCCGGTCAAAGCTTTGTCGCGTTGGTTCGGTTTCGAAGGCTTCCGTCCGACGCCCACCGACGCCGCTGGACGCCCGCTGCAAGAGCGCATCGTAGATGAAGGCATGCGCGGTAACAGCTTGTTGGGTATTCTGCCGACCGGCACGGGCAAGTCTGTCTGCTACCAAATCCCGGCACTGGCAAAGTTCGACCGGACCGGCGCGCTGACGGTCGTGATTTCGCCGCTGGTCGCGCTGATGGCCGACCAGGTGGCGGGAATGGAACGCGCGGGCATCTCATCTGCGGTCACGGTGAATGGAATGCTTTCACTGCTGGAACGACAGGACGCGCTGGAAAAGGTCCGCATGGGAGACGCGGCGATGTTGCTGATCTCACCGGAGCAATTGCGCAGCGTGTCGGTCCGCTCGGTCTTGAAACAGCGCGAGATCGGGCTTTGGGTTCTCGACGAGGCGCACTGCGTGTCGAAATGGGGCCACGATTTCCGGCCGGATTATCGCTACATATCGCGGTTCATCCGGGAAACGGCGGGCGACGAAAACTCGGCGCCAATCATCTGCTTGACCGCCACCGCCAAGCCCGATGTCGTGCGCGATATCCGCGACCATTTTAATCAACGGCTTGGAACGGATCTCCTGTTGCTCGATGGTGGGGCGTCGCGGAGCAACCTCAGTTTCGAGGTGCGCTCGACCGGCAAGCGGACCAAGCTTGCGGATATTTTGGAAGTCATCGAGCAGCGCTTGCCGCCTGAGGGCGCGTCCGGTGCTGTGGTCTATTGCGCCACCCGCAAGTCAACCGAGGATGTGGCGCAATTTCTGCAACAGCAAGGTCTATCGGCGGAACGCTATCACGCAGGTCTGACGCCGGATGAGAAGAAGACCATTCAAGAAAAATTCCGCGTAGGTGAACTGCGGGTCATAGCGGCGACCAATGCCTTTGGCATGGGGATCGACAAGCCAGACGTAAGGTTGGTGGTTCACGGCGACATTCCGGGGTCATTGGAGAATTACTTGCAGGAGGCCGGTCGCGCGGGGCGTGATCGGGATCATGCCAATTGCGTCCTGCTATACGCCCCCGACGATGTGGAGAGGCAGTTTCAACTCTCCGCGCGATCACGGCTTGATCGGAAAGAAATCGGCGCGATCCTGAAAGCCGTTCGGCGCATGGATCAGCGCACCCGCAGCACAGGCACCGTCGTCGCAACCCCGGGCGAGATCGTGCGGCAGGAGCATGAGCGTGAATTCCAGCGCGAGAGCGCGACGGATGACACCCGTGTTAAGACGGCACTGTCGTGGCTGGAAGAGGCCAAGCTTCTGTCGCGCGAGGAAAACCGAGTTCAGGTCTTTCCATCGTCGCTGCGCGTCCGCAGCCTCAAAGAGGCGGGGACGAGGATCGACAAGGCAGCCATCACAGTGATGCGGCGGACGCAGTTGATGGACCTCGTCCGCCATCTGATGAATGCCCCGGCCGACGAAGGCATTTCTACGGACGAGCTGACTGGCGTCAGCGGTCTGACCGCTGGGCAGCTGACCAAAGCGCTGGCCGATCTTGAGAGCCTCGGCATCGCGCGGAACGACACGGCTGTCACAGTGTTCGTGCATTCAGGCGTCGCGGACGACTCCCAAAAGCGCCTGACTCAGGCAACTCGGCTGGAAACCGATCTCATTGCCTTGATGCAAGAGGAAGCGCCGGACGCCGAAGACCAGGCCAGCGCGCCGTTCAACCTGCAATTAGCCTGCCAGAAACTCCGCGACGCGGGCCATAGCCATGTGCGCCCTGACGTGGTTGAGAAGCTGCTGCGGGGAATGGCCCGCGACGGACGCGACCTTGATGGCGGCAG
Source organism: Yoonia sp. SDW83-1 (assembly GCF_046762885.1). Classification (NCBI taxonomy): domain Bacteria; kingdom Pseudomonadati; phylum Pseudomonadota; class Alphaproteobacteria; order Rhodobacterales; family Paracoccaceae; genus Yoonia; species Yoonia sp. SDW83-1. Next base: position 25,478 of record NZ_JBKQXO010000024.1, read on the forward strand.
GGGTAACTTGCGCTTGCGCAAGGTTTCTCGGGATACGCTGTCCGTGGCCTTGCAACGCGCGTGGTCCGTCTTGGAACAGTCCGCTGTGCTGCGCAGGCAGGCTGGTGAGGCGCTAGTCGACCACTTGCTGGGGCGGCTTGCAAAGGGCCAACGCGGCAAGGATCAGCAGGTCGAAACCACCTTGGGCGATATGCTCGCGTGCCTCACAGGCGACGCCTTCCTGCGCGGGCAAGTCAAGGAAATGACGCGCCTGATGGACCGCGCGCTTTTGTGGCTGCACGAACAGGAAGTGCTGACGCTGGGCAAAGGACTGACGGTGTTCCGACCTGCGATGACAGTGCAGCTTGAACCGGGGAAGTCGCAGTTCCTGGTCAAGGACTTCGCGCCGCTGCAAGAGCATTACGACGAGCAGACGGTCCAGACCCATGTGATGGCTGCCTATGCGGAAACTGGCTTGTCATCCATGCCCGATGCCATCCGGCTGACCGAAGACTACTTCGTCCTCGATCAGGAGGGCTTCATGGGCCGCTGGATGAAAGGCCGAACGACCGAGGTCAAACGCCAGACAACCGGGAAATCCTGGGCCGCCGTGGTCGAGTCTCTGGGAAACCCAGTGCAGCAGAAGATCGTTGCTGACGACCGGGATGCCACCAACGTGCTTGTTCTGGCGGGACCCGGGTCAGGCAAAACGCGGGTTCTTGTGCACCGCATTGCCTACCTCATCCGCGTGCGTCGCGAAGACCCGCGCAGCATCCTCGTTCTGAGCTACAACCGTCATGCAGCGGTCGAAATCCGGGCTCGGCTGCGGCACCTGATCGGTGATGAGGCGTTCGGTGTCACAGTGTCCACCTGCCACGCGATGGCCATGCGGCTGGTTGGGGCCAGTTTCGCCGGATCGCACGCGGAGAGCCACGATTTCGACGGCATCGTTATGGAAGCGGTGCGCCAGTTGAATGGCGAGGGGCTGAGCAAGACCGAAGCCGAGGCGCAGCGTGAGACGCTGATTCAGGGCCATCGCTGGATTCTGGTCGATGAATACCAGGACATCGGGGCCGAGGAATACGCCCTGATCGCAGCTGTCGCCGGGCGGATGATCGAAGATGAGGATATGAAGCTGAGCCTTTTCGCAGTGGGCGATGACGATCAGAATATCTATGCCTTCGCTGGCGCATCGATCCGCTACATCCGTCAGTTTGAACAGGATTACCGCGCGAGACCCGAATATCTGGTCGAAAACTACCGCTCGACCGGCCACATCATTGCAGCGTCAAACACAGTAATCGCCGGTGCATCTGATCGCATGAAGCTGGGGCACGACATTACCATTGATCGCAATCGTCGCAGGGACCCCGCGGGTGGCGTGATGGCCGAGGGCGATCCTGTCGGGTATGGGCGGGTGCAATTGCTGCAATGTCCGCCAGGTGACCGTGCTCAGGCCGTTACTGCGTTGACAGAGTTGCAGAGGTTGGCGGCACTGGAATCTGGGTGGAATTGGTCGCGCGCAGCGATCATTGCGCGCAACTGGCAGCAGCTGGCCCCAGTACGCGCCTATGCCGAGGCACAGGGTATTCCGGTTGAAATGGCCAACGAGCGCCTGCCCAGTTTGTGGCGTTTGCGCGAGATGCGGCAGTTCATCGAAGGCATCAGCCGCGACAGGACACGGCTTCTGAACGTAACAGATTTGCTGGAGGTCGTGAACACCCTGCCGCGCAACCGCTGGTCTGACCTGATCGCCGAGGGCGTCGCAGCCTTGGTGCAGGAAATCGGTTCCGGATCTGCCTCTGTCCCCGATCTTGTGGAGTGGTTCGGCGAGTGGGCGCGGGATGCACGGGGTGAGCAGCATGGGCTGCTGCTGATGACCGCGCACCGCGCCAAGGGATTGGAATTCGATGACGTCGTGATCCTGAACGGCGGTTGGGACAGGCCCTCACTAAACGAGGATCTCGATGCACCGCGCCGCTTGTTCTACGTCGCCATGACCCGCGCCCGACGCAGTCTTGCAGTCATGACACAGGGCGCGCATGCTTTTTTGCCTACCGAAGGAGACAGCATCTTGCGCCGGCACGCCGCCTTGCCAGAACTGAAGGATCTACCGCCAGACCGGACTTACCTCATGCCAGACATGAGCCAAGTGTTCATCGACTGGGCAGGGCGGCTGCGGAATGGCGATGCCAGTCTCGACGCAATCTCACAAGCGCAGCCAGGTGACCCTGTCACCCTGAACCAACAGAACGGACGCTGGTGGGTGAAAGATCGAAAGGGACGGAGACTGATTGGCATGAAAGGCGGATGGGCGGTGCCTGATGGGCAGCGTGTCGTCTCAGCAGTCATTGGCGCGATCGTCGCGCGCCATGCCAATGAAAGCGGTGAGGAGCATCGCGCAAAGTTGAAACAGGATCGATGGGAAGTTGTCCTGCCGGAAATTGTGCTCGAGTAAGGCGGTTCGATCTAGATTATGCAGTTGAGAAGTAACCGCTTTACGCCCTTCTTCTGACTTGCACCTGCCCGTAGAATTGCGCTCGCAGCGAATGTCCGGTTTGGTGAACCTGACCACACTTGGTGTACCGTACACCCACCCCGCCAGCGCTTGAGACTCTTGGCGGTCTCCGCGCTGGCGGGGTGTCCAGTGTTCCTATGCTCGATCACACACCAAGCATTCGGCTGATCTCAGTTCCGACCTTTTCTGCTGCTGTTGAGAGCATTCTGGCGTCTAGATGGGCGTACCGCTCGGCGCTGTGAACATCTTTGTGACCCAGAAGCTTGCCTGTGACATAGAGGCTTTCACCGGCGAGGATCGCATGGCTGGCGTAAGTGTGCCGCAAATCATGTAGGCGTAGGGTTGGGGGCAGCTTGGCGGCGGCTTTGATGGTGCGCCAGCAGCAGGTAATGCCGCTACGCGATTTGTTGGGGCTGATGGGGGACGGAAATACAAACGGGCTTGAGGCATGCCTCTTGCGTTGCTTCAGTTTCTTGATGGCGAGGTCATTGAGTAGCACCGTCCGCGCACCGGTTTTTGTGCGGGCAAGTTTTAGACAGTTTCTTTTGACTTCGTCCCAGCGCAGGCGCAGGATTTCACCAGATCGGCAGCCGGTCAGCAAGACCATTTCAACGATTTGAGCCGCATCCTTGCTACGTGGTGGCGGCGCTGCCAGAACATCAAAGAGCCGCTTGAGGTCTTCACTATTCAACATCTGCCCGCGCGCTTGCCGCCGGTTTTTCTTGATCGGGCTGGCAGGGTTGGGAAGCGCAAAGGGAAGATGGCCGTTCTGCTTGCCCCAGTTGAGGATGGTGGTGAAGTGCAACAAGGCTTGGTTGGCTCCACCGGGCTTGGTGCGCGCATATTTGTGGAACCACGCAGCGAGCTGGGGTGTGGTGATCTTGTCCATGCGGGTATCACCAACTGCAGGAAGCAGCTGTGTATCAAGATAGGCCTGCATGCATGAGAGCGTACCGGCTTGATAGACGCCTTGCTTGGCCTTGAGAAAGTGCTTCGTAACCGCTCCGAAGGTTGGACATGCGGGAATTTGCGGCACTGTCTTTGTCGCTACGAAGCCGTGGAGCGCTGCGCGTGCTTCTTCTAGACCGAGGTTTGGGTATCTGCCCAAAGTGATCCGCCGTGTCTTTCCCTCAGCCCGCTGCCATGTCACCCAAGACATTGCGCCACCGGGCTGCACACGGACGGCAAGGCCGGGACATCCACCATCGAAGAGCGTGTATTCTTTTTTCTTTGGTTTCAGCGAAGCGAGCATACGCGGCGTGAGGAGTGCTTCGGTTTTCATGACAAAGCCCTCCGGTGGCTATCCCGCCATGCCTGCAGGTCGCGCTGGAAGCTGGCGGGATCAAGATTATGGCGAGCGCAGAAGACGGGCAGCGTGTCCTTGGACCTCGCGAACGCCGCACAAAGCGGATGGGGCTTAATGGACGGTCTGGCCTTGGGGGCTTTCGACGCAGTTTTGACGCCTGCGACCCGCGCCAGATGTTTGCCCACCCGCGCTGTGGCCGCGGCAACGTCTTTGGTGTCGAGGTAGGCATAGCCAGCGGTAGAGCCTTTGTCGGCATGCCCTAGCAAACCACCGACGATCAACAAATCATATCCTAGCCCCACGGCGACTGACGCATAGCTGTGTCTGAGGTCATGGATACGCAACTTCGGTTTCTTCAGTTCCGTTCTGATCTTCTCCCAGACACGGTTCAGACGGCCAACGGCGATAGGAGCGTTGCGGTCACTGAACACATAGGCACCTTGCCGCGGCAGGGACGACAAAATCTTGCGGGCAGGCCGTGCCAGCCAGATAGATTTCGGGCCAGATTTGGCATCCGGCAGGGCTGCACGGTTACCCTCAATCAGTGTCCATTTCAGCTCTGTTGCCTCGGACCTGCGGCACCCCGTCAGGGCGCAAAATCTGAGCAGCGCGACTTCAAGAGGGTAGGTCTTTGCAAGGCAGGAAAACGCGGCCCCCAGGAGCGCATAATCAGCGGCATCCAGATACATCGCCTTGAAGGTTGTTTCATGCCGCCGCATCCGCGCACAAGGATTGCTATCCGGCGGGCGCAGACCGGTCAGTTCGGCATGCCCAAAGATGGACGATAGAACCGATAGCGCACGGTTCCGTGCACCCTTCGAATTCGGCATGTCATTGAACCAAGTCACCACATCTTCACGGGTGATATCGCCGACCGGCTTATGTCCCAATGCGGGCAGAATATCACGATCTATGTTATGCTGATGCGCCAGCGCAGTGCTGGGTTTCCAACGTCCGGCGCAATCTGCCATGAAGGTTTGCGCGACCCCCGCGAGGGGCGAGCGGCCTGACAGCCCGCGGGGTTCATCGCACCGGCCCAATAGCTCCTCAGCCAGCGCACGGGCTTGCAGGACGGAAAGCGCCGCACAGGTGCCAAGTGTCTGCTTGCGGGTGCGTCCAGCCTGAGGCAGATAGACCACCCATGTGGCATGATCGCCGCGCTGCCTGCGCCCCAACTGCGGGAGAATGGCATCCCTGACCACATGGTCCTTGCGCGGTGGGATTGGTTTTGCGGCGGGGGCATTGATCCCTTCAAAGCCTTGCTTGGAATTCTGAATACTTGTCATTTTGAGACCCCTTTTGGTTCAGGAAAAAATCTACGCAATCCCATGGGAACACCTCAGGAAAACGCGGGGAAGGTCTCTTTATCTTCGTTCAGTCGCCACTCGGGCTCTGCCAGTAACGGCGTTTCCTGCAAGCAATCAATGGCTTACAGTGCCATCAGCAGCGCCAGGTACGAGGCCCCCTCGGGCTTAGATTATACACACCATACGCATCAACATGTCATGACAAGCAACTGACCCTTCGTGACGGTCGAGTCATCGCATACTCGGTCTTCGGTGACCTAAGTGGAACTCCCATTTTGTATTCTCATTGCTTTCTGACTGGACGACATTGGCCCAAATCTGCGATGCAAATTGCTTATCGACGCGGTTTCAAAGTTATCAGCATTTCTCGCGCAGGTTTCGGCGACTCATCACTCAATGCAGAGTCGTCTGCCATGCTGATCTCGGAACACGTACGTGACTATCATGAGGTGATCAGCCATTTAGGCGTAAGCGGTTGCGGAATTTTTGCGTATTCGACTGGCGTGGCCACGGCCTATGCATTTGCGCTAGCTTACCCCGAAATTGTATCTAAGGTTGTAGCGCTAAATGCAGTTCCACCAATTCTCAAGAGAAAAGATGCGTCGGAGCTCAACGCCGGGTTTCGAGCCGGTGCGTTAGTGGCGTTGTTTGCCCCTACATCTCTCCGACTATTGTGCAATCTGGCCGCCAAGAAATTCTCAAATGAAGGAAAAAACCTGGGGAAACCGTTGCTATTCCCTGACTACGATTATGAAAGTGCGGAATCTGAAGACGTACTGGAGGCCAGCCGTCGAAACTCACAGGAGGCAATAAAGAATGGGGGTGAGGCGTACTGGCGCGAAATTAGCTATTGTACAACGGATTGGGCCGCATCAGCGCCAATGTCAAATCACCTCCCTGCAGTGACCTTGGTACGGTCACAGGACAGCCCATTTGTTCAACAAATGGCACAAGCAAAATTTGCACAACGTATCAACGCAAAGAACATCTGTGTGCCCTCCATCATCCCATTTCTAACAGGTCAACTCGATACAGTTCTGAAAGAGTTTTAGTCGGCGTGTCGGCCAGGGCCGAGGTGCGCTTTGAACTTAAAACACGGTCGAAAAAGCAGACCAACAAATGGATGCTGCGGGATGCACGAAAGTCCGCAATGCGGGCTGCGACCGCAGCATCTTAACAGGTCGGTGAACGGCAGGAATGGGCCGTCCGTAAAGGCGGCCACCCGGGCTGGATTTCAGTGGGGTGCAGGCCAAGCCGAGCGTCACCAGTTTGAAGTTCAGTCGGATGGGCCATCCGGGCTAGTCGGACCGGAAAAATCTCCAGGTCTCAAGTCCGCCATCCGGAGCACGACGATCCCTTTATTGGTCGAGACGATGAGGTCAGCCTCGCCTGAGAAGTCGAGCCCGTCGATGCGCGCGCCGAACGATATTTTGTTCAGGAGCTCACCTTTGACGGTCCACAGCCTAACGTCACCCTCGCTTCCCCCCGTAGCGACTACCGACGCTCCCGTCAGTGTCCCACCTGCGATAGCAGAGACGTGGCCCGAGTGTCCTGTGCCGAAGGTTGCTGCGACGGATCCGTCTGCCAGCTTTTGCAGTGTCACCGGATTCCCGGAACCATAGCCTCCGCTTGCGGCATAGTCGTGTCCGTCCAGCGTTGCGGCCGTTACAGCGCTGAAGTTGGGAGCTACCAAACCGGCAATGCGCTCGCCCCTTGCGCTCTCAACCCAGATGTCGCCTTCCGTGGAACTGGCGACAACGACGGCGCCTTCGGCAAGACGCGAGAACCGGATCTCGTTGATGTAGCCCTCAGTAGGTTTCATCGGACGCGGAACGCCAAATTCCTCAGCGGTGGCTGGCTCGAAGAATCCGAGTCGTTCGTCGAAGTAGGCGGCTACCGCAGGCCGCCCCTCGACGATACCGAACGCGAACGGAACGTGAGTGAAGCCAACGACTGCGTTGGGGTGGATTTGGACAGGGTTCCCGACCGACTCGCCCACGGGCTCGCCCGTGGCGACATCAAGCATGCGCAGCACCCAGTCCATATCGGCACAGCACACGACCGAACGGCCTTCGTAATGTCCCACCGCAATCGACACCGCGGTGGAGGAATGCCTCTCGCCGCCATGCGCCGCTAGCGCACAGTCTTCCAGGTCCCAGTGCCGCACGGTCTCGTCTTGTCCGCCCGAGACCAGAGCGTGCCGGCTGCTGCTACGGTCGAATGCCAGCGATCTGACCGGACCGTCGTGCCCTATGAGCGGATCGCCGATGGGTTCACCGTGTGGTAGATCCCAGAGCCGGATCCCGCCGTCGTAGGAGCACGTGATGGCGCAGGGTCGCCCGTCTACCTCGCCCACTTCCAGGTCGTAGATGGCCGAGTTGCCGTAGAAGCCCTCGGGTACGGGGGAGTTGGTGCCGACTTCGATTCCCTCTGCGGGATCCCAGATACGCGGCGAATCCTCCATCGCACCGCCCGAGAGCAGCAACGTCCTGCTATCCATCTTGACGAAGCGGAGCGCCTCGATCCAACTGGTATGCCCCGTGAGCGGCTCCCCAATCGCGGCAAGCTCGGGCAGTTTCCATAGGCGGATGGTCTTATCCTGACCGCCTGTGGCCAGCACCGGTTCATCGCCCAGCTCTCCGACAGTGACGCAGAGAACATCACTTCCACCCATTACCGGCCCGTCCTTGCTCCCCAACTGGTACTTGTATTCCCCGTGGGCGCCCACGACGACCGGAGGGGTGCCCAGGTTCAGGTTCCACATGCGGACCGTCCCATCCTTGCAGCCACCGATCAGGAACACGGAGTCGGAAGCCTCCCACAGCACGATACGATTCACGGTGACGTCGCAACTTGCCAGCAGTTCGCCTTTGTCGGAGTCCATCCCCCATCGCTTGATGCCCTCGGTTCCAGCCGTAAAGAAGGTCAACTGGCCTTCGAGGCGGGTGGCGGCGACTCCGGCACCCCCCCAATCGCGGGGTGACTCGATGGGCTCCCGCGCTGGTGAACCGTCGTCCAAGAACGTAACCTGGAGGTCGCGCGCGATTGAAACCACCACTTTGCGGTTTTCGAACGCGGCCAATGCGAGCCGGATGTAGCTACCAGTGTGCCGCGTGAGAACCCGGCTCGGGTTCTCGTGCTCCCAGCGCGACCACCGTACCCGCCAGGGGCGCGCGAGAGCACCGTACGCTTCGTGCTCGCGCAGTGTGTCGGTTCCGGACTGGCACGCTGCCAGATCTAGGTAGGCGGCCGCAACCTCGATCGGTTGGTCGCGCAGACGGTGTACGATTCCCCTGTACAGGTTCGCGCTCCTGCGGGGCAGTTCATTCCGTCCAGCGTCGAGAGCCGCCAGCAACTGGGTCGGCTCCGCTGTTATCAAGTAAAGCGGATCATCGAGCAGTTTTCGAAGCTCTTCCCACATACCCGCGCCGCTGAGATGGAGTGCCAAGAACTGCTGTCCATACTGGTCGCACTTGTCCCAGCTTTCTGCGCATCCGTCGTCTCGGCCGATCAGTTGCCGGGCAATTTCGGCGTGCGCCTCCTTTGGGTAGACGCGGTGCGGTCGTTCCCGCTCGTCGTCGTCGTTGGGCAGCAGATACTCCTCGAATGAGCGGTGGTAGATTCGGTAAGGTGCCTTCGGACCCCATCGCGGCGCGAGATATTGATCCAGATCCGATAGGGCATCGTCGTGCTGTGAATCCTTGAGATCGGGCACCGCGCGACGGTGCGCGCCGCGAAGGTGGGAAGGCGGAAGTCCGTCTCCCTGCGCGACCGCCAGCAGGCCGAGCAGCGGTCGGTAGAGACGCCAGGACCCGGCGGTCGCGGCTAGGCGGCGCGTGAGAAACTCTTCGTAGATCCCCGGCAGCCCATCGGGAAGGCCGAGCGCGCCAATGTCTTCAACCTGGGACCAGTCGCGCACTGGATCGTCGATCTGGTAGCGTGCGTAGAGGAAGTTACCCTTGCTGGCCTTGCTGATCTCTGTTGCCAGCCGTCGGCGGCGCGGGTCGGGGATCGCGATGAGACGTCGGCACACGTAAGCGAACAGATCGTCAACCTTGTCCGGCTCATCAAGAACCAGATCGCATTGTTTGGCATCGCCGACATGACGGATCGCGGTTGTCTGGCGGCGACCGGTAACGAGCAAACGCATGCCGTGGGGTCGGCTGCCATCCGCGCCGCACATCACACGCTCGATCATCCAAGGAATATGTTGTTCTCCCCCCAAGCTAACTGCCTCATCCAGACTGTCGATCAGGACAAGTAGCGGCGTCCGCACGCCAGATTCACGCAGCGCTTCGACCGGGCGTCGAACGATCCGGTCGAATGCGATGTTGAGGTCGAGACTCTCGGAGACAAACAGTCGGTTGATCACCACGCCGCGCACGCTGTCGGCGCTGACATTTTCGACGAGCACATTGATCTCGACATCGGCTGTCTGCTCGGCGATGATCTTAGCGCATATTTCGTGACGGGAGCAAAGCGCCAACGACAAGCCTTCGATGAACCGGCGCGGCTCCAGAGAGCGCGGGTCTCGAGAGTGGCAGAAATGATGGTAGATCAACGCGTCGCCAAGACCCTCGATCGCAGAGTCAACCGTTCCGTTAGCCATCTCGACCAACCGGGCGGCAATTGTGCTTTTTCCGGTGCCAGGGCCGCCTAGCAGCAGAAACGACGGATGGTCGTCCGCGTTAAACCATTGGGCAATCTTTTGGAATACCCACTCGCGGCCGGTGAAGTGGGCGGTCAGTTCATCGCTATTCCCGTGAACGGATGAGATCATTGTTCGCTCCTAGCGAGCGTCGTCATCCTTTGCGGGCGAGTCACCTAGAACATCTATCTCTGCGCCCGTGACATTTTTCGCTTTGTCTCCGACAATTCGAACTTCTGCGGCGCCGGACTTGAACTCGCCCACCTTCAAGCCGGTGATATCTTCCATGTCTTTGACGGAGATGAAAATGCTGAGGGCCGCCCCGCTCGCCTTGATTTGTTGCTCCAGCTCGTGTCGAAAGTCCGGGTCATCTTCGGCAGCCTGGGCCAGTCGTGCCTTAAGTGCCTGCCTTGAAATCTCGTCTTCGGGGTCAGATTCTAGATCTTCAATGGCGCGCTGCCCTTTTGGATTGTTGCTCCACTTCTTCTTGAGCCATGCAAGGAATCGACCGGCGGCTGCGTAGGCGTCATCTGAAAAATCGGCGAGGAAGCCTTCGGCAACTTGCCCCGCCGCTTTCTTCGCAGCGGGATAGAGCAATGCGATTGCGTTGCTAACAAGAATATCTATACCCATGAGCATCCTTCCTCTAGATCGCGACACTTCTGGATCAAAGACGAGTGCGGTCGGATCCTCGAATCAAATAAAGAACTAAGAACCAATATCCACTATTCCATGAGTTTTTGAAAGAGACCAGCGACACCCCGATGTCTTTGGGCTATTGGGCGGCTTGCACGTGGTACGGAAGCGAGAACGCTCGTTTCGCACAAGCAACAAATGACGGCCATGTCCGGCGGACTGTGAGTTCGACCATCTCTAGATTTCGCATGTGCGGCGAACGGCCGGTATGCGGGTTGCGACTGCAGCATCGCGATCACCAGCTGGATGTCGGCTCAGGGCCGTGATCAATCTAGGCTCAAAGGTATTCGCGTTACGCCAAGAGTATATCGTTTGGTTTTCTAGAAAGATTTTGCTACGCACTTTCCCAAAAGAACACAAACGGGCAAAATCGAGGCGGCGAAAATTCCAACAATAAAACCATTAAACTGATCTACCAAAAGCATTCCAATACCCGTTCTAATTAGATCTTTTTCGGAGAATATGCGGGTTAGAAACTTACTGATTTCAAGCAGGGTGCCGTAGGAGCCTGTTGGATCGTTTAATCTCCAAATGGCAGCCGCAATTGCAACCAATAGCATAAATACCTGCGTGCGAGCCATTACTATCCCCTTTCTCCATGATCTAAGTTCTGTTCTGTAAGGACAGGCCGCTATGGTATTGCAGCGGCCCGCCAGTTTTATGCGAGATTTCATGCAGCCCGAAGTTTCACCACGCGAGCGGCATTGCCATCGGGAAGGATCCCTTGCCCACGTGCCGCTGCGATGATGGTTTGAAAGTAGCCAACGTAAGTGCGGCGCGTGTTTGCGCGCAGCGTACGGCCGCTCTCCTGTTGAAAATCCTCGATCATCCCATCTACTACTTCCGGAGTAAGATCCGACAAGCGCATGCCAACCGCCGTCGGGAAGTAGCGAGCAACCGTACGAGCCATTACATCAACGTTGCGGCCCATGCGTTCCCGAGAGCGGGGTTCGGTCCGGAGCCAGTCGATAAATTCACCGAAAACCATGTCTTCATCGAGGGCTTGCGCGGCGAGAGCGATCAATTTGAAGCTCTGAAGCTCGTACCAGCGATTACGCCCAATCCAGAATACTTTAAGGCGGCTCTCTTCATCGAAGTTCATCCACTCACGCTGAAAAATCCGAGCAATCACCGGTGCCATCGGAAGTTCAGAGGCATAACCTGCTGCTTTGAGAGCCAGCATGAGTTTGTGGAAGGTCGAATGGCCCACGGGCACCTCAGCAAACACCACCTGTCCACCGAACAATCCGACCTTGCCAGTGGCATTGCTGTTTTGCTCGATCCGGTGAATCGCCTCAGCTGCATCCTTCAGGCCCACATTCTTCACAACATGGGCGAAGCGGTTAGCACCTTCGGCCAACTCTTCAGTGATCACCTGGACGTCGTTAGCCATCGGCGAACCGCGCCGCGCTTCGTAGATCACCAGCATTGCGATGAAGAGATCGACAACGATGGCCAGGATCAAGGCCAGATACTCCTCGCGGTCAAGATCTTTGGGGGCGGTAAGCAGACGACCCCATACGTCAAATGCCCACTCGACAGGAGATACGAAGGTGTCCGTGAGCTCGGCCACAGGGGTTACGTCCTGATCGAGCGCACCACGTACAATTGCAATGGTAGAAGCCATCGCGGCATGCATCTGACGCCCATTATCCGCGATAGACAATACCTCGGTTTCCGCAGCTGCCAAGCTATTCGCTACAGCCTGATATTCGATCGCTCCATAGGAGTGTGCACGACGACCAACACCGCGAAGAGCCACAATATCAGGAGCGGTCTCGACCGAAGCCGAAAGCTCCGCGACATTGATTGACCGTGCCCGCTGCAATGCGAACTCGATCTGTTCAAGGGCGCGTCCGAGGGTGTGATAACGCGGTCCTTCACCAGTCTTGCCTTCTTCTTCCCGTTCCGCGCGGATTGAACTGTAGAGCTGCTCGAGAGAAGAGACAACCAGTTGTTCATTGGCATGGGCAGATTCGACCGATTCCGCGACCGCTTCACGGGCCACGTCCAAAGTAACGCGATTGGCGGAGCCGAAGCTGTTGAAGACTGATCCGTAGAATGCGAGTCCGAACGTCACGCTGATCGCAAGCGTCAGACCGAACAAGAGAGTCGTGACGCTCTTCAAATTGTTGACCGCGCGCGGCAGCAGCGAAAGTTCGAGCCATTTGACGTTGAGCACCTGCACCAGCGCAGCAAAAAGCAGCCCCGGAACGGAAAAAAGCAGAGCAAGGAAAAAACCAGGTTGAGACGGATCAACCGGTCCACCGGTTTTGAGATACACACCTGATGCAGTCGCAGTCCAAGACAGGATGACAAGCAGCAGAATTACGGGATTACGAGTAAAGGACATTTTTGAGTTCCCCCTTATTGGTTTGATGTCCTTTTCTTGCCCGAATTCAATCCATTGGTTCTATTGAGAGAATTGGAATTGGCCAGCGGGAGTTATGCCTTTTCCACTCAGTTTTCTGGGGATTGCGGCAAATTTTCGTTTTCAAGAGCGATACGTTTTGAATTTTTGCGCCAAGACTGCGCAAAACATGATGCCAATTCGGCAGAACTTAGCAGAGCTGGAGCCGATAGAACCGTTTAGTCCCATGATCAGAGCAAGGAGAATTGCAGGCTAATATGCTGATTTTATGAGATAAGTCTCTCACGAGCGGTAAGCTTTTAACCATAAAGCCGCTGACTCCGGTGCACGATATTTGCCCTGATCCAGACTTGAATTGCGTGAGCAATGTTCCCTTGGTGTGGTCAGTGGGACACGGATTGAATGCGGTATTGTAAAGATGAGCCCGAAATTAGGCGTAGGGAGCGCGAGCAAGGAGCGCCTGGTGCTCAGGCTGCATATTCGCTGTCTTGATCGCGCCACAGGTATGGAAACGATAGATTCAGCGTGTCCCGACTCACGTCTACAGTTGCCCATGCACCTATCGGCAGAGTCATTTGGCGCTCTGTGTGGCCTGCAGGCAGGTCGTATGCGACAGGAATCCCGAGCGGACCGAAGTGTTCACTAAACACTTCTTCAAGTGAAAACCCCAAGGAATTATCATCGCCGCGATCCTTCAATTTCATGTCAGCAACGAGTATAGCTTTTGCCCGATCGAGAAGTCCAATTCTCGATAGCTGCACAAGACAGCGGTCAAGCCGAAACATAAATTCACCCACATCTTCTATAAGCAGAACAATATCCTCGTCCGGCGCCAACTTTGTGGTGCCGGCCATCGCACACAATATTGATAGATTGCCGCCGATCAATCGTCCGCTTGCGTGGCCTGGTATCAAGCAGGCAAAGTCCTCAGATCTTAGTCGGTATCCGTTTGCCCGGCCTGTGAGCACATCGAACATCCGTGCAATTGACCAAGCGTCTCCCTTGGAGTGCAGGTCGCTCACCATGGGGCCATGAAAAGTAGTCATCCCCAAGCGAACATGGAATTCCATGAGCAAATTGGTGATATCACTATAGCCAACGAACGGTTTGGGATTTGCGCCGATCTGGGTAAAGTCCAATTTATCAATCAGTCGTCCGCTTCCATATCCGCCGCGTGTACACATGATTGCTGCGACCTCTGGTGCATCAAAAGCAGCTTTTAGGGCCTCCGAGCGAGAGGCATCTGGCGCCGACATACGGCCGAAACTAGTTTCTTCATGCCCAAAGTGGCGGACTCTGTAGCCTCGCGATGGGAAGAAGTCGTTCGCAAATGGGATTATCTGATCCTGTGGCGCCGAGGCTGGTGAAACTAGCCCGATAGTATCGCCAACTTTTAGTGGACGCATAGCTGCTCTCCGATTCATCCATTCTCTTTTTTTTGAGCGAAGATTACTAACACTCTTCTTTGCTGGAGAATACGGAAAGCTGGCAATAGCTTTCGGCGCGACGATGAAGAACTTCGCGTTTTCCTTTGGATTCTGCCGACTTCTGCTTAGGATTTCATAATTATGTAGCGATTCGCTTGTTGAGGGAGGGGCAGATTTGCAGGAGATTTTTCAGGAAAATCTGAATAAGTTGATGGAACATCGCCGGTTGGGTGATCAAGATGTAGCGGTCCAGGCAAGAGTTTCTCAGCGAACCGTCAATGATCTTAGAAACGGCAGATCCTCGCCTCAGCGCAACACCTTGAAGAAGTTAGAAAGTGTTTTCAAAGTAAGACTGACAGACAGGCTGCTGACTCCCGAAGAGCTGGGCGCCCGCCTGGGCTATGCCGACGCAAAGTTTGGTGGGTACAAATACTCGGATCTTGCCCAGGTGAAGGGCGATTATCTTCTTTACCGTCGTTCATTTGACTACCCGGACGGCGTTGTGATTTCCCACCTTCGCATATCGGGTGAGGATACCGACGATTGTTTCCGATTCTTGGAAAGGCAGTCGAACTTGTCGCGCGAAGGCGAACGGCACGACTATCTTTTCCAGGGTGTCGTTGCGATTGTTCCGCAGGCATCTGTTTTGCAGATGCGTAGCCGTACGGATGACGGTGCTAACGTAATTCGAAAAACAATGAACTTTCGCTTGTCTGACAATGGCGTGTTACTTGGTGTTGTGATGGGATTGCAAGAAAAGACTTACTTTGGTTATTTTCCCGTCGCCTCTCCAGTAGTTGCTTTCAAGAGCCAGGGCAAACGCTCTGAAGCGACGTTCAGACAAGCAATCGGATCAAAGCAAATTTCTGATGTAGAAGACCAACGAGTCCTGCCGAAACTCGAGGAGGTCTCAAAAATGTCGCTTGCCGTTGTGAATGGCGCCCTTAGCTCAGCAGATCAGCTATAATCTGAGTTCTAGCTCTCGCGCACTCGCATGATTTTACTCGTCTAGCAAGATAGTCTTGCGACAGCGTAACAGAGGCAAGCAAAGGTGAATCTATCCTTGAGTTTATGGTCTTTGGATTGGTCCGCTAAGATGTGGTTGCGATGCTAAAACCTAAGCACGTACCAATGTCCGCTTTGAGCGGCCGTACCGCAGCATCAACACCAACAGGCCAAAGGCAGCTATGGGCCGGTATCGAACTTGATAAATCTCACAGTGTCAGATCCTAAGCGCTAGTTGGGAGCTTCTGCCATATGCCCTACGACTTTCAGTGAGTCGGTTTTCCCCGTTTTGGATATTCTAAGAGTTACTCCAAAAAAAACGGGCCGCGCCTCTTGAATCGATCGTTTTGCAGATCTTTGGATGATTCCGATTATGCAGTTGAATGGACGCTCCCGTCATTGAACCGGGTCATGGCATTGACACGACCCGGTATTGCGCCGGTCTCTGTTGCTCGAAATGCTGTGATCCCAACCCGATGTTGCGGGGCACGTTTTCCAGCGCTCCGAGGTAGCACGACCAGCGGGCCGGATTGGTGGTCATGCGATAGAACAGACTGGAGCCGCAGGTGCTGCAAAAGCCGCGCTCGGCGAGGGACGAGCTTCGATACCATGTGAGCGCGCTAGCCCCGCTGGTGAGCGTCACGTCGGTCAGGTCGATCCCGACCGGGGACGTGCCGTGCCAGCGACGGCAGTCGACGCAATGACACACGTCGAAACGCGCGGGGGCGGGGATCTCGAAGGTGATGGCACCGCACAGGCAGCGACCGGAGAGCGTGAGCATGGGGATCTTTCTCAGGAATGTCATTGGTCGAGGAGGTGGATCCGGCCGGTGATCGCGACGGTCTCAGCCACTGGGGCGGTGATGTCGGTCATGCCGAAGTCCAGCCGCGACAGTTGCGCGAACACCTCGAAGGTCCGGTCATCCAGTGGGCCGACCTCGCGGATCGTCACCGCGAGTGGTCTTTCATGTCCGTTCAGCGTCAGCATGCCGGTTGCGGTATGTGACCCCCGTCCGCTGCTTTCGATCCTGTCCACGACGAAGCGCGCTTCGGGGTGGGCCGCGGCATCGAGCCAGTCCGGCGACAGCATGACGCTGTCGAAAAGTGCGTTGCCCAAACTGGCCGAGGCGATCTGGACGACGACGTCGAACCCGGCGATCAGGTCGTCCCGCGTTTCGAGCGTGGCGTGCCAGCCGGCAAAGCTGGCCTCCTTGATGTTACCGCCGATTTCCACGGTGAAGCCGAGCGTGCTGGCATGGTGGTCGATCTCCATCGCTTGGGCGAGGTTGGCTGTCAGCAACCAGAAGAGAAGGGGGATGGTGGTGCGCATCGGTTTGTCCTCGGGATCGGGGGGTGCCCCGGGCGCGTGTGGCGCCCGGGCGGATCATCACATCTCGACGTAGGTGCCGCCGTGGATGTTCGCGAAGTTGCGGAAATCGACGGCAAGCGCCTCGCCGACCGCGGCGGCCGGTTTCGGCGTAGACCTTCAGGTCGTCGATGGTCTCGTTCAGGGCCTTCTTGAACTGCATCTTCATCATCCAGCCCATGAGGATGTTCATGGGAAAGGCGATGTCGGCGCGCAGGGTCATGCTGGCCTTGGTGCCGCTGCCGCTGGGGGTCAGGTGCCACGTGTTGCGCAGCCCCTTCATGAAGCCCGGCATCTTCGCGCCGGTGGCCGAGTAGGACACCATGTGGCGCGCGTCGTCATAGGCTTCGATGGTTTCGGTGAACGGTCCGAGCGAAGTTTCGCAGACCCGCCCCGCCGCCGGCGCATTGGCGATCTTGGGCGTGCCGGGCCGCGCGCCCGAGACATAGACCGAACTGGCCCAGTCCCCGGCGGCGGTGTAGTTCGGCCCGACGATGTTCCATACCTTGTCGAGCGGCGCGTTGATCTGTCGTGAGATGGTCAGTTCCATGGCTCAGCCCACCACCTGACCGCCCATCGCGTAGCCGCCCTCTGCGGTCTCCTCGATGTGCACGTTGATGTAAGGCTTGATGTCGCCCTTGCCGCTGTCGGCGGCGACGGCGTTCAGCCCGTCGGTGAGCTTGGCCACGATCTGGGCCTTTTCGTCCTTCGACCAGGCGGCCTGCGGGACGGTGACGCGAATGGTTGGCATTTGGGTTTCTCCTGTTCGGGTGTGTGCAAGGAAGATGTGCAACGGCGCTTGACATCTCAATGCAGGTCTTTGCAGGTTGTCCTGCATCTATGCAGGAGGCGGCATGAGACCGAGCGACGAACTGGACTGGGACGACCTGAAGCTGATCCTCGCGCTGGCCGAGGCGGGCTACGTCAACCGCGCGTCCGAGCGGCTGCGCGTCGATCCCACGACGATCCCGCGCCGTTTGCGCCGACTGGAGAAGCGGCTGGGCGAAAAGCTGGTCGAGCGGATCAAGGGCGGCGTTGTGCTAACGGCGACCGGAAATGAGCTGGTGCGCGTCGCGCGGACGGCGGAGGCGGGTCTGAACTCGGCGCTGGCGCCTCACTCCGAGGGCTACGCCGTCTCCGGCCTCGTGAAGCTCTCCGGCACCGATTTTCTGCTCGACCTTCTGGCGGAGGAACTGGTGGCACTTCAGAAGCGGTTTCCCGACCTCGTGCTCGACCTGCGGCCCACCAACGATTACCTCAGCATCGACCGACGCGAGACCGATGTCGCGATCCGGGTCATCGACAAGCCCCATGACAGCCTCGTCGGACGCCGCCTGCCGCCGATCCAGCTTGGCGTCTATGCGCCGCCGGACGCGGCAAAGGGCGGCGCGGGCCTGCCGTGGCTGTCGTGGAACCTGCCGCGCGGCGTGTCCGAGATCGACAACTTCATCCTGGCGCAGGAACCCGACGCCCGCATCGTCGCGCGCGTCGACAGCTTCATGTCGCACGCGCGGCTTGCCACGCTCGGGCTGGGGCGGACGATCCTGCCAGACGCCTACGTGGCCCGGCACCTGGCGCTGGCCTCGCTCGTGCGCCTCGGCGACGCGATGGAGACCGCCGCATGGGTGGTGACGCACGAGGAACTGCGCCACGTCCCGCGTGTGGGCGAGGTGATGGCCGCGGTCGTGCGGGGGTTGAAGAACATGTAGCCGCCCTCAATGTCGTCATGTCCCGCTATGTTTAAATTCGTGCGGCTATCGCATTCACGCTCTTGCGTTCTGGGTCCGGTTTGAGGGGCTGAACCGCAGCATCTGACCCCGTAGTCGAAGGTCCAGAATGGGCCGTCCCTGCTCGTGGTACACCATCTGACCTTCGCACATACTGCAACCGATCTAACGGCGGCAGAGAGCCCATTGCGGAGGTGGCTTAGTCGCGCTGCGTGCGCTCGCAGCATGAAAACTTCCTGCGTTGTCGCGAATTCATTGCTGCATCGC
>NZ_JBKQXO010000025.1:0-40271 GCF_046762885.1 Yoonia sp. SDW83-1
TGTCACGTTGATATAGCGGGTCCGATAGACATTGATCCCTAACGTATCCGCCGCGCGCGGATGCTCCCCGACGGCGCGAGCGCGCAGGCCAAGCCGCGTGTAGAACAAATATGTCTGACGACGGACAAATGCGACAAGATCACATGCTCATCCAAAGCGGTTGCAACGTGCTCCGCGTGCCTGATTGCCGTGAGTTCCTTCTGATCGTGTTCGATAAAGACGATGATATCAGTATTATGGTTATTGGCCTCATTTCCTGTTGCTCCGGCAATAGAATTCGACTTGGCGCTCTTGCGCTGCTGCTTTCATCGAGTTTGGCCTCTTTAGGATCAAGACTATGGTCACAATGACCAAACCCAGCCACCAGGGCCGCTGATCAGCCCGTGTGGCTTCTCCAATCATGCTGCGCGTCGGTGTTAGGATTGGACCTTCGCAGGAATGATGGCGAGCATATTGCCTGGCTGGTCAAACAAATTGACAAAGATCGAAACACCTTCGAATGTGCCGAAATCTTCGGTTGGCATTCAAAGCCGATTCCTACGGCGCTCGGCAAGGGCCCTCAATGGCTTTGTAGGTGCAAAAGTATCGTGTTATCTCGCACCGGACAAACCGACTTCAGTATCGCTGCAGCGGGATGCGGACACCAATCGAAATAACATGACTTTCCACATCGAACGTCAATGGCTGCACCGGTTCTGAACTGCCGCTGCCTGCAACAGGCTGGCGACCACCCTCTGCTGTTCCAAGATTGTAGTATCGCCACGTCATCTCGACGATAATCGGATACTGCCCCGGCTTTGTCACCTGCCATGCCAGCCCGGCGCCGACGGACTAGGCGAAATCAGTCTCGGTATTGCCCTCGAAGGTACGAGTGGTTTGACCTGCAACCGGGTTTTCGCGTGTCCACTCTCCGACCTTGTTGCTGGCGAGACCTAGACCACCCACGACAAATGGTTGAAAGACCGAATTCGAACCCTGTGCCTCGAAAGGTGAATAAAAAAGGTTGCCCAAGGATGACCGAAACAGCCATTATGGCATCAGCCGTCACTGGCATGTTTTTGTCCGCTACCGTACCGAAGGTAACCGCCAGAAGCGTGGCAACGTCGTTTCGCACACCGATGCCCGCCAACGCAGAAGTGCCATCTACGGCATCTCTGACCATGGCCAGGTTCTGTAAGGGGGAATCGATCATTTGCATCGCATTCAAATTGAGCGAGATTTCAGAAATGATCTCGTCAAGACTTTGGCTGTAGAATGCTGTCATCTCGGGTGTGAAACTGGCAATAGCTTCATCAAAGGCACGATCCAGAACGTGGGTGGGTGAACGCGCGACATTCAATCGATCCAACTCGACATCGGGAATGCCTTCTTGTGCCCATATCGGTCGCCCGCATGAACGGTCCTGACCTTGTTGGGCATTGCCACCGCCCCCACCCTGACCACTGCCACCGAGACCTTCGCCACCACTGCCGCTGTCGTGCCCATCGCCACTATCGTGGCCACCACCTTGGCCGCCGCTGCCGCTACCACGTTGACCACCGCCACTGCGACCGCCGCCATGATCACCGTCAGAATCGTGGTCTTCTGCAAATACCGGGACAGCAGTGACCGAGGCCGTAATCGTTGCAGCGCTAACCGCTAGAAGGGCTGCAATGGAACATGCCGGCAGGCCCAGCCAACGCTTTGCGAATACACCAGCTTTTTGTGTTTTCATCTTCCTTATCCCATCTGAAACAGATGAAGATGGCTCTGCGACACCCCAAATTGCGTCACAGAGCCGACCGGCCGTTACCCGTGGCCCGCAAGAACAGCGATGCGCACCGCCTCGGCTTCGACAGCGAGCGCTGCCGCGTCCGATGAAGTCATCGGATGATCGAGGATTGTCGAAAGCGCGATCAGAGTTTCTGTCGAAACCGGAACGGTCTTATCGGATGCAACCCCGAGGAAGATTGCCATCAGCGTATCGACATCATTTGTGACGCCCGCTGCCGCCAACGCTGAAGTGCCGTCCATCGCATCCGTGAGAAGTGAAAGGTTCTGCAGTGGCGAATCAATGAATTCCAGGTTGTCGAAGTTTAGGCTGAGTTCCTCCATCATGGTGTCGAGATTCATGTTGTAGAAGTCGACCATATCGGACGTCAGGCTCGCTATGGCTTCGGCAAATGCCCGGTCCAGAACATGATCAGGGGAGCGCGCGACATTAAGTCTGCCAAGCTCGACCTCGGGAATCCCTTCCTGGGCCCATGCAGGTTTGCCACCGCCACTGCCTGACGGTCCGCCCGCTTGTGGACCCTGACCGTCCGAATCGTCACCTGGGCCCCCTTGGCCCTGGCCTTGGCCACCCTGATTACCTTGGCCACCCTGATTTCCCGGGCCGCTCTGGCCTTGGCCCGAACCGCCTTGGCCAGGGCCCTGCGGACCTTGGCCATCATCATCCGCCCAGGCTGCGCCACCCCCACCCACATCGAGGGTTCCAAGTACTACAGGCGATACCCCAAGAAGCATAGCAATGGTGGCAGTTTTTGCTGCCGTGGTTACAAAATCGTTTGATCTAGTCCTCATGTTTCCAACTCCCAATAAGTCGCAGCAACGCCGCATCAGTATGGGGAACTAAACCCGATTACATATTCTGATATTTATATGTATCAATTTGGTACGTGCTATCAAACGGCTGCGGAACGGATGCTCAGTGGCATGCCCCCTGAGTGTGGTCACCAACTGGGACGGCGTCCTACCAGCGCCCCTCATGATGTACAGGGCACAAATGGCATCACGATAACGCCCTCTCTTTGAATTGACGTAGACCCCTAGCTTTTGCTCGCCCCACTCCCCCTTCGCTGCGGGGGCAAACCTGCCACTTTGGGACGAAGAAAGCTGACTTTCATATTGGATCGAAGTTGACTTTCGTCAGCGCTGCCGCGGGTGGTCGCAACCATGAAGCTGCCATGTGCGGAGGGCTACTTCATTGCTGGAGTTGCCAATCACTAAAGGGACATGCGCGAAAGTGATCGACGTGCATCTTCAAGTCCGGACCTCCTTGGGTGCCGTGGTATCGAACAGCCTCAACTCCGTACGTGCAATGCGCCGGATAATCTTGAAGATGTCATCGAGCGTTTCGGTTAGTTCAATCTCCCGGGTGTAAGTATGAAGACGTTTCCTTTCGTCGGCACGTAGTCGGTCAATCTGATGACTGGCGACGTTTTCCACCAACGCCGTAAATCGCGCTTTCATCTGCCTTACATCTGCTGCAACCTTTGTGTCTTGCGCGTCAAGCGCCAGCAATGCGCCATCCAATGCCTCGACCACCTGATCATGCACGTTTTTGATAACGGCCGCAGTTGCTGCACTGATGACCACGTCTTCCTCTGCCCGTTTGCGTGCGGAAGTGACTAGCCCCGTGGCGATTAAATCACCAATATGTTCCATATCGTTTGCGATCTTGGCCAACCCCAATAGCAAGTTTGATTGGTCCACAGGCAGACTTCTCAGACTGATCTGGCGGATGTAACCGACGATCTCTCGGTGTAGCAGGTCAATGGGGCGGTCCATGACGCGCAAGCGATCAACATCCAGCGGGCTGCCGGTTACAACAGCGGGCACCGCGCTTTGTAGCTGATCGCGCAGCAGCGTACCCAGATGCACGACCTCAAGCCGAACGGCGTCAATGGCAATGGCAGGTACATCGAGAAACTTTGGATCAAGATGCTTTGCAGAGTATTTGGGATCAGACACTTCGACCTTGTCGGGTGCAAGCCATTCCACAAGGCGCGTCAGATGCGATGTAAATCCAATGAAGAGCAGTGCGTTCGCTATGTTGAAAAACGTATGCACGTTGGCTAATTGGCGCGGGATGCCCGAAACTGACGTGCTATCTGGTGAAAAGTCGCGCGCAAGGTCGGCAAGCTGATCCACAAATCCGATCCAGATCAGAACACCGGCAACGTTAAACAGGGTGTGGATCAGCGCCGCGCGAATGGCTTCTCGCGGGGCTCCGATCGAGGCCAAAAGCGCTGTGACGCAGGTGCCGATATTTGCCCCCAAAGCCAATGCCACCGCGGGCTCTAGTGCGATGAGACCTTGCCCCGCCATCACAATCAGAATGCCGGTTGTGGCGGATGAGGACTGTACCAGTGCTGTGAAACCAGCGCCGACCAAGGCAGCAAGAAGTACACTGTCAAGCGACAGCATAAAGTCGAGAAACGGCTCATAACTGCGCAATGGTTTCATGCTGTCGCTCATGATCGCCATGCCAAAGAACACCATTCCAAGGCCCAAGACGATCCGCCCCTTTTCTCGGGTGGCTTTCTTCTTTGCGATGAACGACACGAAGAAGCCAAGCGACAGCACCGGTAGTGCCAGCGCCGTGACCTTGAAGGCAAGGATTTGTGCGGTAATCGTTGTGCCTATGTTCGCTCCCAGAATGACCGCTGCACTTTGCGCCGTGGTCATCAGGCCAGCCGAAATGAAGCCGACAAGCAGAACCGTGGTGATCGAAGACGACTGGATTATCGCGGTCACAGAGGCGCCCGCGATTAACCCGGTGAAACGGTTTCCCGTCATACGCGCAAGGATCGACTTCAACGAGGCTCCCGCCACCTGCTTGAGCGCACGGGTCATGATATCCATGCCGAACAAAAAAAGCGCCAGGCCACCAATCAGGCCAGTTCCTAGCTCAAGCTGGTTCAGTTCACTTATCATCGTTTTGGCTCAGGGCAACATCATGCCCCGGATCATGAAGAAGAACATCGCGGCAAGCCCTCCGGCAAAGGGAACAGTGATCACCCAAGCGGCAGCGATCTTCAAAAGCAGCGTGCGTTTGACCAGTTCGATCCGGTGCACTTGCCCAAGTCCGCGCCGCTCGCGCTTGGCCAGAAGTTTGGTGCCTGACGCCTGTTGCTTCATCTCGCGCAGCATCTCGCCTTTTGTCGTCACATCCGCTGCTTCGAACCGCGCAAGGAAGGCTTCGACTTCGGAGGGAGCATTATTCACATGATGGTCGCGAATATCCTGCAAGGTGCGTGCATAGCTGGATTTGATGTATTCCCGCAGAAACCCGACGCCAAAGACACCGCCAACGGCAATGTGGGTTGAGCTAACCGGCAGGCCAAGTTGCGAGGCCATAATCACGGTGATGGCCGCCGCCATCGCGATGCAAAAGGCGCGCATCTTGTCGAGTTCGGTGATTTCGCTTCCAACGGTGCGGATCAGCTTTGGCCCATAAAGCGCCAGCCCAAGGGCGATTCCGACGGCGCCAACGGCCATGACCCAGATCGGGATTGAGGCCTTGTCGGTGACCGTTCCCCCGACAATCGCTTCGTTGATACCCGCAAGAGGACCGACGGCGTTGGCGACATCGTTTGCCCCATGGGCAAAACTGAGAAGAGCCGCCGCGAAGATCAATGGGATGGTGAAAAGATCGTTCACGCTGGATTTTTGGTTTTTCATTTTTTGCGTCGCGCGGGCGATAAAGGGGCGCATGATCGCGTAAACAATCACGGCGATGGCAAGGGCAATGAGAACTGCGGTTATGAATTCGACCTTGATCAGCTTCTTGACGCCCTTGAGCATTAGGTAGGTGCCAAAGGCCCACGCCATCAGCGACGCCAGCAAAGGCACCATGCTGTTCGCTGCGGCAAGCACGTCAGATTTGTAGGTGATCGTTCGCTTGATGATGTAAAGGAACAGCGCTGCGATCAGTCCGCCCAACAGCGGGGAAATCACCCAACTGGCCCCAATCATTCCGACCTGCTTCCAGTTCGCAATGTCCCAGCCAGCGGCGGCTATACCGGCCCCAAGAACCCCGCCGACAATGGAATGTGTGGTGGATACTGGCGCACCTACTGCCGTGGCGAAATTGAGCCACACTGCTGCTGCCAAGAGTGCAGCGATCATCAGCCAGATAAACGTATCCCGATCCGCGACCAGATCAGGATCGATGATCCCATTCTTGATCGTGCCGACCACGTCGCCGCCCGCAATCAAAGCACCACCCGCTTCGAAGCTGGCCGCAATAATGATGGCGCCTGTAAGGGTGATAGCGTGGCTGCCAACGGCCGGTCCGACGTTGTTGGCGACATCATTGGCGCCAATATTCATCGCCATATAGCCACCGATCATCGCGGCGATCACCAACAGGATGCCATCAACACCGCCATCGGTTCGCACAATCGTGAAAAGCATGATGCCGACAATGAATATCAACGCCGTGCCAAATCGGAACAACTCGTCCCGATTCAACTGCACAGCAGAGTCCACCCGATCTATTCTAAGCATAGCGCCCTCGCATTTATCCCCGTACAAGGTACACACGAGAAATCGAGGCGCTGATATGACCTATATCAATACATGTGCCATGTTTACGTGGCAAAGCGATCAGCATGAAATCGCGGCCCATCACCGAATACGGACGTTCAAAGCTGCTTGACTGGCATTGTGCTTTGATCGCGAAGTGTACTCACTTGGACATTGCATGTTGTGCTGCCGGGGTTGCGGCTCTTGGTGTCATCGGAGGAGGGACACTCGGCTTTTTGCCCTTTCTTAGCCTTTGGATCATTCCGCTTGGCATTGCCCTTGCAACTATGGATGTCCAACCTGTCGTGCAGACGATCAAATCGCGCAAGAAAAGGCTTGAATGACTTTGGACCCGGCGCAAACGCTACTGACCCTTGCGGGGCTTTTCGCAGTTGGACTTGCCGCCGATCAGATTGGCCACAGGACCCCTTTGCCGCGCGTCACGTTATTGCTGATTTGCGGCATACTTGCGGGCGCATCAGGATTTGACTTAATCCCATCAGATGTCAGTGATTGGTATGAGTTGCTCTCTATCGTCGCACTGACCATGGTCGCGTTCCTGCTTGGTGGATCGTTAACTCGGAAAAACCTGCAGTCGCATGGGCCTGCCATCCTGCTGATTTCCGTCTCTGTTGTGGTCTTTACGATCTTGATCGTTGGCGTCGGGCTCGCTCTACTGGGGCTGGATCTTGGCCTCGCACTTCTCTTGGGGGCGATAGCAACAGCGACAGCACCTGCTGCAACGCAGGACGTCATCCGGCAATCAGGCGTTAAGAACGATTTCACCGACGCGCTTCAGGGCATTGTGGCAATTGATGACGTTTGGGGACTATTTGCCTTCAGTGTCATTTTGGT
This sequence comes from Yoonia sp. SDW83-1, assembly GCF_046762885.1. Classification (NCBI taxonomy): domain Bacteria; kingdom Pseudomonadati; phylum Pseudomonadota; class Alphaproteobacteria; order Rhodobacterales; family Paracoccaceae; genus Yoonia; species Yoonia sp. SDW83-1. The sequence continues at coordinate 7,147 of NZ_JBKQXO010000025.1, forward strand.
GATGGTCCACCAAATGAATGGCAGTGTTGAGGCATCGATCCTTTCAGGCTCGATACGCGAATTTGGCGGCTCTGTCCTGCTTGGCATTTTGATTGGAGTGCCAGCGGCATTACTAACGGGCCGTCTTTCAGGAGGTGAACCACTTCAGATCGAAGCCCTTGCGCTGACGTTTTTGACCGCTGGCCTCGCGATCATGTTCGAGCTTTCCTACCTGATCAGTGGGATGACGGTCGGCGCGATAATCGTCAACAGGGCGCGCCACCACACCAAGGCATTCCATGAGATCGAACATATCCAATGGCCGTTCATGATCTTGTTTTTCATTCTCGCAGGCGCGTCGCTAGATACACATGCACTGCTCAAGGTAGGATTTTTCGGACTGGCCTATGTGGTTTTGCGGGTGCTCTCTCGATTGCTCGGTGGCTGGATCGGTGCAGCGCTTGGCAAGGCTCCTTCTCGTCAACGCCCATGGTTCGGGCTCGCGCTTATGCCACAAGCCGGCGTGGCGATTGGCATGGCGCTCGTGGCAGCCAAGCAATTCCCGAATTGGTCAGAGACGATTATTGCGGTCACAATTGGAACGACCATCGCCTTTGAGCTCCTCGGACCGGCGGTCACCTTAATGGCCATCAGGCGTACCGCCTGATAAACTCGCTTTCTTCACAGCAGGAAGCTTTGCAACCTCCATGAATTTATTCAACTTCTTACCGATGCTGATCGTTGGATCGCCTTTTGATCCTTCGATCCGCGGTCGCAATCTCTCGACAGTAACAAGCTGCTTTCTTTGCCGGTTGTGGCACCTTCGAATTGGAGGATCGCCTAGTGGCGTGGACCGTAGCCCTGCATGACTTTGCGGGAGACAGTTGTGGGACACGGGCAACTAAGCGGTATGAAAGCAAGGTCTTGCATCTGACTGACCACGCCAACGGTCTCGCTTTGGCCATCAATACTGACAGAATCGCCCCGTGTTTCCGGCGACCTGCCAAGCCTTGGTCGCGCCCATCACGCCTTGTTCATTTAAGCACACGACACCAACGGTACCTGGCAATTGCCCGTTGGCTGAAAGTAGCGGATCGGGCAAGCAAAGTACTTCGATCGGATGCGACGCAGCATCTGTTCAATTTTGGCGTCGGTTGGCGACACGAGCGGTTCATTTCAGACCTTGGCCAACCAGTCGTGTGGTGCGGTGCAGCTTTCGTATTACGGTCATTCGCGCATCTTGCAGCACCATCTCGAATTACCCGCATTAGCCCAACAAAACGTTCTGCTGGTTCTGATACTCCGCAATGCACAAATCGGGCCAACCGGTCAGAAGCAACGGTCATTTATACCAGATCAGCATCAGTCATGATCTCGACCAATGCAGGACCACGGACGCCAAGGGCCTTTCTAATTGCACCTTCAATGTCTTCGGTCTTAGTCACCTTATGTCCATGCCCACCGCACAGCTTGGCGAAGGCCGCGAATGATGGATTGTGCAGATCGGTCTCCCATACAGGCCATTCGCCCGATCGCTGCTCCTTCGAGATTTTGCCCAGCTCACCGTTGTGCAAAAGGATGTGAGTTATATCCATCCCGTATTTAACAGCTGTAGTGAAATCCATCGGGTATTGCCCGAAGCCCCCGTCGCCAGAGATCGAAATGACTTTGCGCCCGCGCAGCGCGTCGATATCCTGCGTGGCGGCCCATGCGCCAATCCCGGCTGGAAAACCGTAACCGATGGACCCCAGATAACCGGACATCAAAACGCGCTGATCCCCTTTGGTTTCCAGATAGCGTCCAAAGGAATAAGTGTTGTTGCCCACATCCACGGCAAAGATGGCGTCGTCCGGGGCAAGCTGCCCAAGCGCGTCGAAGATGGCGAAAGAATGGATGCCGCTACCATGTTCCTCCGCCAAGCGTCGCCGCTTCTCATTTCGCCATATCTGCCAGCGATCGGCCAACTCCGGGCGCTGATCCACAGCATCTGCATTGAGCTCTAATGCGTGCAGTGCCGCGTCACAAAACGCTCCGATCTCGCCCCAGACCGGGACTTTTACGGGATGGAACTTGCCCAGCTGCATCCGATCATAATCGACCTGAATAATGTTTTCTTTCAGCGCGATGCCGGTGTGATTTGAAAAGCTTGCACCAAAGGCCACCAACACGTCGGCCTCATTCATGAACCAGCTTGCAATGGGCGTACCAGAGCGGCCAAGCACCCCAGCCCCAAGCGGATGGCTGTCCGGGACCAACCCTTTGGCCTTGAAGGTCGTCACCACAGGTGCTCCGATTTTTTCCGCCAGGGACACGATCTGATCGCGGGCTGCGTAGGCACCGTGTCCGACAACAATCATGGGGCGTTTTGCACCATTCAGTAGGGCAAGGGCTGCATCAATATCGGTCTGCGCAGGGGTAACCCTTGTGCCGCCCATCCGACCCGTCGGGCTGCCGGCTGGCTTGTTGGATGGTAAGGTCTGTACGTCGTCGGGAAAGATCAGATGCGCCACGTTTTGTTCAACGATGGCGTTCTTGCATGCCAGCGACATCAGCTCTGCATGATTGGAACTGCTGAGGACCGGTTGCGAGAAGGTGGACACGGCTTGAAAGGCCGATTTCAGATCGATGTCCTGAAACGCGCCGGGACCAAAGACTTGGGTCTGAACCTGACCGGTCAAGGCCAGCACGGGCGCGCGGTCAACCTTAGCGTCCCACATGCCGGTCAGCAGGTTCGTGGCCCCGGGGCCAGCGATGGTCAAACATGCGGCAGGCTGTCCGGTCAATTTGCCGTAGGCAGAGGCCGCGAATGCCGCCACACCTTCATGCCGGATACCGTAGTATTTCAGCTTCTTTTCAATGACCGCGCGGCGGATCGCGTCGGCCAACCCAAGGTTCGAGTGGCCCACCATGCCAAACACCGATTGCACGCCCCAGTTGGTCATTGTCTCGACCATCACGTCCGTCACGGTTCGTTCGTGTGGGGGTTCAGGGTCTAGCCCCACGAAAATCTCGCCTTCGCGGATGTCGATGGGATACAACTCTTGGCCAGAATCCTCGTGTCCGCCGGGCGGTTTACCTGTGAGCGGATCAAAGTCCCAGCCATGCCACGGACAGCGGATCCAGCATTTGTCGTCGATCCCTTTCTCGATGGATCCTTCGCCAAGCGGTCCTTTTTGGTGCGGACAATGGTTGTTCATTGCAGCCCATTGGCCATCAAAATGCACCAGACAAATGGAGGTCGTGCGCGCGGTGACAGTTTTCACGCGGCCTTCGGGAAGGTCTTCGATCCGGCCAACCGATATCCAATCCAGGTTTTCATTGCTCATGATAATCATCCTTTTTCGGGTGGGTCGGCGGGAAAGAGAAGATCGATGAGCTTTTGCAAATAGGTCAAGATCAGGAAAACGCCCGTCGCCCAGATCAACAGCTCAAACGGAGCAAAGGGTGTGCCTCGCAACCAGCGGCCAAGCAGGCCGCCGCCGGGGCGCAGCGCCTCCCATCCGAACAGTCCACTGCGCGGCCAGAGGTCGAGAAACCAGAAGCGGGACAGGTAAAGCATGATTGTGCCAACCAGAAGGATCAGTAGGAGAAGGGCAATCCGTTTCATCCGTTGATCGGTTCCATTGTGGTGGTGTCCATGCGCAATACAAGGATATCGCCACGGCGTTCCAAATCACCTTCCAAACTGATAAACTGCCCTATGTAGTTATAAGCGGCATCCGGCAAACGGGTGCCATCGGGCCCTGTGATCAGCATGAAGTCAGATCCTTCAATCGGTTGGGTCGACACAAATACCGGGGGCACATCACCCAGCAAACACAGGTTTGCGCAGGCCTTATGCGCCAGTCCTCTGCCCGGGCGCATCGCCCCATTCAGGCATTTCCCATCACAAATCTCGCCTGCGACTTTCCAGCGGCCAAGCTGTTCAGTCACCATTTCCGGCGGATCGCCTTCAGCGGCTGCCAGCCCTTGCCTGCCGCCGCGCAACTGCATCATGTCGATGGTGCCTCTTTGCAGGATAATGCCCGAGACGGTGGCCAGTTGCCCCTCTAACCCCATCGCCCGCATATCGACCCCAGCTTTTCCCGCACTGGTAAGCATGAGCGTCTTGCCCGGTTTGATCAGATCATTGCCTTGAGTCACGCGAAGCAGGGGGTAGGGTGTTAGCTCGATCACCCCAGTGACCGTCTGACGACCGTAGTCGAACCGGAAACCAGACGCAGGCGGTTCATCTTGCGTGCTGCCAATCAGCAGTCCCGTAAACAGGAACGTCGCTACCACCAACACGGACGCAAGCAGCAAAAATCGGCGTAACGGCCCAGGCACGGGCAGGTAGCCCACAAAAAACGGGTTATTCTTATCGCTCATGCTGTCACCTCGATCTGGACAGGTTCGACATAGGTGCCGGGCGGATTGGCATCGCGGTGGACTTGCACGCCGGCCCCGTTCAGCCGGATGTTGTAGGTGGGCACCATTTCGGTGAAGGGCGCGGGCGACCGCCCATTGGTTACATCATATTGGAAGCCGTGCCATGGACATGTCACCAGACAATCAATCACGCGACCTTCGCCCAATGGCCCGTTTTGGTGGGCGCAGGCATTTGAAATGGCACTCAACCTGCCATCTTGTCGGAACACAGCGACCCGGTCACCGCTGGGCAGTATCTTGATCTTGGCAAAGCCTTCGCGAATATCGCCCGCATCACAGATGTCAATCCAGCCGTCGATGTCAGCGCCACGCTCATCCCCGCCCCGCCAGTCCAGCATTGCAGCATAGGCATGAAGGCCTGCAACCGCCAAGGCTCCGCCGATAAAGATCACCGTAAAGGTATGGTTCTGTTGATCTTGTAAAATGCCCAGACTGACGTGGGCAACAACCGCCAGATAGGCGAAATAGATCAGGCTATGAATCCGTTTCCAGACCGGTGGGGTCAGGAATTTCATCCAGAAATCGTGACTGGTGGCGGCCAGAACAGCCAGGCACAGCAGCGCGAAAACCCCAAATATTTCAAACGGAAAGCCCGCCAGCTGGCCGTAGCTGGTATTGGCAAACAGCAGTGCCTCGTACTTGTCGGAACTGGAAAAGGCGAAATACCAGTTCAGGATGTAACTCGCGTGCGTGATCGCCACAAAAACCGTCATCACCCCAAAGTGTCTGCGATTGTACAATAGCGGCAGAAAACGACGGTCGATCCGGGCAAGCGGCCCAATGCACAAGATCACCGTCAGCATCACAAAGGCGCAAGCCCCAAACGCGCGGGCATTGTGCACCTGCGGATTGATGGGGAATTCATGGCTCAGCAGTTCGGGGCTGACAAAAATGAACAGCCACAAAAACAGGACAACCCCGACCAACATAACCGCATCATAAAGCCATTTATTCCGGTTCCACTGGACGGGGATGTATTTGACACTCATTCGGATGCCTCCGCCGGTGGGGCCAGACGCTCGGGCAGGATATCAGCGGGCCAGCTTTGCCGAACGGATAGCCCGGTCACGATGATCACAATAATCGCCACCGGCATGATCATGGCAAACCATTGGTGGTTATGCCTGCGGGGACGATAGCGATGCGACCACTCATCCTTGCCATCAGCAAGGACATACCAGCGCCATAGGATCAACGGCCAGATCAACAGGATGCCTGGTACCAGCAGTGGCCGAAAAACGTAGGCGCCCCGCGCATCCTCATCCAGACGATCAATGCCAAAAATCAGAAAAGGAATGGCCACCAGCGCACCAGCTGCCCCCCATAGCTTGACGATGAACAGGATGAGTTCGGCCTGATTCATCACATGCCCCCAAAAGCAACGCCCGACAGGTCGGACATATCTTTCTTCCAGGTCGTCAGATCCTCATGGTTGAACTTGGACAAATGGTCATGGCCGCAGGCACGGGCCATCACCTGCATCAGCTCCACTGAGGCGTCAAAGAAATTGGCCAGTTGCTGGGCAGACTTGTCAGCAATCAGGCGGTTGACCAGATGCGGTTTTTGCGTTGCGATCCCGACAGGGCAATTGTTGGTGTGGCACGCGCGCATCGCCAAACAACCAATCGCCTGCATGGCCGCGTTTGACACCGCAATCGCATCCGCCCCCAGCGCCATCGCCTTGATGAAATCCGCAGGTTTTCGCAAACCGCCCGTGATCACGAGCGAGATATCCCCGCGCCCCAACTTATCAAGATGCCGGCGGGCACGGGCCAGCGCCGGGATCGTCGGGACCGAGATATTATCGCGGAAAATGATTGGGGCCGCCCCAGTTCCGCCGCCGCGTCCGTCCAGAATGATGTAATCGACGCCCACGGCAATTGCCGCGTCGATATCTTTTTCGATATGCTGGGCAGAGAGTTTATAACCGATGGGAATACCGCCGGTCCTGTCGCGCACCTCATCGGCAAAATCTTTGATCTGGCTCACGTCTGTCCATTCAGGGAACCGGGGGGGCGATACCGCGGGGGTTCCTTCCTCAAGTTCGCGCACTTTGGCGATCTTGCCCTTCACCTTGTTGCCCGGTAGATGACCACCGGTTCCGGTCTTGGCACCTTGTCCACCTTTGAAATGAAAGGCTTGCACCTTGTCGAGCTTGTCCCAGCTAAAGCCAAACCGGGCGGATGCCAGCTCGTAAAAATAACGCGAATTCTCTGCCTGCTCTTCAGGCAGCATGCCGCCCTCCCCTGAGCAGATGCCCGTGCCCGCCAGCTCTGCGCCCCTTGCAAGTGCCACCTTGGCAGATTCAGATAGTGCCCCGAAACTCATGTCAGAGACAAACAGCGGGATTTTCAGTTTCAGCGGCTTCTGAGCATTTGGTCCGATTATTACTTCGGTCCCCACCGGGTCATCATCAAGCAGCGGCGGCTTGGCCAATTGCGCAGTCAATAGCTGAATATCGTCCCAATCCGGCAGCTCGGCCCGAGGAACACCCATTGATTCAACGATGCCGTGATGACCCGTCTTCGTTAGTCCACTCTTGGCATAATTCTGGATCATGCCATTATAGGGTTCTGCGTCTGTACCATGGCTGGGGTCGGCATAAAGGCCCAGATAAGCATCACGATTATAAGGCTGTGGGTTGTCATGACCCCATGCGTTAATCTCATCTGCATCAACACAGATGTCGTCACCTTCAACCCATGAAACGAACTTCGGCAGCTTCTCATCGTTGGCGTATGCCGATACACCACTGTCTAGACGGTAGTCCCAGTTGTGGACGCCGCAAATCAGATCATCGCCCCGCACATGTCCATCAGACATCAGCGCACCACGGTGCAAGCAGCGGCCATAGAAGACTGAGACTTCGTCATCAAAACGCACAACAACCAGATCTACCTCGCCCACAATGGCATATTCTGGCTTGCGATCGGCAAGTTCACTATACTTAAAAATGGTCGTCTTATTCATGGCAGTCCCCACCGTTTTTCACCGTCAGATTTTATGCATCGTTACCGGCCTTACTCTGTCTTCGATTGGCTGCGTTTCGGGGCAGCTGCCCATGTGTGCGACCTTCCGACCGGACCACTTTGCCCCAGGTGCTGCAGTAACACCATGGAGGAGTGCACTGATCCAAACCGTGTTCACGGCTATATGCAGGATTTGAACACCCAGTTCATGCGGGATCAACTCAACAACAAGCAGGGCAAAGAGTGCCGTAGCAAGACCCCTAGGTCCGAACCAGCCAAAAAACAGCCGTGTTAAGAATGACGCGTCCGTGCCAAGCAACGAAAGCCAGATCGCCAGTGGTCGCACGATAAACAAGCTGATCATGATCAAGCCAAACATGGGCAACGTAAGATGTGTGATTGCGTCTGGAACAAGGGCAATGGCAAGCAACAAGAAAGCCGACCACGCCAAGAGCTGCCCATCGCCCTCAACAAATTCATAGATGAATTTGCAACGCCCTTGCACGACCGCGCCAAAGGCCAGCCCGGCAGAAAAGGCCGCAAGAAAGCCGTTCCCACCGATTTGGGTGGCAAGAAGATAGGATGCACCGGCCAAGGCGAGCGCCGCGATCCCTTCAAATGCTTCTGACGTCAATGCGTGATCTTTGGCATAGATGAGGACCCGACCGCCCATCCACCCCAACGCCACACCGGCCAATGGGCCAAGAACCAGTTGCTTGGATGCGAAGGCGATCCAATTATCATTGTTTTGCGTCATCGTCTGTGCGGTCAGACTGGCAAAAAACAAGATAATCGGCAGGGCAAGGCCATCATTCAGCCCGCTCTCAACCACAAGCGCGCGACGCGGACGGATCGGGACATCCGTATTTGACACAACCGCCTGTCCAAGGGCGGCATCGGTCGGCGCCATGATTGCGGCCAGCAGCAAGACAGCGGCCAGCGGCCACTCTGGCAAAAATAGCCAACCTGCCAGAGCGCCGAAGACGATAGCCAGAGGCAGGCCAAATAGCAGCATGCGTGCAGGCCACACGCGTCGCATTCTCAGCGCAGGTAGATCTGTCTGGGCCGCGTCCAGAAAAAGTAAGATGACCAACGCGATTTCCGAAACAGGGTGCAGGAGAACCTCAGCGCTGTCATGTGGAACCAGTCCGGTGACAGCGATGACAGCGCCAAGGGCCAAAAAGACCATCGGCGCCGTGACAATGGTCGATGCCAAGCGCTTGCCAGTCATGCAAAACACTATCGTGACAGCGCATATGATGAGCAGTCCCAACACGTTTATACCCTTTCACTCATTCACGGCCTCTGTCTACCTGTACAAACTCCGCCTGACCAAGCTTTGCCGGACGGTCGTACTTACCCTGAATAACCCTACATGTTTCCGATAACCGCTATACGCGGCCGGTCTTAGATACTGACGGCCCAATCTGGCCACTCGCGATGGTCAGCGATGCGGCGATTCAGCCTTCTCATAGCTGCCGTTCGTGTCTGGCCAATCGCTTGCGGTTTCGGGAGTTGAGCTGCTGCACGGCATTTAGCCGGTTCGAGGTCCCTTCAAAGCAGAAGAAGGACATCGCGAACATCGTCGCGCCAGTCAGGCCGACGGTAGAGTCAATGGAAGCGACGTCGTGATTGGTCGCAACGAAAAGTTCGATCGAATTTGCTCGACTGCTTCGATCGTCAGAATGTGCTCCGTTAACAGGCGTTCGTATGAGCTCAAATCAGCAACAACGATTTCCGCAAGGAAGTCTGCGTCTCCCGAGACCATGTGACAGGCGACAAGGCCTGGGATCGATGAAAGGCTCTGTCCGACGAGTGCAGCATTCTGCCGGGAATGCCGCGCCACGGTGATCTCGACAAAGACGGTCAGAGACAGATTGATCGCATGGCGGTCGATTACTGCTTGGTAACCCGTGATGATGCCGCGCTCTTCCAGCAGTTTGACGCGCCTCAGACAAGGCGAAGGAGAAAGGCCAACCCGGACGGCGAGATCCACGTTGCTCAGACGCCCGTCTTGTTGAAGCGCTAAAATGATTCGCCTGTCAATTGCATCCATGTTGGAATTATATGCTAGCAACTGGATCTATAGAATCCATTTATGCTAAGCTTCACAAATTATCGTTTGTCCTTTAGCAGGACATGCGCCTTCTTTCAGTGCTATCGGGAGCCGTCATCAGCACCGGTTTCGACTATCGTCGACCGAATGGAAGGAGGTACGAATGATTGGCCGCATCTGGCATGGCTATGCCACACACGAAAACGCAGATCGCTACCGGGCTATCGTCACCGGAGAGGTGATCCCTGACATTCTGGCAAGGAGTATTCCCGGATTTCAGAGGATCGAACTCTTTCGCAGAACGAGGCAGCAGGATGTCGAGTTTGTCACGGTGATGTGGTTTCAGGATCTTGATGCTATCAAGGCGTTCGTTGGCGAGGATTACGAGAAGTCCCATGTGCCGCCCGAGGCCAGAGCCGTACTGTCGCAGTTCGACTCCCGCGCGCAGCATTATGATATCCTTCTCGCAGAGGAGGCCAAATAGGCGCCCGCCGCGCTTTCGGGTCGCCCTGCAATCCCGAGAGAGGTCAAGGTTTCGCGAATGGTGCGATAACGCACATCCGAAAGCCAACCCTTCCAGACCAACACAGGAGTTATCATGTCCGCTCAACATAACAACCCGTTTCGCGGCCGTTTCAACGCCTGGTTTCTTGCCGCAATTGACGGCTACGTAAACCGTCTGCTGCACGCAAAGAAATCGGAACTCTTCGTCGGCTTGTCAGGCACCGTCGTCGAGATCGGACCCGGCGTCGGCGCGAACCTGGCGTATCTGGGCGGAGCGCATCGAGTCATCGCTATCGAACCCAACGCCAAGATGCGCCCTGTTCTGGAACGCCGCGCGGCACGGCGCGGTGTGACTATAGAGATCCGCCCGGTCGGCGCCGAAGCAACGGGACTGCCTGACGCCTGCGCCGACTTCGTCGTTTGTACCCTGGTTCTCTGCACGGTTGATGAACCGCGCCAGGTTCTTCAGGAAGTTCATCGCATCCTCAAGCCGGGTGGGAAGTTCCTCTTCGTGGAGCATGTCGAGGCTCAGAAGGGAACGATGCTGAGAGGGCTGCAAAAACTGTTATGGCGTCCTTGGCGCTATGTCTTCGAAGGGTGCTGTCTTGACCGGGACACGGCGTCGCTGATCCGTTCCACAGGGTTTTCAAGCTGCCAAATTGCCCGCTACAGACTCAAAAGCCCGTTCGTGCCCGTGAACGAACAGATTGCGGGCATCGCGGTCGCTTGAAGTCAGAGTGCGGTCTTGTCGGTCGTTTCCCGCGTTGTCTGACGACGAGATTCGGGGCGACACGCTGCGACCATATCTGCCCGTATGGAGGAACTTGACATGACGTTTGACATCAGGCGGTTTGAAGAGCGCCAGACCCAGGATCTGATTAACCTGAGTATTCGCGCTTGGACGCCCGTCTTCGTAGAATTGATGACGACGACCAGCGACCAATTCGTCTTGAATGCCTTCTATCCCAGCGGATGGAAGGCTCGCCAAGTGGCGGATATCCAGGCGCTTCTAGAAGATGAAAGCTGCACGGTCTGGACCGCGCAGACAGATGACCACCTGGTTGGCTTCATCGGTCTGAGGAGCCATCCAGAGGACGCGATGGGAGAGATACACATAATTGCCGTAGATCCTGACCAACAGAGAAATGGAGTCGCGACGGCGCTCATGTCTTTCGCCAGCGACGAATTCAGGCGCGGAGGGTTGAAGATGGTCATGGTGGAAACCGGCGGAGATCCTGGCCATGAGCCGTCGCGCGCCGCATACGAGAGCTTTGGTTTTCATCCTTGGCCAGTCGCTCGATACTTCAAAGAGCTTTAGTTTCTTCGATTTTTTGGCCCATTGCTGCCCTTGGCCACAGTCCCCTGATGCAGCGGTCACAGCCCGCATTGCCGCCATTCGTTGCAGACGCAGAATCGGAACGGTTTCAAACCTTCACTTCGCGAACAAAGTGAGCCTGCACCCCGCTTTCGCCTTTGACCGATTATCTAGTAAATGCCGCCCACCGTGATGGGGAAACTATTCCAAGGTAGTGAAGCGATGTTTTTTGGCGGACATTGTGCCTCGTTCGAGGTACTTTGTGGGCTGAGCTAAGGCGAGATATGAAATTCTAGAAATCATCAGATTCCGGGACATTCCCAAGTCTGACAAGGAAGCTGGGCGATCCGACTTCGCCACTGTTTGGATCCTCTGTGATCATATAGGCATCAGCGCCCGCGCAATCCTCGGACTGGGCTTCCCGTTCGGCTCTGTTCTGGGCCTCTGACGCAGTTGAATATTGAAATTGCTTGCCAATCTTCAGGCTTGCTTGCCCGTCACGGCCCCGCTTCTGTTCCACATATGTCTGACAGATATAGTGAACTTCTGTAGCGCTCTTGCCTGCGTGCGTCATGGGTGAATCCTTCGCGGTTGTCGTGGCGCCACTGGAGCTTAAAAATGCGTGGGCGACCAGTGTGTCATCGTTGCGTGGCAGCCTTGGGTGAACCTGCCTTATGCACTACCGCGATGGCTTTGTCGGTGTGTTCGCTTCTCGTTCAAGGCGCGCATTGCGAAGACGGTCTATTTTGACTTGTCGCTGTTCCGCTTCTTCGTCGGCCATCTTCCGAACGACGCGGGTGGTCTTGTCCATCTGCGTTTCCACTTTGGGACCTTGCGCTTTGAACACGCTTGTTTTCGTTAGCTTTGCCAATTGGCATTCTCCTCTTTGGTTTCATTTGGGTGTGTCGGAACAAGGTCGTTCAAACCAGTGCCAGGTGTTTACTGGGACCATGGGTTTCACGCGCGTTCGGCGCGGGTCGGTCATTGCGTAGATTTGCCTGAATGTCCGGGGCGGCCATGGCGCGCATCAAAGCGCCATAATTCATCTGGAACCGCATTTCTGATCCAACGCAGATTGCCGAATGCTTGGTGCCAATAACAAGATGATCGCTTGTCGCGCCGATAAATGTATTCCCGGGAGGCATTGAAAGCCCAGCCGCGTCCGTATCTTGGTGTCCAATGGCAAGAATCAACCGCGTGGTTTCTGCTGTGTTTGGGACAACGTGAATTCTAGGCAAAGTGAGATCAGCAAAGCTGACGACCGGGCGCACTGACTTGGTATCCTTCTCAATGACTTCGGCGACCAGTGTAAACGCATCTCTGAACAGTCCGCCTATGTGATTTCCAGAGACCGGATCGACACCCAAAAGGATTGCTTCGCCAAGCCTGAGATCATTGATCCGTCCAGTCGCATGCCCTCCGAGCGCCCAAGGCAGGTTTGCAGAGTTGCCGCCAGAGACCGTCTGGAGGTATGGGCCACACTGCCCCTCAACATCATTCGCAAGAACAGACAGGGCCTGCATCTTTGCATCCGTCGGGGCAGTGCCGCTCAGACAAGCGAAGTTTGCCCCGATGCCTTTCAGCGCCACACCGGGCATGTAAATGACGCGCCGTGCCATGTCACCAAGGTCTTGCGGCATGATCCCTTCGCGCAGATCACCCATTTCGACCATCAGGATAATGCCGTGAACCGTGTTTTGCCGGATTGCAGCGGCGGCCAGGGCTGCAATCACAGCAATCTCTGTGTTGTAGCTCGCCTCACAGACTTGCACGACGTTATCGACCTGGCTCAGCATTGGTGTTCGGATCAACGTGACCGGACACGTAATTCCAGCCTCGCGCAACTGATTCACATTGCTCAAACGCGCCTCAGCGAGGCCTGCAGCGCCACCTTCAATCATGGCTCGGGCAATGGCTGGATGCCCACAAACGGCTTTGGTCACCCCGGTCACCTGGATGCCGCGCGTCTGCAACAGCTCAACAACCGTCCGGGTGTTGTGACGTATTTTGCCAAGATCTACTTCTATGCGCGGGTTGCTCATATTGCCGCCACAGGCATCCCTTGCTGCAAACCGGGATACGCGCTGAGGACCATAGCCAGCAGATGTCCCGTTGGTCGGCTGAGTGCGTCAGTCACAGGCAGCCCAAGTTTCTCTGATTGTCCTGCAATCGTGTCTTTGATCTCTGCTTCGGACATACCTTCGTGATTGAGCGTGACACCGATGACCTTGGTATCGGAAAACGCCTCGATCAACGCAATCTCGCTTGCCGGGGTGGGCATTGGCATGTTGGGGAAATCGCAGCGATGGGCGCGTTTGGGTGCATGCTGAAGGATGACGGCGTCAGGTTGGCTGCCGCGCAGGATAAAGGCGGATGTGCAGAACGCAGGATGGCTTAGCGCACCTTGGCCTTCGATCAGGATGACATCGGGTTGCTCTGCCTCCGAGGCCGCGACAATCGCGCCCTCTAGTTCGCCGCAGCAAAACTGGGGCGGTACCGCGTCCATAGCCACACCATATTTCGCGCCCTGCATCAGACCCGTCTGGCCAGTGCCTACCAGCACAGTCTTGATGCCCTTCGCGTTCAGGGCACGGGCCAGAACCGTCGCGGTCGTCCGTTTCCCGATGGCGCAATCGGTTCCAAGAACGGCGATGCGCAGTGCATCGACATTCGCGACACTGCCATCGAACAAACGCATGTCCTTGCTGGGCTTGGGTTTGCGGATGTCGCGGATGGTGACTTGTCTATCCAATGCCGCTTGCGCAATTTCAGCGTCGTCGCTCAGGTATTCATGCAGACCGCTCACGATGTTCATACCGCGCGCGATCGCCTCCAGTACAACGCTGCGATCAGCGGGCGAAAGCCGTCCGGTTGAGGGGGCCATTCCATAGATAAAAGCATCGGGCATGGAGGTTTCGTGAGTGACAGCGGCATCGAGACTTTCGAGGATCGGTATGGTGTTGATCGCGTCATCAAGAACCAGTCCGCTGTTGTTGCCGCTGTGGTCGCTGTCGATAACCGACACGACCCGGTAGGCCTCTGAATGACGCACAAGACCGTTGGCAGTCTTGCCGTCAATTTTGGCGAAGTTGCCTTCGCAATAGACAATCGCAGTTGGCTGCACCGCGATCTGAGTGATGGACGTGGATTGTGTAGGTGCGTCGCTGGTCAATGGGGGCGCTTGAGCACCTCTGATAGGACGACGAATGGTATCTGCGGTTTGAGGTTCGGTCTTCATGGTAATTTCCTTTTGTTGGCAACACTGTCGTCGCCCCTGCGTGTGGAGGCTGCAGCCTTAGTGCCAAATGCTTAGTTGTTGAAAACGCACTGACCTTTGGATTTTTGGAAGTTCCTGTTGCATTCCCAGCGGTTTCCGGACCTGTCAAGGTGGGCGTTCGCGGGGATGTCTATCGCTTCGCAGGCTGTACCAGAGGCTTCATACCCCCTCTGGCATTTCCACCCCTCACCGTAGGTTGCATCGTCAAAATAGGCGAAATCCGGGATTGCGACGGCCTCGCACAGACCGTCCTGTTCGAAAAAGCCACGTTCACATGTCCAAGGTTGACCATAGCGAGATCCGTTCAAATATCCGTTGATCGGTACTGCAATGGCGTCGCAACGGGTACCCATCCGCTCAAACCCACGTTCACATTCCCACGCCGACCCATATGATCCATCCACCAGATGGGCATTTTCGGGCACGACGACCTCTTGGCAAATATCATCAACCTTGAGGAATCCGCGCAGGCATTGCCAGCGTTCGCCAGAAGGGTCCAGGAACCCACCATCGGGGACAACCACTGCAACGCACGCTGTTTCATCAACCTTGCGAAAGCCATGAAAGCATTCCCATCCGGGACCATAAGTGCGGTTCGTCTCATATGCATTTTCCGGTGCTACAACGGCTGCACAGCTATCGCCAACAAGCCGATACCCAACGTTGCAATCCCAGCCGTCACCATAGCTCTTTGCGCTGGCGTTTTCCGGCATGGATTGGGCGAATGCAGGGATTGCAAACACAAGCAGAGCGAAAATGGGGCCGAGGAAGAAGACCCAAATCATTCGGATGTCCGTCAATACAGATGTCCCGCACGTTGACTGGGGCAATTGCAGCGCTGTCTTTGAATTATGATCCATCCAACTCAAGCCCCGCGAGGCAGGCATCTGCAAGGTTGCGATCTGGCTTGTCTGAACCCGGGTGAGTTGCCCAACCTGTTTCCATCATCGCATTGCGGCGGCCAAATGCCGAGGCATCCTGAAGGATCGCAAGTTTCTCAGCGCGTTCCGGGTCTGCCGCAGACATGTTCAGGCATACGGGCACCATTGCCAAAGTCACTTCGTCAGTTGCGAAGTCCTGTGCCATAGTCTGGGCGTTGCCGCTCGTCACCCAGCCACCCCAAGTAAAGCCGAGGATAGAAACCGCAATCGCGCCACCCAAAGCACCGTAGATGCCGGGTTTCGTCCATTCTGGAAAAGTCATTTTTGATCCTTTGACGGAGAAAGCGCCGCCTCACTGTTTTTTGCGCTGACAAGATTTTGTGTCAGGGCGGTTTTCAAGTCGTATTGATCGACAGGGCGCTGTTCATATCTGGTCGTATTTCATGGGCGTATCCGGCCGCCAAAACGGATAAACCTATCGCATGGGCGATGTGGCCATGCGCGATAACATCGGCAAACTTCCCAAACATCAGATCCTTGCAACGGGACGTGACAGCTGAATTTTGATGATAGATAATTGCAGTTCGCTATAGCAGGCGATGCGCCTTTGCCGCAGAAAACCACAACTTTGTATCCTGTACGTAGTTCCTTCACGCCTGAATTACAATGTAAGCCGACCTGATCTTGTTTCTAACGCCGCCCATGTTCTTGACGTAAGCGGAGCGAACGAACCTTCGATCTTGTATGTGCCCAACCCTGCTGGCCTGCAGCAGCGCTCACCACTGGGCCCGCGAGCTGACAGCTTTGGGTCATGACATGCGATTGATTCCGCCGATGTATGTGAAGCCATACGTCAAACGTGGAAAGTCCGACGCAATCGACGCCGAGGCCATCTGCGAAGCAGTGACCCGACCGACCATGCGGTTTGTGGCGATCAAAACAGTTGAGCAATAATCCCTGCTAGCACTGCATCGGGCTCGCGACCATTTGGTCCGACAAAGGACGCAACTGATCAACGGCTTGCGCGGATTGGTTGCTGAGTTTGGCGTCTACATTCCAAGAGGTCTGGCAGGTGTGATTGGCTTTGCCGAGGATATCACACTTGGTGAGGTTCTCGATCTACCTGACATCTCCAATGAGGTGATCCGCAACCTGTGCGAACAGCTCATGTCTTTGCATAAAAGGGTCCGCTAGCACGAAAAACGCCTGCAGCAAGTGGCCAAAGACGATGAACGGGTGCGCTTGTTGCGCACGATACCGGGTGTAGGGGCCGTAACGGCTTCCGCAATTATCGCCAGCATCGGCGACGGGCATCAGTTCAAGAATGGTCGGGAGTTTGCTGCCTGGCTCGGCCTGACACCCGCGAACAAGTCCAGCGGCGGAAAAGAAAAACTGGGGCGGATCACGAAGATGGGTGATAAGTATCTCAGGCAACTTTTAGTCGTAGGCATGATATCACTCGTCCGACAAACCCGATCCCACCCTGAGCGTGCCAGCAAATGGCTGACATCATTGCTCGAACGCAAACCCGCCCGCGTGGCCACATTCGCCATCGCCAACAAGACAGCCCGGATCGTCTGGGCGATGCTCACCCGCAACGAACCCTACAGCCCCTGTGCTGCAGTCTGAGAGCAACGGAACAACGAGTTAGCAAGACCCGCGAGATGATGGTGCATAAGTCAGCCGCCAAAATCAGGACAACCCGCCGAGTGGCGCAGACATCATAGTCCGCATTGCTGATAGGGAATTGGTTTGCGGAACCCATTAGGGCCAGCGGTCAAAATCGCGCAAACAGGCCGGACACATGACTGCTTCTGACAAACGCACAAATTGGATCAAAAAAAGGGCTTGCTATGCAGGAGCCATCCACACAGGACAATCTCTGCAGAGGCACGATCGGAAGCCACTTCAACGTCAGAGGTGCAGGACAAGACGGACCTTCGCTGTTCAAGTAGTCAATAATCGCTTCTCGCGTTCTGGTTCGGGCTCGCCGGATTATCCAAGTTCCATGCTGGTGATCGCTTGGTACTTCGCTGGATTGGTTGCAGGCTGGGCGCCGCTGAACATTCTGGCTGTTTCAAAGGTTGCTTCGAAGTCGAGCGACTTAATCACCTTGGCAAGTAGGGCGTTATGGTCGGAGACATCGACAAAACATGGCTCATTGGATGTAGCGAAGGGATTGGCGGCCAACAGCGCGCGTGCGTCATTCTCGGACAATGCGTAAACCGGACCAATCTTGCTGCCTAGACGGCAGCGTCGGAAGGTTGCAAACCCAGCGATGTTCGCACCCTCCACCAGAACCATGGTTTGTCGCGTCAGTGAATGGGCGAACCATGCAGTTGCAAATGCCGTGCGCCTTATGCCGCATGCACGCGTGTCGCGGGCAATCAATGTCTCAATATCGCCGGGTACCGCCGGACGGATGCGTGGATCAGCCAGTGGGGCGATCTGTCCTTCGTACCTGACTGTGCTTCCGTATTTGACAAAGCCTGAACGCGCATAATTGTCTTGTTGGTCGGGGACGCCATCCAATCCGATGCTGCGTGTTTCAGCATGGGCAATGCCAGCACGCCAGACGTCCATGCCGTGGCCTTGTCCGCGAAATTCTGGTTTGCAAAGATAGAGCCCCAAAAAGGCAAAATCGGGATCGTGGTTCACGACAGAAATTGCGGCGACAGGCTCGCCATCGACCTCCTTAAGCAGAAACCCTGTCGGGTCTGCGGCATGAAAGGCAGCAGCGTCATCCAGGCCGGGATTCCAACCTTCATCGGCCGCCCATCCCAGCACAATTTGCAATTCACCCACAGTCATGGGGCGCACGGTCATTGTGACAATGCCTCTTTCAGGGATGGTGCCCGGGCGTTTCGTTCGCGCAAATCCAGGGCAGAGTGCAAGTCAACCAAATGACTCCTCATCAGCGCTTCGGCCTGCTCCTCATCGTGATCAGCCAATGCGCGCACCAATGCGTGATGGGCGTGTTTCTCGCAAAGCGCGCTTTCGCGTCGCCAATAGAGCGCGATGATCAGCGATGACCGCGCGACCAGAGTTTCAATGAAGCCTGCAATGGTACCCTGATTCGCGATGCGTGCAATTTCAGTGTGAAAAAGACCAGATAGATACAACGCACGCCCGGGATCTGCGGCATCCAATGCGGCGTGCTCTTCATTGATATGTCGTTCCAGCGAGGAAATATCAGACGGTGTCGCCAGTTTCGCCGCGCTACGCGCGGTCTGCGGTTCAAGCAACTCACGGGCCTCAAACACTTCGTGGGCCTCGGTCAATGATGGCGAGGCGACTTTGGCACCTTTGTTCCGGCGAATATCAACAAGCTTCAGATGCGAAAGGCTTTGTAGCGACGCTCGAACAACCGTCCGCGAAACGCCATAGATTTCTGCCAGCTCATCCTCACCCAGTTTGGTGCCTGGCGCTATCCGATGTTCGTGAATAGCCAAAGATAGCGCTTGGGCGATGGTATCACTGGTGGCGGCATTTTGCATAGCGGGTAAGAGCGTTGTGCGGGTCATGGAAATTCCTCGTGCCTCTCACATGACAGACCGATTGGCACTGCTCAAGGTTGTCATTGTGTACCCAACCTCTTCTTGTATTGTATACAATTATGTGTTCAATTTTTGGTCACAAGTGGTCTGCAGCGCAAAAGTTTTGAGCAGCGCCAGTTAAAAGTCAGGAGAATTGGCAACCCGAAATTGCCTAGCAGCCTGCCAACCCAGTTGATTGGCACAACTTCCCGGGGGACGTATGAACGCCACGCACAAAGAACTGGAACTGGTGTCCGTCACAAAGCGCTACGGCGAAACTGTGGCGGTCAATGCAATCAGTCACAAGTTCCAGCCGGGCGGCTATGCGTGCCTGTTGGGGCCGTCAGGCTGTGGCAAGTCATCGACCCTGCGCATGATTGCGGGCCACGAAATTGTATCAGACGGGTCGATCCTGTTGGGCGGCACAGACATTTCGCATCTTCCACCGGCCAAGCGCGGTACGGCGATGATGTTCCAGAATTACGCGCTTTTCCCGCATCTCAGTGTTGCTGAAAACGTGGCCTTTAGCTTGAAAATGCGTGGTGATGACAAGCAAGCTCGCTTGAAAAAAGCGGGTGAGATGTTGGAGTTGGTCGACCTTAGCTCGCTCAGCGATCGGTTGCCTGATCAGCTGTCTGGAGGGCAGCAACAGCGTGTCGCCTTGGCGCGTGCCTTGATCACACGTCCGCAGGTGTTGCTGCTGGACGAGCCACTGTCAGCGCTTGATCCGTTCTTGCGCATCCGCATGCGGGGAGAGCTGCGTAAACTGCAGCGCGAGTTGGGGATCAGCTTTGTGCATGTCACCCATGGGCAGGATGAAGCACTGGCGTTGGCGGATGAGATCTTCGTCATGAACAACGCGGTGATCGAACAGGCCGGTACGGCACGCGAGGTGTTCAATGCCCCCACAACAGCCTTTGTCGCGCAATTCATTGGTGGCCATAACGTCATCGCGCTGCCTGACGGGCATTTTGCGATCCGCACTGATGCCGTGGGGATTGCGCAACGAGACAGCGGCAATCTGCAGGGTAACATTCTGGCTGTGGAGTATCAGGGCGCGCATGTCTCTGTATCCGCGATGATTGCAGGCGACCAAGAGATCAGCGCACTGGTTCCGGAAGCCGACTTTTTCAACAACCCACTTAACCCAGGCGATCAGGTCGGTCTGATCTGGGACGACGCAAATCTGCACAAGCTTACGGCCTAGCGAACACCCGACAAGGAGAAAACAAATGACCAAAGTATCAAGACGCAGCATTTTGAAAGGCGGCGCAGCTTTTGCCGCTGGCACCACTCTTGGTGCCCCAATGATCTGGGCGCAAAACATCAAGGACGTGACCTTACGCCAGTTTGGTACAGGCGTGTCGAACCTCAATGACGTGGCCAATAAGGTGAAGGAAGATCTGGGCTTTACCCTGGAAATGACTGCGCTGGACAGTGACAGTGTCACGCAGCGGGCCGCAACGCAGCCCAACAGCTTTGACATCGCCGATATCGAGTACTGGATTTGCAAGAAAGTCTGGCCCACCGGCAACTTGCAGGCCATGGATACCTCGCGGATCACCAACTACGACAAGATCGTGGGCATCTTCCGCAATGGCAAGCTGACGCCTGAGAGCACTATCGCCCAAGGCACCGCCCCCCACACGGTAGGCTTTGTCGAAGGCCCCGAGGGCAACAGCTTCGTAGACAACGAGTCCGGTTGGATGACGTTGATCCCGACCATCTACAACGCCGATACGCTCGGCATCCGTCCCGACCTGATCAACCGCCCGATCAGCAATTGGTCCGAGCTCCTGAACCCGGAGTTCAAGGGCAAGGCCTCCATCCTCGACATTTCGTCCATCGGGATTATGGATATGGCGATGGTCGTCGAAAGCATGGGTGAATACACCTATCCTGACAAAGGCAATATGACCCGCGAAGAGATTGACCTGACCATGGCGATCTTTACCGAAGCCAAGCAAAACGGCCAGTTCCGCGCCTTCTGGAAATCCTTCGATGAAAGCGTGAACCTGATGGCGTCAGGTGAAGTCGTGATCCAATCCATGTGGTCGCCCGCCATTACAGCCGTGAAATCCAAGGGCGTACCATGTGTCTATCAACCCCTTGAAGAGGGGTATCGGTCATGGGGCGGCGGCATTGGTCTTTCCGCGGCCCTTACCGGGCTCGAGCGCGACGCAGCTTACGAATACATCAACTGGTATCTCGACGGCTGGGTTGGCGGTTATCTGATGCGGCAGGGCTACTACTCTGCGGTGCCAGAAACCTCCAAGAACTACATGTCCGAGAACGAATGGGGCTACTGGTTCGAGGGCAAAGCGGCCACCGACACGATTACATCCCCGACGGGCGATGCCTTGGCGCAAGCAGGCGAAGTGCGCGACGGGGGATCATTCCAAGACCGCATGGGCGCTGTCGCCTGCTGGAACGCAGTTATGGACGAAAACCAGTACATGGTCCGCAAGTGGAACGAGTTCATCGCGGCCTAAACACCAAAGAGATGGGTGTTGCGGCACCCATCTCGTCCTCACCCAGAAAGAGCCAATGTGCTGAAGAATAAAACTTTTGTTGGATGGTTGATGGCACTGCCAATTATGGCGGTGCTCATGTTCTTTTTGGTTCTGCCTATTCTGATGATCGTAGCGGTCAGCTTCTGGCAGGCGACCGAATTCTCAATCATACCGGCTTTCGATCTTGAAAATTACGAGTTTCTATTTGGTTCGAACGTCACCTATCGGGTGTTCTTCAACACGTTCAAATACGCCTTCATCACATGGAGCTTCACATTGGGTATCGGCTTTACCGTCGCTTATTTCCTGGCCTTTCATGTGCGCAGCCTGACATGGCAAATCGTCCTGTTCCTGCTTTGCACAATCCCATTCTGGACCTCGAACATCATCCGCATGATCTCTTGGATCCCGTTTTTGGGGCGCAACGGGATCGCCAATTCAACGCTGCTATCGTGGGGTGTGATTGACGAACCGCTCGACTGGCTGCTGTTCAGCGATTTCGCGGTCATCCTGGCCTTTGTGCATCTTTACACGCTGTTCATGGTTGTCCCGATCTTCAACACGATGATGCGGATCGACAAAAGCCTGATCGAGGCCGCTCGGGACGCAGGCGCCTCGGGTGCGCAAATCCTGTGGAACGTGATCATCCCACTCACCAAACCGGGCATCATGATCGGCACAATATTCGTCGTCACACTCGTGATGGGAGACTTCATAACCGTGCGCTTTATGTCCGGCTCTCAGTCCGCCAATGTGGGACGGCTCATTTCCAATGATATCGCCTTATTGGCCTATCCTTCTGCGTCCGCCACCGCAGTCGTTCTGCTTTTGACCGTACTTCTGGTAATCGGCATCATGCTGCGCTTCGTTGACATCAGAAAAGAGCTGTAAAGTGGAACCGCGTCCAAGATCCTTCTACCTCCTCAGCGCCTTTTTCGCGCTTTTCCTGCTGTTCCTGTACGGCCCGACCATCACAATAGCGATCCTGTCGTTCCAAGGCCCTGGAGGTGGGCTGACATTTCCAATGCGCGGCACATCCTTGCACTGGTTCCGCGATCTGTTCGAACAACAGGCTGTGGGCGATATCTGGGGTAGCTTTCGCCGCAGCTTCGCACTGGGGCTCATGGTGATGGTCACCACGGTCGTTCTGTCTGTGATGGGCGGACTGGCATTCCGCAAGAAATTCCGTGGCTCAAGTATTCTGTTTTACTTGATCATCACATCGTTGGTGATCCCATCCATCCTGATTTCTCTGGGTGTTGGGCTGATCTTTTCACAATCGGGCCTTGAGGTGCATTGGTCGACATCGGGTTTCGGATCGCAGCTGACTTGGACGCTACCCTTTGGCCTGCTGATCATGTTTGCCGTCTTTAACCGCTTTGACAAAAGCTATGAGGAAGCGGCCCGCGATCTTGGTGCGACCTCATGGCAGACACTGCGCCATGTGGTGCTGCCCATCATAGGTCCATCGCTGATCGGCGTGGCCCTTTTTGGCTTCACCCTCAGCTACGATGAGTTCGCGCGGACCCTTCTGACATCAGGCAGCTACAATACGCTGCCGTTGGAGATTTTCGGGATGACGACCAATGTCACCACACCCGTTCTCTATGCCTTGGGGACGCTCACAACAGTGTTTTCATTACTGATGATCGGTCTCTTTCTATGCCTCGCGCTATGGAGCACACGCCGTAAAGCCCGCGCAGGGTCAGATGCTGGTAAGGGCCTGATGTGATCGTCCTGATAAATCCCAACAGCACGGTGTCGATGACGAACGCCATGTTGCGCACTGCGCGGGAAACCGTGCCGACGGCAAAATTCGAAGGCTGGACATCCCATGATGGTCCGCCGGCAATTCAGGGCGAAGCGGATGGATTGCTGGCAGAGGGCCCGCTGTTGCGGTTGGTCTCAAAGGCATCGGACGAAGGCGCGGCGGCGATCATAATCGGGTGTTTCGACGACACCGCCCTTGATGCCGCCCGCAAAACCGCAAGCTGCCCGGTGATGGGCATTGGACAGGCCGCCTATCATTTCGCCGCCGTTGCCGGTGGAAAATTCTCCGTCGTGACAACGCTTCCGGTTTCTGTCCCCATACTGGAGGCAAACATCCGCGCTTATGGGCTTGGGGGTCTTCTCAGCAAAGTACGCGCAAGCGACGTTCCGGTGCTGGCGTTAGAACAAGAACCCAATGCAGCAACAAATCAGGTCCTGTCCGAAATACAAAAAGCAGTGCGCGATGATGACATTCAAACAGTTGTGCTGGGTTGCGGCGGCATGGTCGATATTGAAAAGCGGTCGGCCCACTTGTCCGGCATACGCTTGATTGACGGGGTGCGCGCAGCAGCCGCGTTTGCGAGCCAGCTTTAGCGATTTCCTCACGAACCTCACTGGTAGAATTATTCATAATCGTCGGTTTCTTCACATTTAGGGCGGGCATTGGTACCCCGCGCAGCATTGGTCATTTTTGGACTCAGAGCTGACCTCGGATGCGACGCGGCATCTCGTGATATGATGATCTGTCAACGTCGGGTTGTCGTTGTGGGAGGGCATGACGGGTCGGAGTATCGGTCATGGAAACACCAAACCTAACTGCCATTCTTGCGCTTCGACCCGCTTGGAATAAGGGCCGCATCGTCGGCCAGAAGCGACCATTGAAACCCAAACATGTCTGGGCAATCAGGGTGTGATATGAACTGGCCGAGAACCATCGCGACCTTGCTCTGTTCAATATGGCGATCGACAGCAAGCTGCGCGCCCGTGACCTAGTAAAGATGAAAGTCGTCGATGTCATGGCGTCCGGTCAAATCAAGGAACGGGCATCGGTCCGGCAGAGCAAGACACAAAAACCTGTGCGCTTCGAGATATGGCCAAACTGATCAAAAACGATGCCAATGAACGCGCTTTGGCCAACATCGACCACTTGGGCGGCGTGGGAAAGACACAAAGACACAATACCCGCCTCCCTGCGACTCGTTCCAGCGAAAGACTCGAAGCCGCCTTAAGCCGGGACTACGCTGGGATGCAAGAAGTTATCATCGGCGAAGCGCCGAGTTTCGACATTGTGGAAGCGCCGGTGACAAATACGCCTAAGTTTTGGCACATCCTTAGGTGCAGAGAGGGTCTCAGAGGGGCCCGAAGTCGTCAAATCTATTGCTGCGTGGTCAAGGTCCGCTCAGAGCAGCAATGCTGGCGCGTTCAGAAGCTAATGCTTATTGATTCGCAGGCCGAGCTGCCACCCTTTGTTGATCGTTTCAAACGGAACGCGAAGGCCAACAATCGACTTGCAGGACCAGCAATTTCGCCTAAAAAAGATGATCGCGCAACGGGTGCACAGCCCAAGAACATCACGAAAACGTACATGGAAGCACTTTGACTTTTGGGTGCGTTTTCAGTTTGGAAAAGTCACCTATGGCGACTTGATCGGCGATTTTGAGAGGGAGGGACGCCAAAGCATGGACGTTGTATTCAGCATTGGTAACACGCGCATCTCTGTGACGATCAAGTCGGTTGTCGTGGCCGGTTGGACGGGTCGAGGTATTGAGGCGGTTCGACATCATATCGACGAACTGGCAGCTTTGGGCATTGCCCCACCAAGTCAGGTTCCTCTTTACTACCGGGTCTCAAATGCGTTGTTGACTCAATCCGAAACCATCGAGGTGTTGGGGGACGGCACATCGGGGGAAATTGAGCCGTTGCTGATTCAGGTAGGGGGCAGGTTATATTTTGGCCTGGCGTCAGATCATACCGACCGAGATCTGGAACGACACTCGGTTGCGGCTTCCAAACAGGCCTGTGCTAAACCTGTCGCAACTCCGCTCTGGGATTTTGAGGAGATCAAAGATCACCTTGATGAGATCAACTTGAAATGCTGGATCGAGGAGAACGGCCGCGAAGTTCTTTATCAGGACGGCACTCTAGCCGGAATTCGCCCACTGACGGAACTTTGCGTTGGGGCCGATATGGCGGACGGGACGGTGATTTTGTGCGGCACATTGGCGGCCATTGGCGGCGTGCGCCCAGCCAAGAAATACCGGATGGAGGTGTCTGATCCGACGAACGGAAAGGCCATCACATTGTCTTACGACGTAAGGACGCTGCCAATCATATCTTAATCCTGCCATGTAAGCTATTCATAGACGCAGCCGTGGATCAGGTTCTCGCGCATCAGGCGTTGCTCGAGTGATCCACGCGGAACAGAGATGTCTTTCAGGTATTCAACCTTTTGGCTTTGGAAGGCTCGGACCACTTCAATGGCCTGTGGGCTTGAGATGGACGTAAATCGCACGGCCTCGCCCGCGCGGAATTGGACCAACCTATCGGTATCACAGGAGATGACAGTGGCAATCTTCGGATAGCCACCCGTCGTCTGATGATCCGCAAGGAGCACCGTAGGAACACCATCCCCCGACACTTGAACCGATCCGCGCACGATGGGTTCAGACGGGATAGAGAGGGCAGCGTCAAGGTCCAGTGGTGGACCGCTCAACCGCATACCCATCCGGTCATAGGCCCCTGTAACCTTGAATGTCTCCGAGACAAAACGCGCGAAAGAACCGTCGGCGAAATGCTGATCCTGTGGCCCTGAGACAACGCGCATGGCACCGTCGGGCATAAAGCCGGGCCGTGGCATGTCTCCCAGTCGATCATCGCAGATGGCGGCATCCAAAACCTTGATCGTCTGCCCTGCCTGCAAGACCCCACCACCAAACCCAGAGGTCGAATGCGTCGCATGACTGCCCAGCCATTCCGATGCGTCCAACCTGCCGGAAAAGGCCAGATAGGCCCAGCTTCCGGTCGTTCCGGCGCTGATCGACAACTGTTCGCCCTTGCGGATGGTCAGGACCGTCCAGGATGCGGTTTTCTGTCCACCACGCTTAACGACAAAATCCCCGCCGGTGATCGCAACGGTGACGGCGCCGGTCGTGCATTGCAGGATCAGACCGCCAAGCGAGATTTCGATTGCTGTCAAACCTGCCGCATTGCCAAGGGCCGCGTGGGCGGCGTCAAAGGCCAGACGATCCATCGGACCAGACGCTGCCACACCGTAGCGCATGTTGCCGGGCCGGCCTGCGTCCTGAAATGTGACGAGGGGGCCAGCAAATGAAACAGTGAAGCCAGCCTCACCCATGATCGCCGTCTTTACACAGACGTTCGAATGTCGCGGTGTCGATTCGCTCGAACGCGAGGCGATCTCCGACGTCGAACAGAAAGGGGTGTTCAGGGTCACCGGTGAACACAGATGTGGGAGAGCGGCCGATGATCGACCAGCCTGTCGGCATGGTAAGGGTCGTGACCAGGCATTGCGCCCCCGCGATGATGACGCTGCCGGCGGGCACATCGCGCACCGGCTTTGATTTGCGCGGCACCTGTATCTGCTCTCGCACCCCAGACAGATAAGCATAGCCGGGCGCGAACCCGTACATCAGAACGTGAAAGTTGCTGGCGAGATGGGCGTTGATCACCGCCTCGGTCGTCAGGCCGGTTGCCGACGCGACAGCGTCCAAATCGGGCGCAAAGGGAGCCTCATAACAGACTTGCACGCTGCGTTGAACGCCTGCCACCTTGGCAACTTCCAACCTATCGAGGCAGTCACGGACGTGTCCTTCTACGGTGACATGGTCCGTTTGTGTTGGATCGAAAGAAACCAGAAGGTTTACCAAGGCAGGCACTGTCTCGATCACGCCGGGCGGCGTGCCAGCACAGATTGCCTTGTCCAGTGCGACGACATAGGCGTGTGCGGTCTCAGAAATCTCCTGCGCGAAATTGACCAGCAAGGCGTGGTCGGCGATGGCTGTAAACGCGACGTCCATTGGCATCTCAGGCCTCTATGAACCCGGTGATCTGGATACCGTGCGCCGTCAGCTGCTGGCGTATCTCGCGCGCCATGTCGACCGCCCCAGGGGAGTCCCCGTGCACACAAATCGATTGCGCGGCCAGCTTGATCGGTGGCCCGTCGATCACAGGCATCAGGCCGGTTTCAAGAAAGGACAAAAGTCGCGCCACCGCTTCAGCAGCATCGTGGATCATCGCGCCGTCCTGACCACGTGGGACAAGTTGACCGGATAATATATAGCCGCAGTCGGCGAAAATCTCGGAATAGACCGGAGCATTCGCCGCGCGGGCCGCCTGTTTTGTATGCGTGCCAGAAATCGCAAGGATCGCTAGTTCGGGATCGATCATCAGCGCTGCTTTGACGATGGCCGCCGCGACCTCTGCGTCACGGGCGGCAAGGTTGCCAAGCGCCCCGTGCGGCTTGACGTAGGTGATGGGCACACCGACCTGCGCGGCAATACCCTTGAGCGCACCAATCTGGGCGGCACACAGGCGTCCGATCTCTGCGGGCGACATGGGTATGACGCGCCGCCCAAAGCCTTCGCGATCGTTATATCCGGGATGCGCTCCCACGTTGACGCCATTCTCTTTTGCCAGACTAAGCGTATGAAACATCGTTTCGAGATCACTCGCATGGCCGCCACAGGCGACGTTGGCAGAGCTGACGATGGACAACATCCCGGCATCGTCCCCCATGGACCAAGGTCCGAATCCTCCACCAAGATCAGAGTTCAGATCGATGCGCATTTGATTTGACACCTACTGCAGTGCGTTTGGCAGAAAGAGCGCGATGCTGGGGAAGGCGATTAGCAGGAACGCCATGGCCAACATTGTCAGACAATAGGGTAGCGCGCCTAGCATGACTTCGTTCAAGGTCCCTGACTTGCGCGCCCCTTGCACGACATAAAGGTTCAACCCGACAGGCGGGGTGATCAAAGCCATTTCAATCAACACGATCATCAAGATGCCAAACCAGATCACGTCGTAGCCCTGCACCAGAACCATCGGCACGATGATCGGGGTCGTGACCACCATCAGCGACAGGGTTTCGATGAAGAACCCCAGCACGATATAAAGCACCACGACCACGAGGATAAAGCCCAAGGGTGACAGGCCCAGACCTTCCATGAAGGTTGTCAATTCGCGCCCCAGCCCCGCTGAGGCCAGTGTGAAGTTTAGAAACGATGCCCCGATCACGATCAGCATGATCATTGATGTGATTTTGACCGTACCCGTCAGGCTTTGGGTCAACATGTCCCAAGTCACGCCACCAAAGGCAAGGGCGATGACGAAGGCACCAGCGACACCAACCGCTGCGGCCTCTGTCGGTGTGGCCCAGCCACGGTAGATCGACCCGACGATCAGACCGAACAAGATCAGGATCGGGATTAAATCGATCAGGGCCCGCAACATCTGTGCGAAGGGAAATGTCCGGCGTACTCCCCCTAGTTCGGGGCGAATGACACAGATGACGGCTGTGACCACCATGAAGGCAATCGCCAAGGCGATGCCGGGAACCAAACCCGCCAAAAATAGCTGTGGGATCGAGGATTGGGTCAGGAAGCCATAAACGATCAGATTGATCGAGGGGGGGATCATGATGCCCAGGGTCCCGCCTGCTGCAATCGCACCCGAGAACAGTTTGGGATCATAGCCCAGCTTTTCCGCCTGTGGCATGGCGACGGTGGCAACCGTCGCCGCTGTCGCCACTGATGATCCGGAAGTTGCGGAAAACATTGTGGCCGTTGCGATATTGGCATGAACCAACCCGCCGGGCAGCCATGACACCCAACGGTCAAGGGCTGCATAGGTGCGTGTGGCCACGCCGCTGCGCACCAGAATTTCTCCCAGCAGGACAAAAAACGGGATTGCGATCAGCGTTGCCGAATTCGATGACGACCAGACCATATTCCCAAGCCCGCGGGTCAGCGGAAAACTGGAAAAGAACGCATCAATCCCAAAGCCCAGAAGGAACAGAACGATGCCGACGGGGATGGACAGGGCCAGCAGTCCAAGAAGCCCGATTGAGACATAACCGATCACTGCAGTGTCTCCTGCTCGGCGAAGGCGCCAACAATGGCTTCGGTCTCTTCATGGCGCCGCTTCAACAGAAGGCTGAGCGCCGCAAGCGTTGTGAGGGTCGACATCAAGGCGAACCAGACCCAGCCCGCAAACCACGGCAATTGCACCCATGCCAGTGGTGTTTCAAGCGGTGTATTGGCGCGCGACCCGTTGGTCAGGGAACGTTCGAGTACCGGCCATGCCTTGATTGCGATTGTAATGACGACCCCCGACATCACGATCATGGAAAAGACATCGAACAGCGCCCGCCAAAAGCTTTGAAATTTGGATCTCAGCAGATCAATTCGGACGTGACCCAGTTCCAGTAAGGTGTATGACATGCCCCAAGAGGTGGCGAGCGCCATGGCATAGCCTGCAATCTCTTCCGTGCCGCCAAGGGACGTACCGACCTGGCGCATGATGATATCGGTCAGCACAAAGGCTGCACAGGACAGAAGGCCAAAACCAACGACCAGCGCCACCCCTCTGTTGATTGCCCTCAGGCTATCTATCATCTTGCGTTCCATGGTCGGTACGTTCCCCGAACTAGCTTCTTAGTTGATTGTGACGCCGACAACTTTGCCGACGCTTTCGTTCCAGCGAGCAGACCAGTCACCACCTGCGCGCTCTGCCCATTCAGGAAGCACTTCGGTGGTCAGGATGTCACGGGCACGGTCGAAATCTGCGTCACTGACCTCGACCAGCGTCATTGAACGTGCGTCGCCCGATGGGCAGTCGCCGTTGCCGGTCAGACAGGCGATGTCATTGACGAGCGCGTCCTGAGCACTTGCCCAAGCGGGGTCTTCAAAGCCGCTCTTGATCTCGCTGGTAATCAGCGCCTGCGTCTCCGCATTCAACCCATTCCATTTGTCCAGATTGATCGCGGTGACAACGGAATCCCAGCCGCCAAGCGGAATGGGCAGCAAATGTGTGGACACTTCCCACCAGCCCGCGCTGTAGCCCGAACCGGCTCCGGTCACGGCACAATCGACGACACCGTTTTGCAATGCGCCCGGCACTTCAGCGAAAGAGACATTGACCCCTTCTGCGCCCAAGGCCTCAAGCAGTTTTGCCGTCATGCGGCCAGAGGCTCGGACTTTGAGACCTTCAAGGTCGGCAAGGTTCGTGATCTCGTGGTTACAAAAGACGACTTGGGGCGGATAGGGTGCGATGGCCAAAACGTGGGAATTGAAGCGGTCGCGATAGATGTCTGCAACCATCGGGCGCGCTGCGTCGACCATTGCGCGGGCTTCGTCCGCCGACAGCGCCACCAGCGGCACATCCAATCCTTCAAGCTCGGGCGCGTCTGCGACCGCGTAATCCGCCACGGTCATCGCCACATCGTACACACCCTGTCCCAGCAGGGGATAGATGTCGCCCAGCCCGAGGCTCATCTGGTTGTGGGTGGTCAATTCAACGGTGACGTCGCCACCCGAGGCCTCTGGCAGGGTCTTGCTCCAGAAAGGGGCTTCATATTGGTTGTGCAGCGGCAAGCTGGACCAGCTGCCCACGACGGACAGATTTTCCGCGATGGCCGGAGCGGCAAGCGCGGTGCTTGCGGCGAGGATGGCAAGTGTGCGTTTCATGGTTTTGGTCTCCTTGTTGGTCGTTTCAGGTCTTTGTAAGAATTGTTGTTTCGGCGTCTTCCGCCACATCACTGATCAGCATGTGGCCGGGTGAATGGGTGATGCAAATCGGTAGCCCCGCATCCAGCAGAACGTTCTGAGGCGTTACGCCACAGGCCCAATAGACAGGCACTTCACCGGATTTGATCTCGACCGGATCGCCCCAGTCCGGGTGCGCAAGGTCCAAGATGCCGATGTCGGCAGGATCCCCTGCGGCAATCGGCGCGCCGTGCGCCTGGGGAAAGCGGCGGCTAATCTCGCGGGCCCGTTCGACCTGTGCTGAGGGGATCGGGCGCATGGTCACGACCATCTTACCCCCAAATCGCCCTGCAGGCACAAGATCGATGTTGGTCCGGAACATGGGCACGTTCAGCCCCGATTCCACATGGCGGACCGGAATGCCGTTGTGCAAGAGCGCATTCTCGAATGTGAAAGAACAGCCAAGTGCCACCGTCACAAGATCGTCGGTCCAGACATCAATGATATCAGTGACCTCTTCGCTAAGGCTGCCATTGCGAAAGATCCGATATTTGGGAACATCTGTCCGGATGTCGATGTCACGCCCCAGCGTAGGCAAGGTCGGATCGCCGCTGTCGCCGACACCGACAATAGGACAGGGCTTGGGATTGCGCTGGCAAAAGCGCAGGAAATCCAGCGCGCATTCTTCAGGTAGGATCGCCAGATTGCACTGCAGCTTTCCGGCTGCCAGGCCTGCAGTGTGACCAGCATAAGATGCACTCCGAATGGCCGCTCTGACCGCCGCCGCAGACATGCCGACCAGATCGGAATGATGAATTGCTGTTGGCGTCACCTGGCCCCCCAAACTTCGGAAAAGCTTTGCACGGGGGTCGGCCTTCAATCAAATTATCAATTTATATCACTGGTGATAGATTTCTTAAATTCACATCGGATGCGTTCGGGTCCATACCTCAGCCACCTCGCGGGCGATATCCGCACTGTTCTCAACAAGAAAACTACGCGGTTCGGACAAGTAAGATGCCGTGAACGACAGAGGTTGCGGTCGAAAGCCCGGATCAAACTCTACGATTTGACCGGCCTCTAGGAAATCGTTGGCCAAAGCGCGGGGATAGGGGCCAACCGCGATTCCCGCAGCGATCATCTTAAGACTCGCCGACAACGATGCAGAAGAATAGACACGCAGCTTCGGCCCGATCCTGCGCGACAATTCTGACATCAGATCTCGGTAGGGTCGGGTTTTGCTGGAATAGGAAATGACCGGTATCTTGCTTAGATCCGTTTGCTGATTTTCCGTTGATCGATACCAATGCAGATCGAAAGACGGCAGAACGACGTTCTCGACCGTGAATTCCGAAACGGGGCCCATCAAGAGCGCCAGATCAAGCTTTCGTTCAAGCAGTTCCGCGCGCAAGTTCAGCGAGATATCTACCGTAAGATCAACATTCACGCGCGGATATTGCGCACTGAATGCCATAAGAAAGTCAGGCAACCACGCTTGCGCGATCGTCTCGGAGGCACCAATACGAAACAAACCCTCCGCTTCAGACGGATTTGCGACGCGCTGCTTGATCTCTTCTTCTACGAACAACATCTGCTCCGCATAAGACAACAGAAGCGTGCCGTGTTTGGTCAGGACAAGTTCTCCAGGCCCACGCTCAAACAAGGGTACGCGCAACTCTTGCTCCAAGTTGGCGATACGGGTCGAAACGGCCGGTTGCGAAAGATTGAGTCGGTCAGCCGCTTTGCGAAATCCCCCAAGCCGCGCCACCAACAGGAAGGTCTTGATTTGATCAAATGTCATGATCCATCCATAATCTGGATCGGTGATGGCGCAAATCCATAAACACAATTGCCGCGCCAGAAACATCAAAGTCTGAATTCGAAGACCCATCTCTGATGACCTGCCAGACGTTGCTTCGGATGTTCAGACGAAAGCGGACACCGAATGGGGCGTAACCAATGGCCGATTTGTCCCGCATTCTTTAGATTCGAACCCCTCCAGACCTTGCGTTCGCAACGAATGTCCGGAATGACGGGCCACAACGCAACATGATCACGGTAGGGCGAACGGCGGTAATGGACTTATTCTGTTGAAAAACTCATCCTTGATCGAAGCATAAGTCGCTGATTCAATTGCTCTTGCAGGGAGGGATTGGCGATGATGGGACCGAGG
>NZ_JBKQXO010000026.1:0-40140 GCF_046762885.1 Yoonia sp. SDW83-1
ATGACACTTCGGAAAGTGGGGCTCAAGGCGCGCCATCGAGCCACTATAAGTCGCTCAGATCACCACTCGATTTTCAACCGGTGAAGCAAGCCGCAACCAGCTCACGCTCCAGCCTGCTCGTCGACGCGATCCGCACCGCATAAGCGCGGCATTTGTCCTTCCCTTTCAACTCTATGGTCAGTCTCCTTTGACGCAGCAAATGCTATCAAGGAGTGGCATCAAACCGTAACAGGTTTACATCTCTGGTCCGCCTGCAGGAACACCATGATCCACAGCACCCTGAACGACCGCAGTTTCCTCCAGCCTTTTCTGACTTGTTGGGGTTGGACAAATGGTTGCATTGCCGTCACCAATGCAGAAATGCGAGAGATCTGGTCACTGGTTCCCAACGGCACGCCGATCACTATTCAGGATTAGGCCGATAACACTGAACACCGCCGTCCCGGACCTGATCCGGGACCTCAAGGAGGCAGCATAATGACCCCTGAACTGACCGTCCTCGCCCTGGCCGCATTGCTGCAGGGTCTTCAATTCGTCCTCATGGCCGTGCCGGCCAATCTCGAACTTGGGCCGGGCAAGACCATGTCGCCCCGCGACCAAAGCAGGCTTGGCAAGCCCATTGGTGAATTACTCAGCGACAAGACCGGCCGCCTGCTGCGCGCGCTCAACAACCATTTTGAGGCGCTGATACTGTTCACCATCGCCGTTCTGGTCGTCAGCCTGGGTGACAAGAACACTGGGCTGACCGCCGCCTGCGCCTGGACTTATCTGGGGGCACGTATCCTCTATGTGCCGGCCTATTACTTTGGCCTGATGCCATGGCGCTCGCTTATCTGGTTGGTGGGGTTTCTCTCGACCATGCTCATGATAGTGTCGGCCCTGATTTGACAGATATGCCCGACGCAAATCCGACGTTTGTCCGACGCAAGTCCGACACACCAAAATGACTAAAGGAGAACCCATGCCCAGCTATGATGTGATTGTAATCGGTGCCGGCCCCGGTGGCTATGTCTGCGCCATCAGATGCGCCCAACTGGGCATGAAAGTGGCCTGTGTCGAAGGCCGTGAAACGCTGGGCGGCACCTGCCTGAACGTCGGCTGTATCCCCTCCAAGGCCATGCTGCACGCCAGCCATATGCTGCACGAGGCCGAACACAATTTCGCTGACATGGGCCTGAAGGGAAAAGCACCTTCCGTCGACTGGAAACAGATGTTGGCTTATAAGGAAACCACCATCGCCCAGAACACCGGCGGCATCGAATTTCTGTTCAAAAAGAACAAGGTAGACTGGATCAAGGGTTGGGCCTCGATACCTGAGGCGGGCAAGGTCAAGGTGGGTGATGACATCCACGAAGCCAAGCATATCGTCATTGCCTCCGGGTCCGAGGCGTCATCCCTGCCCGGTGTCGACGTCGATGAAAAAACCGTTGTGACATCCACCGGCGCGCTGGAATTGCCCAAAATCCCCAAAAAAATGGTGGTGATCGGTGCCGGTGTTATCGGTCTTGAACTTGGTTCGGTGTACGCGCGCCTCGGGGCCGAGGTGCAGGTCATCGAATTTCTTGATCACATCACCCCGGGGATGGACGCTGAAATCGCCAAGACCTTCCAGAGAATGCTGAAAAAGCAAGGCCTTAACTTTACACTCGGCGCCGCAGTCC
Source organism: Yoonia sp. SDW83-1 (assembly GCF_046762885.1). Lineage (NCBI taxonomy): Bacteria > Pseudomonadati > Pseudomonadota > Alphaproteobacteria > Rhodobacterales > Paracoccaceae > Yoonia > Yoonia sp. SDW83-1. The sequence goes on from NZ_JBKQXO010000026.1 coordinate 1,662, forward strand.
AGGGTGTTGCCGTCAAAGGCGGCAAGGCCAAAGTCACCTACAAGCTGCGCAAGGATGACAGCGAACATGTGATGGACGCCGACACCGTGCTGGTGGCGACGGGCCGCAAACCTTACACTGAAGGATTGGGCCTGGATGCTTTGGGTGTCGAGGTGTCGGAACGCGGGCAAATCAAAACGGATGGCCGTTATGCCACGAATATCAAAGGGATTTATGCGATCGGTGATGCCATCGATGGGCCCATGCTGGCCCACAAGGCAGAAGATGAAGGCATGGCCGTCGCCGAAGGCATCGCTGGGCAGCATCCGCATGTGAATTACGGCGTGATCCCTGGAGTGATCTACACGCATCCCGAGGTTGCCAATGTTGGCGAGACCGAGGAAACCCTGAAAGAACAAGGGCGTGCCTACAAGGTTGGCAAGTTCCCTTTCATGGGCAACGCCCGTGCCAAGGCCAATTTCGCTGGCGAAGGTTTTGTCAAAATTCTGGCTGACAAGGAAACCGACCGGATCCTCGGCGCGCATATCATTGGTCCCATGGCCGGCGACCTGATCCACGAAATCTGCGTCGCGATGGAATTCGGCGCTGCGGCAGAGGACCTCGCGCGGACCTGCCACGCCCATCCCACCTATTCAGAGGCGGTGCGCGAAGCAGCTCTTGCCTGTGGCGACGGGGCCATTCACGCCTAGGGATCGACCTGCGCCGGGGCTTTGTTCTGGCGCGGTTCCTCATTGACCGTCAGCGACTTGCCCGTCTTTATCTTATTGAAGATATTGCGAAACGGGATGGAATACAGCTTCCAGACTGACGTATATTCGGACTCTTCAACCCCGTAGATTCCGAACTTCACATCCTTGTTGTCCTTAGGCATTTCATAGGTCCGGAACAAAACGTCCCAGAGCGGGAACAGGAATGCAAAATTTTTGTCCAGATGATCGGGATGGCAGCTATGATGCACATGGTGGTGCGCTGGCGAGGGAAACACCATCGACCACCGTCCGGGCCAGCGCAGCCAGATATGGGAATGACGCAGGTGATAGCCGCCAGCATTAAAGAGAAACAGCAGGATAGGCACACCCAGAACAGTTGGCATGTTCGGTAGATAGCCGAGAAAGACCATCACACTTCCCAAGACAATGCCGTAGACCGATCCGATTCCTAGCGCATAAGCCACGTTGTCGAACGGATGTTCGCGAAAGTTCGAGATCGGATGCATGACTTCGGGACTGTGATGCACCTTGTGAAACTCCCACAGAATCGGGATCTTGTGTTGTAGATAGTGGATGTAAAAGGCGGCGAAATCTGTAATGGCGATCACGACAAACATATAGATCAAAGAGATCACAACATCCGAAAATCCGGGCATCTCGGATGCTTTGATGACGTCGACGAAGCTTATTCCACCGGTCACCCAATAGAACACAAAGGCCGTCGTTGCTCCTGTCAGGCTGACATACAGGAGCTTACCAGTGAATTGATTTACAAGGAAAAATCTCAGATCAAGCCATGCTGATGGATGGCCCCACACTGATTTCGGCACCAGAAAGCGCAGGAACGAGCCCAACGTGCGGGGCTCTGCGCCCGCGTCCGTCTTGCTATAACGGTGGTAAACCCAATACGCGAATAAAACAGCAGTACATAGATACAGCCAGAACAACCGAGCCGCAGGGTCGAACGGCGTCTGGACAAGCGCAGAAAACTGCTCGGACAGCATCTGATACATCTCCGAGAAGAGGTGGCTTATCGTTTCCATTATCGACAGTTATCCATGCAAGATTGCGGCTATGTTCCTGTATAAGCAACACTATGGCAACATTTCAGCGCAATTGCGGCGAAGGAAAAAGATTTAAGACCAAATCGTCGTAGCAACGGGTAGTAATTGCCCCACACAAACACGCAAACAAACACAACTCCGCCACAATTGTTCCTTTAATAAGGCGCGTATCGAGTGAGACGTCTGAGATATAAATGAAAAAACTACTCGCAGCTGTGCTTTTCCTGATGGGATCGATCACACCGGCACATGCGCTTTCCCTCGACGATTGGAAAAATTTCAGATTCTCCGACTTCATGGTCAAGGATCTCGAATTTGTTGCGCCCACCAGAATCCCCAGTCGCAGCGAAGGAATGATGTCACTGTGTTATCGCACGCTTGGTTTTCATATCTTTGATTTTCCGCTTACCAGCGACGTGCAGGGCTACGTACTGGTTGATGAGGGCTGCGAAGGGTCCGAACTGCGCGAATTCAGCACCGATCAAATGGTGACCGCGCAGTCATTGAACCTGATTGACCCCGAGATTTCGCCAGAGGCCCGCAACAGCTTTGAACGAAACCTCCAGACTTACGGCGTTTTGATCGGCATGGCATTGGCCATGGTCGCGATCATCATTCGCCGAGTGAAATCGCTTTTGGCGCTTGATCCGAACGGACCCCTTCGGAAACGCGCCGCCAAAAAGATACTGTTAGCGCTCTGCCATGCGGCCAAGTGCGATGGCCTGGTCTCCTCCGGTGAGATCAAGATGATCGCCAGAACCATGAAGCGCCTGACGAAACATAGCTACAGCCCGACCGAGATCATGCGCTTGTCCGACCGGGTGCATCTTAACCTCAGCACACAAGATTATATCAATTTCGGCAAAGGGCTGCGCGACAGCGAAAAGGATATCATGTTGCGGGGTGTCCTTTACATCACGATGGCCGGCGGGCGCATGTTGCCGTCGGAATACAAGTTCGCCAGCGAGTTAGCCCACGGTCTGGGTATGCCGGGCGAAGATTTCCGGCGCGTCCTTTATCTGGCGTTCAAGGATATGGACGCGCACCCGGTCTAGCCCTTTAACATTCTAAGGCCTTGTGTCGCGTCACCGCGCACGGCCAGCCGCAAACCTGGTTCATCCCCCGCCTTGAGCGCGGCAAGAATCATCTTGTGATGATATGGGGGATCCTTGCGATTCAACCGCCCGTAAAGAGCCCGCATCGTTGGCCCTAATTGCAACCACACCGTTTCAGTCATGGCCAGCATCGCCGGGGCCTGGGCACGCAGATACAGCGTGCGGTGAAACTCCAGATTCATCCGGATATAGCCCGTCGCGTCATGCCGAGCGACCATCTGGCTGACTCCCTGATTGATCGCCTCCAGCCGTTCGATCAGGGCAAAATGCGCACGTGGCAAAGCCCGCGACGCAAGTTCCGGCTCAAGCAAGGCGCGCAACGTTGCCAGTTCCTCGATCCGTTCATTTGACAAGGCTGTGGTTGAAACGCGACCTGAGGATGAAAGAAACAGCGCGCCTTCCGCAACCAGACGGCGCACGGCCTCGCGGGCGGGAGTCATGGAGACATCGTAGGCCTTGCCGATACCCCGCAGCGTCAGCGCCTCGCCTGGTCCAATCTCGCCATGCATGATCCGTGTGCGTAGCGCCCGGTAGACACGCTCATGTGCGGCGGTGTTCGGATCGACGGGGCGGGGCTGGATCATCATATCAGTGTTGTGATCTCTCCGCGCAGAAGGGTCAATCTGCGAACAGTATCCTGTGCAGATGATCGCCATTTTCGCGCAACCATAGGCGATATGGCGCGTGATCTGGATAAAGCTGCTCAACAAGGTTCCAAAAGGCGGGCGAATGGTTCATCTCAACCAGATGGGCCACTTCATGTGCAGCCACGTATCGCAGCACTTCAGGCGGCGCCATGATCAGGCGCCAGGAATACATCAACACACCCTTACTGGAACACGACCCCCAGCGGGACCGGGTATCGCGCAACGACAGGCGGCTGTAGGACCTGCCCACCTGGGCGGCATAGGCGTCCGATGCCGCCGCCAGTCTGTCACGAGCGAGCGTCTTGAACAGGGCCTGAACGCACGGACCCGCTGTATCGGCCGTTGGTACGATAACCCGATCAGGCTCCAACCGGGCAGAGCGCCCCGCGCCAAGTGTGACAGGCAGATCGCAGCCCTCAAACGGGACTGTCCCGCCAATCCGCACCGGCACGCCGGGTGCCAGCTGGGTCAGGTGACTGCGCAGCCAGGCCTCTCGCGATTTGAGAAAAACCAGACCTTCCCGCTCGGCGGCGCGTGGGGGCAATGTCAGCGTCACACGCCCGTCCAGCCGTGAGACCCGCAATGACAATCGTTTGGCCCGGGCCGAGCGGCGCAACGTGACCTCAATCGGGGGGTTGCCTTCAAGCGTATGACGGCCCATATCAGCTTCTCGCATTTGAAGTGCCAAAGGCTTTGACACGCAAGGCCGCTTATGGCAGTTGGCACCGATCACCCGCAAGGGGACGTCAGACAGATTTTGAAGGGATGGCCCATGCCTAAGGAAGAGTGGGGCACAAAGCGCCTCTGCCCCGAAACCGGCAAACGCTTTTACGACCTGAACGCGACACCGATCATCAGCCCATATACGGGTAAAGAGGTGACCGTCGACACATCCAAGACCCGCACCATGGTCGCGGATGCGGAAGATGCGCAAACCAAGAAGATGAAGGACGACACCGAGGACGATCTGGTCCTGGATGATGACGACGATGACGATGATGTCGATCTGGGCGACGATGTTCTGGAAGATGATGACGATGATGACACCGTCTCGCTTGATGAATTGGCTGATGTCGCCACGAACGACGACGAATAAACAATCGTACCGGGCGCGATTTATGCTTGATCTCGCCCGGTCTGCTGCATAGACAGCAGATCGCAGCGGAAACGCTGCACCCGGCGACTCAGATCGCCACAGATGGGGCCTTAGCTCAGTTGGGAGAGCGCTTGCATGGCATGCAAGAGGTCAGGGGTTCGACTCCCCTAGGCTCCACCATATCTCTTAAAATCAATCACTTAGATACTTGACTGTCTGCTGTTACACAGAGGTGGAACACCGATCACGATGATTCCTGCATACATTAGCCCTTCTAGACACGGAATTTCTTGCTTTCAGTAGCTGATTAGCCCCGAATAAAACTCTTGATCGAGCGGTCGCGTCAAATTTCACGTTTAGGCCAGCCTTGCTCAACGTAGTCCTATCATCTGACAGCAAAATCCGCAGCATCGCGTTGATTATCGACAACGCTCCAAATCCTTAACACGCGTTAACACATTCCCCAGCACGCCCGGTTAATCCGCCCAAACGCCACCAAAAGGTCCGACGTTTTGCCGACGCGAATCCGACGTGATGCCGGCCGCGCATTTCCCAGTAAAATAAGCTGTTAACCCACGATTCGCCTCGAACATCAGAAACCACCGTACCGTGGGGGGCACGCAACACCCTTTGGCCTGACCAAAAAGCCACATTATTGCCGCCCCCGTTCCCTTGTTCTGGACAGCGCACCACCCTGCGCGCTAGTTTGATCAAAAGCGGGGCGAAATGATCCCGCGAATTGAGGCAGTTATGGTGTTTCCCGAGCGGTTTTCGAACCTCCCGGTTGCGACGTGGCCACGTCTGCGTGCGTTACTCAACGTACCCAGCAAGGCGTCGGACGTGATCAATATGACGATTGGCGAACCGCGCCATGCGTTTCCTGCCTTCGTGGGCGATATCCTTGCGGCCAATCTGGCGGGTTTCAACAGCTATCCGAGCAACGAAGGGCAGGACGATCTGCTGACCGCCATGGGCGGATTTCTCAAGCGTCGCTATGGGTTAGACGTGTCCAACGACCGGATCATCGCGCTGAACGGCACGCGCGAGGGGCTGTATAACGCGGCCATGGCGCTGTGCCCGGAAACCAAGAACGGCAAACAGCCTGTCGTACTGACGCCAAACCCGTTTTACCCTGTTTATGCGGTCGCGGCCTTGTCCGTCGCGGCTGAACCCGTCTATGTGCCCGCAACCGAAGCCACCGGCCATCTGCCTGATTTCGCTTCACTTTCCAGCGAAGCCCTGGACCGCACCGCCATCGCCTATCTCTGCTCGCCTGCCAATCCGCAAGGCGCTGTGGCCGATGAAGCCTATTGGCGCGACCTGATCACACTTGCCGAAAAACACGATTTTAAGATCTTCGCCGATGAATGCTATTCCGAGATCTACCGCGACACACCGCCCCCCGGGGGACTTGAGATTGCCACCCGGATGGGGGCGGACCCTGATCGGGTCGTGATTTTCCAGTCGCTGTCGAAACGCTCCAACCTGCCTGGTCTGCGCTGCGGCTTCGCGGCGGGTGGTGCGAAATCCATCGCCCGGTTGCGCCAGTTGCGTGCTTTCGCCGGTGCGCCCTTGCCCGGGCCCTTGCAGGTGGTGGCGACGAAGGTCTGGGATGATGAAGGTCATGTGGAAGAAAACCGCAGCCTTTATCACCGCAAGTATGACATCGCCGACGATATTCTGGGGCATATCCCCGGCTACATGTCCCCGCAGGCCGGATTTTTCCTGTGGTTACAGGTGGATGACGGAGAAGAGGCGGCGCTGAAGCTGTGGCAGGACACCGGCGTGCGTACGCTGCCGGGCGCCTATCTCAGCCGCGAAGTAGCGGGTGAAAACCCCGGCAAAGGTTACATCCGGGTCGCCATGGTGGCCCCAACACAAGAAATGCAGCGCGGTCTGACCCAGATCCGCGACTGTCTCTACGGTTAAGGAACGAGCAGAATGGCATCATATCAGACACGGCAGCGCGATCCGCTTTTGGACAGCACCACCCAGGCCGCAATCGAAAAACGCGGCAAGGAATTGCTGGGGATCGGTCTGGTCTTTGCGGGCCTCCTGATCGCGGCGATGGTGGGCAGCTATTCCCCCGACGATCCCAGCTGGATCTCTGCCACAGACGCCCCGGTGCAGAACTGGCTTGGGCATATGGGTGCGTCACTGGCGGCCCCGTTGATGATGATCATCGGTCTTGGCATCTGGGTTTTGCCCGTCATCCTGATCACATGGGGCGCGCGTTTCATCACCCATCGCGGGCAGGAACGTGCCATCGGGCGGCTGGTGTTCGCGCCCGTCGCCATCGTGCTGGCCTCGGTTCATGCCGCGACGCTCACGCCGGGGGCCGACTGGCCAGCCAATTTCGGCCTTGGCGGGTTGTTTGGCGATACCGTGCTTGCCGTCATCCTGACCATTGTGCCATTTGGGACGATCTTTGGAGTCAAACTCCTGTCGCTTTTGTCCTTCGGGGCCCTGCTGGTGCTGATGGCCTTTGTGCTGGGCTTCACCAAGCCAGAGGTCAGGACCGCCCTGCGTTTTGTCATGCTGGGTACCATCATGCTTTACGCCCTGATCCTGAAAATTCTGGGCCGCGGCGCCGCCCTGTCGGCCCATGCGGCTCAGGGCCTGACCGAAACTGTGCAAACGCGCCGGGCAAAAGCGGCCGATGCACGATCCGCCCGCGATGCCGTTTTGACGGCGGAGGCGCGGGCCGAACGCGCCGTGCCGGTGCCGGATTTCAAGGCAAGGGCTGCCGCTGTTGTTCGCGCCAACCCGGCTGTGCCGACGCAGGAACCACCCCTGACCGCGCCCAAAATGCCACCGGCCCCGCCGCTGGCCGCACCCGCCCGTGCAGCGGCAGAGCCGCAACAAAGCGGCGGCTTCCTGTCCGGCCTGCTCAAGCGGAACGAGATGCCGGAACCGGAACTGGTCACACCGGAGCCAACGGCAGAAGAACCACCCACCGGCAGCAGCGACCGGGTCAGCGCGCGCATTGCCGACGCGATCAAGAACCGGTCCGTGCCGCCATCGCCGACTGGCGTTCGCATCGAACCCTCATTGACGGCCGGGCGCGGCCCCAAACCGCTGATCTTTGATCCGGTTGATGATGTGGCCAGCGATATCGATGCGGTGTTCGAGGATCCGAATGCGCCGCGCATGGCCGAACCACACATGCCGATCCCTGCGCCGCATATCCCCACCGCCCCCACGCCAGAGCCGCGGAGCGTCGTAAGACACCCGCCGAAAAAGGCCCCGCAGCCCTCCACTCAGGCCAAGGCAGAGGCGCAACCGACGCTGAAATTTGAAGACCAATATCCCGGCTACGAGCACCCGCCGCTTGGGCTGCTGATGAACCCGATCGAGATTCAACGCCACCATCTGAGCGATGAGGCGCTGGAAGAAAACGCGCGCATGCTGGAAAGCGTGCTGGATGATTACGGCGTCAAGGGCGACATCGTGTCAGTCCGCCCCGGCCCAGTTGTCACGATGTACGAGCTTGAACCGGCCCCGGGTTTGAAAGCCAGCCGCGTGATCGGCCTGTCGGATGATATCGCCCGGTCCATGTCGGCCCTGTCGGCCCGTGTGTCCACCGTGCCGGGCCGGTCGGTCATCGGGATTGAACTGCCGAACGAGAACCGCGAAAAGGTCGTGCTGCGCGAAATCCTGAGCCATCGGGACTTTGGCGACGGCAACCACAAACTGCCGCTTGCATTGGGTAAGGATATCGGGGGCGAACCGATCATCGCGAACCTCGCCAAGATGCCCCATCTGCTGATCGCGGGGACCACCGGGTCCGGTAAATCCGTGGCGATTAACACCATGATCCTGTCGCTGCTTTACAAGCTGACCCCTGAAGAATGCCGGATGATCATGATCGACCCCAAGATGCTGGAACTCAGCGTCTATGACGGCATTCCACACCTGCTGTCCCCCGTCGTCACCGACCCCAAAAAGGCGGTTGTCGCCCTGAAATGGGTCGTGGGCGAGATGGAAGAACGCTATCGCAAGATGTCCAAGATGGGCGTGCGCAACATCGATGGCTATAATGGCCGGGTCAAGGATGCCCTATCCAAGAACGAGATGTTCAGCCGCACTGTGCAGACCGGGTTTGACGATGAAACCGGCGATCCGATTTTCGAGACCGAGGAATTCCAGCCAGAGGTTCTGCCCTATATCGTCGTGATCGTCGATGAGATGGCCGACCTGATGATGGTCGCGGGTAAGGAGATCGAGGCTTGCATTCAGCGCCTTGCGCAGATGGCCCGTGCGTCCGGTATTCACCTGATCATGGCAACTCAGCGCCCGTCCGTCGATGTGATCACCGGCACGATCAAGGCCAACTTCCCCACCCGTATTTCGTTTCAGGTCACCTCGAAAATCGACAGCCGCACGATCCTGGGTGAAATGGGGGCCGAACAGCTGCTGGGTATGGGCGATATGCTTTACATGGCAGGCGGGTCCAAGATCACCCGCGTCCATGGCCCCTTCGTAAGCGATGAAGAGGTCGAGGAAATCGTCAACCATCTGAAAGGGTTCGGTCCGCCGGAATACATGTCCGGTGTCGTTGAAGGGCCTTCTGATGATGCCGAAAGCAGCATCGATCTTGTGCTGGGTCTGGGTGATGGATCAGACGCCGAAAACGCGCTTTATGACACGGCGGTCGCCATTGTGATCAAGGATCGCAAATGTTCGACCAGCTATATCCAGCGCAAACTGGCCATCGGCTATAACAAGGCCGCGCGTCTGGTTGAGCAGATGGAGGAAGAAGGCGTGGTGAGCAGCGCAAACCACGTGGGCAAGCGCGAGATCCTGGTGCCGGAACAGCACTAGGCATCGCCATCCGCGTCCTTTTCGGCATTGTCCGTTGACATGCCTTTGATCGGTAGCGGTTCCTTGAATGTCAGGGTGCGGTAGGGGAATGGGATTTCGATGCCAGCGTGGTTAAGGGCGCGTTTGACACTCGCGACGACCTGATCGCGGGATGTCCGAACATCGACAGGAGCCGAACCAGTCCACCACGTCACCTCGAAGTTGATCGACGACGATCCAAATTCCTGCGCGAAAATCTGCACCGGCTTGCCATCCTGTACGACGGTGTCGCAGGATTTGACGGCATCGGTGATGACTGACCGACAGTGATCCACATCCTCGTCATAGGCCACGCCGCAAATGATGGTAACGCGGCGGATATCCTTGTCGGTACGGATCGTGACCGGGTTCTTGAACAGGATGGAGTTGGGGACGATGACTAGTTGTCCGTCGGTCTGACGGATATGGCTTTCGCGGATAGCGATATGGGTTACCTGACCCTCGATCCCTTCACATTCGATGTGGTCGCCAATGCGCATCTCGCGGCGAAAAAGAATGATGATGCCCGCAAGGAAATTTTCGAAGACATCCTTGAAGGCAAAACCAATGGCGACCGAACCGATACCAAGTCCTGCAAGAATGCTGGCAGGCGTCAGTCCGGGAAAAACGATGACGGCCGCAATCATTACGCCGAGCACCCAGATAAAGATCGACAGCACCAAAGAGAAAAGTTCTTTCAGGCTCTGACGCAGTCTCGCCCGGCCAAGAATGCGGCGCAGCACATAGCTTGCTAGCCAATTCAAACCCCAAGTCGCAAAAATTACGACGATGGCCACCACGATTTGCGGCAGCATTTCAATAGACGCCCTCGCAATGGCGTTCAATTGTTCCATGAGAATCTGGACAGGTTCCACCGATCACCTTGTACGTGGCCTACAGGGTCCTAACCAGCGACCCCTGCATTGGTTCCGCGAAAGTGGTTCAGATTCGGCTCAAATCCGCGTTGTATTCCTCGTAAATCGTCGGGTTGAAGATCGAGTTCACTTCCAACTCCCGCCTTGGCTTGAGGTCCGTGGTAAAACTCTGGGCGGCGGCGAAGCTTTCGGGTGTCAGCGACCGCAGCCCGTCGGGTAGTGGCCCGAGCGTGCCGCCAGGCTGTTTACTGGCCATGTGGAACCCCCAGATGCCGAAAGACGGGATCGGGGTGTTGTAGCTGATCACGTCCGGAAACAGCTCTTCCAGTGTCAATGCGACCGTCCAGTAGGAATGCGGCGCGAAGAAAGGAGAGGAGCTTTGGGTGACCAGCGTGCCCCCGTCCTCCATGATGGCCGACACCATGGCGTAGAATTCGACGGAATATAGCTTGGACAAAGCCTCATTATGCGGATCGGGGAAATCAATGATGATCCGGTCATATTTTTGCTCGGCGTCTTTGACGAACACAAACGCATCCTGATTGTAAACGGTCAGGATATCGGACTGCATGCTGCCGCCATTCAGGCGGACCAGCGGGGCAAACTCTGACCCCAGCCGCGTCATTTCCGGGTCCAGATCGACCAGATCAATTTGGGTCACCGATGGATGCTTGAGCACCTCGCGGATCGCCAGACCGTCACCGCCGCCCAGGATCAGCACGCTTTCCGGCGCATCCCCCCAGGCCAGCACGGGGTGCACCAGCGCTTCGTGATAGCGGTATTCATCGGTCTCGGCGAATTGCAGATGGCCGTCGATGAACAGGCGGATGTCGTTTGTCTTCCACGTGTTGGTGACGACAAGGTTCTGATATTGCGACTGATCGCGCCAGACAACCCGGTCGAAATACAAGTGATCCTGCGCAAAGCCGGTGATCTTGGACGCGGACAAGGTCAGCACGAAAAGCAAAACGATCGTGGCAATCGCATAACCCAGCATCCGGTGGAAGTTATCCAAATAGGCCCGCAGCCAGAAAATGTTCAGCAGGGCAACAGCCGCGTTAGTCAGGCCGATGGCGAAGGATGCGGTGATCAGACCCAGCGACGGCAGCAAAAGGATGGGAAAGGCGACGGAGCCGACAAGTGCGCCGATGTAATCCAGCGACAGCACGTCAGAGATGGACTGCCGGGTGGTGGACCGTTCCGACAGGATGCGCGTCAGGATCGGGATTTCGAGGCCCACCAGAAAGCCGATGGTCGAGATGAAGGTGAACATGCCCACCTGATAGAACCACGGGGCATAGGGAAAGAGCATGAAAAGCGAGATGCTGCACATGCCGCCCACAAAGGCGAGGATCAGTTCGACCCAGACAAAGGCCTGGACCAGATTGCCTTCGATAAAGCGGGACACGTAAGAGCCCACGCCCATGGCGAACATGAAAAAGCCGATGGTCAGCGAAAACTGATAGACTGAATTGCCCAGCAGATAGCTGGATACGGTTCCGATGATCAGTTCGTAGACGATGCCGCACAGGGCCACGACCAGGATGGACCCCAACAGGACGACCGCCTGTTTCTGTGGAAGATCGGTGTAGCTGTATTCGCGTTTTGCCACGGGAAACCTATTGAGTTGAAACAATAAAAAAGGCCCAGCACGCGCTCGGCGTCACTGGGCCCTGATTGTCTATGCAGGCTTACTTGCCAGAGCGTGGACCACCTGTGCGCGCGCTGGATGGCGGGCGGTAGTTGCTGCGTGGCGTGGCCGTGCGGTTGTTGAAGCTGGCAGCACTAATGCCTGCGCCGCGCTGGCGGCTGATCAGGTTGCCGATCAACGCACCGGCAAGGAAACCGGTGCCCGAGAATTGCAGGCCAGAGGCGTTGCCGGCAACGTCAGTGGCGATCAGGCGACGGTTCGCCTCGTCGATTTCAACGGTAAAGACCTTGCCTTCATCGGTGTCCTGCACGCCATTGGCGTTTTCGTCCGCAAAGCCAAGGAATGTGGCGTCTGGCATGACTTCAAGACCAAGGGTCTTGCCGTAGAAGCGTGGTTCGCTGTTCAGAACGACTGTGTAGAATTCTGTGAATTCAGCCATTTGCTGGTCGGTCACATCGGTAATGCCGCTTTCGCCCAGATAACCCTGATATTCGGTCAGAACGAATTCTGTGCGGTCAAGAACCTGACCCAAGTCTGCGGTCTGCTCAGACGCGGAACCGGACACAACGGAATAGCCAATAAAGCCAACGACGGCGATTGCGCCGATCAATTTAATGTTTTGAAGCATAAGCCTCTCCTTTGACGTACGCAAAAAACGCACTAGCTGATTATGCCCCCAACAAACATACCCACCATACCTGATGCAATGCAGGATTGTAGTAATTTTTGAGCATCCCACATCTTTTGAAATTGTGCGCTTCTAATGCAACGGCATTGGCATCTGACAGGTCGCTTGGCAGGGTCAGAACGACCATCCGCGCGCCTTTGTCAGCTGCTTTTCCCAGTGCATATTCCATGCCCGCCAGCCCTACTGGCCGTTCTTCCCAGCGTAGGCCCATGACCTTTTTGGTCTCGGGTTCCTTGGCGATATCGGCGATGGCCAGCCCGGTCTGCGGGCTTGCCGGTGGTGGTGGCGGTGCAACAAATTCTGGATTATCAAGGCCATAGACGATCTTGGCCTCGCCCACATCGTGATAGTTCGGAACGGTCAACTCGACCTGCGCACCGAAATCCTCATACATCTTGTGGGCGTTGGCATAGATCGGGCGGCCAAAGGCGGCGTAGTCGCTGGTCGCCATGAAGATCTTGCGAACCCCGAAATCCTTCAGCTTGCCCAGAAGCCCGTTCAGCATCTCGCCGCCCAGCCCCTGACCGGTCTGTTTCTGGTCCAGATAGGTCCAGGAAAGCCACGCGACGTCATCTACCTGATCATCGAGACTGTAGCCGGTGACGCCGAGGATTTCGCCCTTTTGCATCAGGACGAACATGCCCTCCAGACCTTCTTCCAAAAACCCTGATTCGGCTTCCTCTGCGTCATCATCATCGGTCTGGCCGATGATTTCGACGACCCGCGCGATATGGCTCGCCTGCATGGGTTTCAGTGTCGGGGTCTTGCTTCCGAAAAGGGATTCAAACACGGCCAGACTTCCTCCGATCAGGGCGCCCGCGATATGGACGTAGACGGCAACGGATCGCGACAGATAGACCACTTCGAGGATCAGCAGCACCAGCACGGCCAGACCGGCAAGCGCCATGCCCGACGGGGGCCGGGCCATCATCACCCCATAAGCCAGCAACCCGTAGGATATTCCCGACGCCCCGATGAACCGGGGCCCTGCGATGTAATACTGGGCCAGCGTGCTGCCGATGGCGCAGGCCAGCATCAGCGCAAGCAGCCGGGCCGCGCCCAGACGCTGCTCCGCGATCAGACCACCAAAAAAGATCACTAGTATATTGCCCGAAAGGTGCAACAGGCTGCCATGGCGTAAAACGCCAGCAAACGCTTCGGGCAAAGTGTCGAGATAGCTGGCGTTCAGCGTCGGCCCGTTCAGGGCGTAAGCCACCAGAAAGAGGGCGCAGGTACTGAATGTGATGTAGCAACTGCGCAGCTCACTCATGACATGGTTTGCGGGTCACGCGGATGTCGCAGCCAGGGCAAACTGCGCCATATTTCCGCGCTGCAGGATATCCACCTGCTCGCGACCGGGGGTAAAATACTGGCGCAGCACTTCAAGGCTGCGCATCGGTTCGGCATCGCCGCACATGAAGATATCAATCGCGGCATAGTCGTTTTCCGGCCAGGTGTGGATCGAGATATGGGACTCGGCCAACACGGCCACGCCGGTAAAGCCACAGCGATCGCCGAAATCATGCATATTGACCTCAAGCACGGTGGCCTTGGCGGCCAATGCTGCCTGACGCAGTATCTCGCCCGCCGGGGCACATTCGAACAACCGCGATGCATCATAAAAATCTGCAATCAGATGTTTGCCCAATGCCGTTGGGCGCATTCCATCAACTGTCAGCTTATTCACGTCTCAATGACCTTTTACTATTTGTTCGGACCTTGGCGGGCAATCTTGGCAAAATTCTGACCAGTATGGTTTTTCGTGGGGTCATGTTACGGCGACCCGAATGCGCGTCAGGTCTAATGGCAGCATTTGCGCAACACCACCCCTGATTGCGGATGCCGATCACGGCACAGATTGTGTGGCCTTCACGTCGCACTGTGTGCGAACGCACTGACATGTCATCACCAAGACATACTTATGCCCGTATCCCGGTTTTGTTTGCGTGGGTAAGTCTGTGATCGGAACGAGTGAAATGGTGGATGATGTCCCTGAGAATGGGCCAAATCTTGACGTGTCTGCGTGGCAGCTAATCGACCCGCGGCCCATCCAGCAGGAAAACCCCTATACATTCTTCGTCCCGTCCGACGCTGAAAAGGCGGCACTTGTCCCCGGTGATCTGGTCAAGCTGATGTTCCGCAGCCTGTCGCCCCATAACGGGACCGAACGGATGTGGGTCACCTTTCAGGGGAGTGATGAGGGCGGCGCCTTTGGCCTGCTTGATAATCAGCCGCTGGACATTCCGGGCCTGACAGCGGGTGACATCATCCGGTTTCAGGACCACCATATTGTCAGCGTGTGGGAACCCAAGGTTGATGACATCAGCCATGAAGACCGGATGTTCGCCCGGTGCCATGTCGATCCGCGCATCTTGAACGGTGGCGCACGGATCGGCCGGATCGAACGTCGATCAGCGTGGCGAACGTGGCGTCCATGGCGCAAGGATCGCTGGCCGGATACCGGCTGGTACATTTATGCCGACGACAATACCCGGCCGCGATCACGCGACATGCGCTATGTGGCCGTTGGTGTTGTGCTGAACCAGGATGACAGCATCCTGCGTTATCTGTCTGCCGCACCTGGTACCCGTATGATCCGCGATGGCGACAGATTCCGCGATATCTAGCACGGGCTATCTCTTTCCTTCGCCAGCACCGTTCCCTAAACCCGATCCCATGCAGCGGGATCGCACCACGCTTATTGCCACAGTGCTGGTTGTCGTCACCGGCACGATCTGGGGACTCTACTGGGTGCCGGTGCGCAAGCTGGCCGAACTGGGGTTACCGGGCGCGTGGGGGACGCTGGCCATTGTGGCAACGGCGGCCGTTCTGCTTGCGCCTGTGGCGATCCGGCGGCGGCATCATCTGGCGCGATCCAACCCCATTGCACTGGCGTCAATTGCGCTGGGTGGGGCGGCCTTTGTCCTTTATTCCGTTGGGCTTCTTTATGGGCGGGTCGCGATTATCGTGATCCTGTTCTTCCTGACCCCGGTCTGGAGCACGCTGATCGGGCGCTACGTCATGGGCTGGCCCACCACGCGGCTACGGATTGCGGCACTGTTTCTGGGGCTTGCTGGTCTGGCCTTGATGCTGGGCGCTGATGGACAGGTGCCCGTTCCGCGCGGGATGGGCGAATGGCTGGGCCTGATCTCCGGGTTTCTCTGGGCTGTCGCCACGACCGGGATCAGGGTCAAGGCAGATACCGGCCCGCTCGAAACCGCCTTTGTTTTTGCTACAGGCGCGACCATCGGTGCCATGATCCTTGCGCCGCTCTTACCTCCTGCGACCGATCCTGAGCCAATCCGGAACATCCCGGCCATCATCGGGTGGAGCCTGCTGGCGGGCGGCATCTGGTGGGGGCTGTCGATGTGCGCGCTGATGTGGGCGACAGCACGGCTAGAACCGGCGCGGGTCGGCATCCTGCTGATGGTCGAGGTACTGACTGGCGCCATTTCCGCGGCATTGATGGCAGGCGAACATCTGGGGATATTGGAAATCGCCGGGGGCGCGTTGGTTCTGTGCGCCGGCCTGTGCGAAGTCTGGCCCAGCCGTGTTGCTGAGCCAGAACGCGCATAGCGAAGGATCAATGGGTCCTGAGCCTCGTCACATGATCAGAACTTGAATGACGCCCGCAGTTCCAGTGCGTTGACGTCGAGGTCGATGTCTGTCGGTTCGCCAGTGACATCCTCGGGCAATGCCCCTTCGACCTGACGTCTGGTGAATTCCGCACCCAGCACGATATTGTCCGTCATCAGATAATCGACACCAACGCCGAAGATAAAGCCATCGGCATCGGCCTCACCATCCACGCCTTCAACATCAAATTCCGTGGTCAACTGGGTGAAACCCGCGGTGCCGTAGGCGAGGAAACGATCCTCAAAGACGTAACCCACCCGGCCCTTGATATCGACAGCCGTGGTTTCCAGGCCATCGATTGATGCGTCGGGTGTGCCGCCGTCAGACGCCCGGCCCAGAACAATCTCGCCGCCGTAAACCAGATTACCGTCTTGCATTTGATAACCGGCGAAACCGGAAAAGCTGGTATCGTCATTGAGGTCAAATGTCCCCAAACCGAAGTCAAAACCATCTGACTCAGCGGCGACCTTGCCGTCGCCGCTAATGGTGCCAATGGCGATCCCCGCATAGCCACCGGTAAAATCGGCAAGCCCCACGGTGGGCAGAAAGCCCATGACAGCCGCCAGGGACGATTTCGTGAAAATGTGCATCTGTGTTCCTTGTGTATGCTTTGGCGTTGGACGCGTTAATATTGGGGGCAAGCGCATCTCTAATGGACAGGTCAGATGGTCCGGCTTCGCCGAAGGTCTGACCTGTTCGATTCGCGCACCCCGGTCCGGGCTTAGACGGCGACCGTTGTCGGTGGCGTGTGAAATTGCAGTTGGAAAGCGTGGTATTTGCGCAGGGTCAGCCGAAAAGACCAACGCTTTTGCGCAAAACAAAACCCCCGCCTGATCGCTCAGCCGGGGGTTCCTTGATCGTCACGTCGAAGGGTCGCTTTACAGCATACCTTCGCGCTGGAGCTTCTTCCGAGCCAGCTTGCGCTGACGGCGAATGGCTTCGGCCTTTTCGCGCGCCTTGCGGACGGACGGTTTTTCGAAATGCTGCTTGAGCTTCATTTCACGAAAAACGCCCTCACGCTGGAGCTTCTTCTTCAAAGCACGCAACGCCTGATCGACGTTGTTATCACGAACACTAACCTGCATGTGGTTTACACCACCTTTCTAAGTTGGATTTGCAAAAATTGCAGGAAGTGGGCATGTAGCAAAGGCGTGCTAGTTTGTCTAGTGCCACCGACATGGAGGACGACAGATGATGACCGCCCCGATTGACCCCGCCAAAGATAAACTGATCGATGCCATCCTGCCGCATGTGGCCTTTGACGGTTGGGCGCCCGTTGCCTTCAACGCAGCCGTGGCCGAGGTCGGGCTGGATCCGGCCCACGCCAAAACGCTCTGCCCGCGCGGTGCGGTCGATCTGGCGGTTGCCTATCATCAGCGCGGCGATGCGATTATGGTCGCGGCACTCAAGCGGGCGGACATGTCCGACATGCGCTTTCGCGACAAGGTCGCTCATGCGTTGCGGCTGCGCATCCGTGCGATTGATGACAAAGAGGCCGTGCGCCGGGGCACCGCGCTTTTTGCGCTGCCTCATATGGCACCTGACGGAACCAAGCTGATCTGGGGGACCGCTGACGCAATCTGGGACGCGCTGGGTGACACGTCACGCGATATCAACTGGTATACCAAGCGGATGACGCTGTCGGGCGTCTATGGCTCGGTCGGGCTCTATTGGCTCGGTGACGACAGTCTTGATGGTCAGGCCACGGACGCCTTCATCGACCGGCGGATCGACGATGTGATGCAGTTTGAAAAGGTGAAAGCGCAGGTAAAGCAGAACCCGCTGTTGAAACCTGTGACCGGACCGCTGTCGCGGATGCTGGGTGCGATCAAAGCACCGACAAAGGTGCCGCCGGTCGATCTGCCCGGTATGTGGCGGGATCAGACCTGAAGAACTGGCCAAGGCTGGCGTAATGGCCCATATCTTGCCTCGAACGAATAGGGGGCAAGCAGATGCAAGCAGTTGAAATCACCAAACCCGGCGGACCAGAGGTTCTGGCGCTGACTGAACGCTCCATGCCCGAACCGGCACATGATCAGGTGGTGATCAAGGTCGCCTATGCTGGCGTGAACCGTCCCGATGCATTGCAGCGTGCAGGCCTCTACAACCCGCCGCCCGGCGCCAGCGATCTTCCCGGCCTCGAAGCTGCGGGCGAAATCACCGCAATCGGGGCGGGTGTCACACATCTTTCTGTGGGCGATCAGGTCTGCGCCCTTCTGCCGGGCGGTGGCTATGCCGAATATGTTGCCACACCTGCGGCCCATTGCCTGCCCGTACCGGATGGGCTGACCCTGAAACAGGCGGCTTGCCTGCCGGAAACCTTCTACACTGTCTGGTCCAATGTCTTCATGCGCGGCGGGCTGCAGGCGGGCGAGCGGTTTCTGGTCCATGGCGGAAGCTCCGGTATCGGAACAACCGCTATCCAGCTGGCCAAGGCCAAAGGCGCGCGTGTTTTCACCACCGCCGGGTCGGACGAAAAATGCGCCGCTTGCGTGGCATTGGGGGCCGAACAGGCGATCAACTATCGCGAGGCTGACTTTGTCGAGACCATGAAAGCCGAAGGCGGGGCCGACCTGATCCTCGACATGGTTGGCGGCCCGTACATCCAGCGCAATCTGCAAGCACTGGCAGATGATGGCCGATTGGTGCAGATCGCGTTCCTGCAAGGGCCCAAGGTGGAATTGAACCTCGTCCAGCTCATGACGCGGCGGCTGACCATGACCGGATCAACGCTGCGCCCGCAGTCCGACCTTGCCAAGGCGCGGATCGCCGACCAGCTGCGCGAACATGTCTGGCCTTTGCTGAACGTAGGCACCATCGCCCCGGTGATGGATCAGGAATTCGCGCTCGCAGATGCCGCAGCGGCCCATGCACGCATGGAAAGCAGCGCCCATATCGGAAAGATCGTCCTGAAAGTCGCCTGACGCCCAAATTCTTCCAAGAATTTGGCTACAAACTTTCGGCGAAAGTTTGTCTGCCCTAGTTGCGTCCGTTGACCGGAGGGGATCGCCAAGGCGTCGTTGTATAGAATGTCGATTGCTGCCGCCAGTATTGGGTCCGCACCTGCTCTGACGTCTGATCCTCGGCCATGGCCGCAGATGTGTCCTGCATCGCACGGGTATGGCTGTTGCCAAACATGCAGGCTGACAGAAGCAGGGGCAAAAGGATGATCAGGCGGCGCATATCTTCAACGGTCCAATGGTAATCTATCCATCGACCATGCACATCAATAATGACCTTAACGGGGCGTCACCGTGACGAACTTTCGTTGAATCACCGCCGTGACAGTCTTGCAGGGCGGCTTTCATTCCTCATGCTCAGGTCCGCGCCTTTTCAAACGCGGCCCAAGCCTCCAACAGCTTGTCCAGATCGAAATCAGCCTGCTTCGCCGGTCCCAGAATAATCTGTTCGCCCGCCCACATTTTCTCAATCGCATCCTTCAGATCGGGGATCACCTCTGGCGGGATCACCAGCCCGCCATGCCGGTCTGCATGTACCAGATCACCCTGCTGCACTCTCATCCCAAACACATTCACCGGCGTGCCCAGTTCGCGCACATGCACGAATGCATGGCTTGGCCCGATGGAGCCTGCCACAACGGGAAACCCCTCGGCCAGATCACCCAGATCGCGCATCACCCCGTTGGTCAGGGCGCCATTCAGCCCCAACCCCTTATGCACATTGGTGTGGACCTCGCCCCACCACGCGCTGACGCAATTGGGGTAATCCACATCCTCCAGCACGGCGATGGCAGGGCGGGGACCCGCCGCCATATTCCGGAAGTAATCCAGCCTGCGGGCGCGGATCACATCCGGCGCTTCGGTGGGCGGTTCGCGACCCGCGATCTTTGCTGTCCGGGCAAACCCCACCATTGACTGGTCGGGGGCCGAACATTGCATCGTCCCCTTGGTATAGGCGTCAAAACCGCGCTTGCCCTGGGCCACCTCAATCGCGTTGCAGACGGTAGGGGTATCGACCCGCTGCAGAAGCGCAAGCAGATCGTCAGGGATCACCGGTTCAGCCATTCTGCCAATGCCTCATTCGTTGCGTCGGGTTGTTCCAGCGTGGGCAGATGGCCCGCGCCTTTTATGACGGTCAGGGTCGATCCGGGGACCAGATCATGCATCAGTTCATGCCGGTGCAGCGGGCAAAGTACATCATCCTCACCACACAGGATCAGGGTCGGTACAGCCACGCGCCGCAACGTGTCCTGCTGATCGGGTCGGGACTGCAAAGCGCGGGATTGGGCAACAAATGCAGCGGGCCCAACCGTTTCCGCCATCGCCATGCACAGATCAAGGATCTGACCCATTTGCGGCCCATCGGTCAGGTAATTCGGCTTCATTTCATCCCGCATCACCGCACGCAACTGGCCATCCTGCACCTTGGCGATCTGCGGCTCTCGGCGGGCGGCAATCGCCTCGGCTTCCGCCTTGGGGTTTGTATCCAGCAAGGCTAGCCTTGTGATGCGCTCAGGCGCCTGCCGGATCACCTCCATCGCGACAATCCCGCCCATGGACAGGCCAGCAAGGGCAAAGCGGGGTGGAGCCTGTGCCAGCACTTCCGTCGCAACCGCCTGCACCGTCTCATGCAGACCAAAGGGCGCGACCATGACGGGCCTTTCATGCGAAAAAGCAGCAATCTGCGGACCATAAAGCCGGGCATCACACATCATGCCGGGCAGAAAAAGCAGCGGTTCCATCATGGCTTGAACGGGGCCATGCCCGCCCGGGCCAACTCGTCGGCACGCTCATTTTCAGGATGGCCCGCATGGCCCTTGACCCATTCCCATGTCACATCATGGCGGGCAGCGGCGGCATCAAGGCGCTGCCACAGGTCGACATTCTTCAGTCCACCCTTTTTCTTCCATCCATTGCGTTTCCAGCTATGGATCCACTTGGTGATCCCGTCTTTCACATAAGCGCTGTCGGTCACCACGGTTACCTTTGTCGGTTTGCTCAGCGTCTCAAGTGCGGTGATGGCGGCCAGTAGTTCCATCCGGTTGTTGGTCGTCTCTGGGACACCGCCATGTAATTCCCGCTCCTTGACCACCCGGTCACCTTCGCGGGCAATCAGCAAGGCACCCCAGCCACCGGGGCCGGGATTTCCTGAACAGGCCCCGTCCGTGTAGGCGTAAAGATCAGGCATGCTTGCGCCCCCGCATGATCACAAAAGGGTCCATCGTGCCTGCCATCCCCTTTTCGCGGCCTTCCTTGGTAAAGATGACCACGAAACCGGCATCTGTCAGCAGGCCCTGCAGTTCCGCCACAGTCACGTAGGTATAGAACCGATCAATACCATCACGGCCCGCGCCCTCGCCGGTTTTCATACCCACATGAATGATGCCACCAGATTCAAGCGCGCGATAAAGCGCGGCCAGATAACGGGGCAGGGCGTCGCGCTGGGCGTGCAGCAGGCTGAAATTGGCCCAGACGCCTGCATATGCGCCTTCAGCGTCGACATCATCAAACGTGGCCAGCCGCGCGCCAATATCATGGGTCTGGTTGGCCAGATCAACCATGCCCTGCGATGCATCCACCGGGTCCGGGTCCAGCCCCGCCGCGCGCATATGGGCCGAGGCCGCGGCGGGCCCGCAGCCTAGGTCCAGCACACGACCACCGGCGGGGATCAGATCAATAAAGGTCTGCAGGCTGGTATCAGGCGTGTCCATCGTGACCAGCCGGGCGTAATCCGCCGCCTTGGCATCATAGATGGCGATGGTTTTCTCATCCGCCATCTAAAACACCACCGGCAGGAAGGACAGAACGACAATCGCGGTCAGCAGCACCCGCAAATGCATCCACCAGGAAGGGGCCAGTTCAAGCCGCCAGAAATGCCAGTCCAGCAAGAGAAGGGCCAGAAACCCCACGATCAGATTGACCGCAGCCGCAACCGGGCCGCCGCCGGTCATGAAAAACGCCCAAAGGGCGGGGATAACAGAAAGAACGTAACCGGCTGTCGCGGTCCGGCCCGTCGCTTTGGTCGCAAAACCCCACAACACGCCAGACATGAATGACAAAATGACAGCCCCATAGAACAACTGCACATAAGGTCCGACAAACCGCCCGCCCAGGTTCATCTGGCCCCACAGGCCAAGCTCGGGGCGCAGCACGGTCAACGCCCCCCAAAGAAACGGCAGCAGGCCGGCAAGGCCAAGGATCAGGGCAGAGCGGGGGATGGCGTTCATGCGATTTCTGCGATCAGTCTGTCAGGTCTCGCCTCGTTTACCTTCATTCCCCCGCCGCAGCAAATGCCGATGCCGCCTAAGCCTTCTCAAACGCCAGACGCAGCCCCAATCCGGCAAAGATCGCCGCAAAGGACCGGTTCAGCCAGCGCATGACCTCCTTGCTTTGCAACAGCCACATGCGGGCAAAGGCGGCAAAGACTCCGTAAAGTACGAAGATGACAAATGTCAGCACCATGAAGATACCGCCCAGCAGGATCATCTCTGCCATCACCGTGGTTGGATTGCCCGACAGAAACGGCGGCAGCAAGGCCAAGAAAAAGATCGACAGTTTCGGGTTCAGGATATTGATCAGGGCACCGCGCAACGCGATGCGCGTAACGGGCTGTGCCACTGCGTCCCCTTTGACCGACAGCGCACCATCCGATTTCAGCGCCTGCCAGGCGAGGTACAGCAAATAGGCGACACCTGCGAATTTGACGATCTGGAACAGGACCGCGCTGGAATGTAGCAGGGCGGCCAGCCCCAGTGTCGCAGCAGCAAGGTGCGGAACAATCCCCAGGGTGCATCCAACCGCCGCAGCAATCGCTGCGCGACGACCCTGACCCAGCCCCAAGGCCAGCGTGTAGATGACCCCCGTACCTGGGGCGATGCAGACCACAATTGCGGTCAAAATGAATTGCAGGCTGATCATGGGGAAGGCTCCATCATATCACAAACACCCGGATAGTGGGTGACCCATCCTTCGGCGTCCACGGACAAAAACGCGCGAAAGCCCGAGTCTCGGTTTTCGTAAAGATATCCGTCCGCCTGTCGGGTATAGCACTGGCGGACAATGGCCGGTTCCAGCACAGGTACCGGAATATATAAAACGTCGATTTCCGCTTTCGCGCCGATGGCCAGACCCAACCGCCTGATGGGCAGGGTGTTGGTCAGCGCAGTGCAGGCAATGTCGGGGTCAAGCGCATTGGCACTGCCTGCGATCAACCTGCCGTCGGGATACCGCCAGCCTTGGCTGTCGCGGCGCAGGGTCAATTCCCGCGTTGTGGTGACGTTCAGGTACTTGGCCGCGCCGGATGCATCGGTCGTGATCCGGTAGCGAGTCGCGCCGTTTGCGCCGGAAATCTGCCATCCATCGGGGTTGCGGACGATCTCGGCATGGTCCGCGCCGTCCGCGCCCCAATCCCATGCGATCGTCGTGATGCGATCCCGTGTCACGACGGCGCGCAGACAAGAACTGCGGGCAAAGCAATGTGCAGACTGATCATGAATATCCCCGGTTGATCGGCTTGTGCAGATCATTCTGTGTTCTCGAATATCTGTCCAGTGTCGTTGTAGGAGGTCAAGCTGTGACGGTGGCGGGGCGGTTCGGGCCAAGCGATGCATGGCGTAGAACTTGTGTCAGAATGATCAGAACGGCAAGCTGGCCGGACAAAACAGCAGGCCAGATCAGCGCAAACTGCGCATCAAAGTATTTCTGCGGCCCGAATGAGATCAGCGCGGCGACCGCCGCAAAGACGGTCAGCGCCTTTGCATATCGGCCAGAGAGCGGCCCGATGATGATGGCCGCCGCCGCCGCAGACGTCGCGGCTGCAAGGCCCGCGCCTCGAACGAGACGCTTTATGAATGGTACGGGGACAAGACTGGGCTTTTTTAGTGACAACGCGCAACAGGTGCGGCAGGCGTTGGAGCATCACCTGAACATGCAGGACGACCCGATCAAAACACTGCGTCATATCGGACCGATCCTGCTCGATCTGCTGCTGGGCGCGCGGGCGGTCACGCTGAACCGGGCCGCAGCTGCAGATCTAAGCGGTGAATTAGGGGCATTCATCTCGCAACAAGGGCGCGAACCGTCGGGCCGCTGATTGGGCAGGTTCTTCTGCAAGCGCGTGACCGGGGGCAGTTGCACTTTGACAGCGTTATCGATGCGCTAGAGCTCTATCTGGGGCTTCTGGTTGGTGACCTGCAGATCAGGCGGGTCATCGGACGGGTGTCCCAACCCACGCAGGCGGAAATGGCACAGCGCAGCGCACAGGCTGTTGCGTATCTGACGACACTGCTCAAGGACTAGGGTTCAGGCGCATCAGCCCGCGCAATGACGCGGATTTCGACCAGCGCGCCGGGGCGCCGCAATCCAGCCACCTCGACCGCGGTCCAGGCCGGGTAGGGCGGGCGGACATAGTCGCCATGCACCTTTTCAAACATGTCAAAATGTCTGGCCATGTTGATGTGATAGCTTGTCATCTCAACCACAGCACCAAAATCCGCGCCGATTGCGGCAAGCAGACCGTCGATCTTGTCGAATGCAGCGCGAAACTGGGTTTCAGGGTCGCTTGACATGGTGCCATCGGGCGCGCTGCCGGTCATACCGGTAAGAAACAGATGCCCATGCGAAATGACGCCCGGCGACAGCCTCAGCGGTATGTCTGCGGCGCTTAGACCGTCGGGATAAACCGCGCGATGGCTCACGCCGGTTCGCGCAATACGCGCGGCACCTTGAACTCCACGTTCTCCTCGGCGGTGACGACCTGTTCGACAATCACGTCGAACCGGGCGCGAAAGGCGTCAATCACCTCGTTGATCAGTACTTCCGGGGCCGATGCACCTGCCGTGATACCCATTGACGTGATCCCGTTAAGTGCGCGCCAGTCGATATCGGTGGCGCGCTGAACCAGCTGGGCATAGTTGCAACCGGCCCGCGCGCCTACCTCGACCAGTCGCTTGGAATTTGATGAATTGGGGGCACCAACAACCAGCATCGCATCGCATTTGGGGGCCATCGCCTTGACCGCTTCCTGCCGGTTAGTGGTGGCGTAGCAGATATCTTCCTTATGCGGCCCGACGATGGCCGGAAAGCGCGCCTGCAGGGCGGCCACGATATCGGCGGTATCGTCAACCGAAAGGGTCGTCTGCGTGACAAAGGCCAGCTTGGCCGGGTCGCGCACCTGCACTGCCGCCACATCCTCGACCGTTTCAACCAAAAGAACTTCACCCTCGGGCAATTGCCCCATCGTGCCCACGGTTTCCGGGTGACCAGCATGACCGATCATGATTATCTGCAACCCGTTATCGGCATGGCGCTGCGCCTCGATATGAACCTTGCTAACCAACGGACAGGTGGCATCGACATAGATCATTTCGCGCTTGGCTGCTGCGGCAGGGACCGCCTTTGGAACACCATGCGCGGAAAAGATAACGGGGCGATCATCGGGGCACTGATCCAGTTCCTCGACAAAGACAGCCCCCTTGTCGCGCAAGCCATCCACGACGAACTTGTTATGCACAATCTCGTGGCGGACATAGACAGGCGCGCCCCATTTTTCCAACGCCATCTCGACAATCTTGATCGCCCGGTCAACACCGGCACAAAACCCGCGCGGGGCGGCAAGATACAAGGTCAGGGGTGGTTTGGACATCTGGATCCTCCGGTGTTGCTTACAGACGTAATCCGTCAGCGGGCTGAGGTCCAGCATAGCGGGGTGTGACGAATAGGCGTGCAGTGGCGGCGACAACGGGCGACGCTCCATACATTTTTGCATGCCCGCGATACGAATTCAGACAATTCTCATTGAAATGCGCATGGTTGATAAGGCGGCGAAAGGAGCATGACCATGCATATTCGCGCCACACTCGACCGTTACCCACCGACCTGGCTTATCCTGTCCGGAATTTTGGCTTTTGGCTATGGCATGATCCGCATCACACAGATCGGTCTTGCCCCGCTCTGGCTGATGGCACAGCGCGTAGTGCGCTCACCTCTGTCCGGACGGCGTTGGCCGGTTGTCCCTTTCCTCAATCGGAACATGTCGTTCCGGCGATGAATTCTTCGCCGGGTCACCTGTCCCGCGCGTAATCTGAAAAGATAAACCGATGAAACCTGAATCCACTTCCTCTGTGTTGGGGGCGGCCGATCACGTCATCCCTGTATATCAGCGATGGTTTGGCACCTGGCAGATTGCGATCGGCCGACGCCCGTTGGATCCCACACAACTGGCCACGCTCTATGACAAACATGCTGCAACATGGGACGCGAAGCTCAGGCGGCTTGGCGTGGTGAACGCCTATGCGACCATGCTGCAGCAAGCCTTCCCGCGCGGCACCTTTGATCAGGACAGGCCGCAGGTTTTGGATGCCGGGATCGGCACTGGTGCCCTGTCGCTTGCGCTGGGCCAAATTGTACGCGGTCCCCTGCAGCTCAGCGGCATCGACCTGTCTCATCGCATGCTGGTCGAAGCGGGCCAGCGCTTGGCTGAAACCGGATTTCGCCTTGATCTCAGGCAGGGGGATATCACGGCGCTACCTTATGAAGATGACAGTTTCGATGTGGTCATGACCGCGCACACGGTCGAGCATCTGGGGCGACCGGCAACAGCCCTGGCCGAGTTCCGGCGCGTCCTGAAGCCGGGCGGTTGCCTGATTGCCTGCGTAACCACACGCTCAGCATTGGCCACATACATCCAGATCCGCTGGCAAACGCATCGGATTGCCGTCACGGATATGCACCCTTTGCTGTTGTCGGTCGGCTTTGAAAACCCGCATGCGTTACGGTTTGACAAAGGCACCTCATTGCGCAGGATCAGCGTGCCTTACATCGCGCATAAGCCGCACAGGTGATCGCTCCGTTACATCACGCACACCGCTGATGCATTGAGAAATGTCAATGCCCGAGAGTCAGAAACATCCTATAAAACAAGGTATTACCGGACCGGGCAGATGCGCATCGTCGCCGCTCGATCCAAAAAGATTTTGTGGGGAAGGGTATTTGAAGAGATCGGCGGCATCATTCTCTGCAATGATGCCGCCTATTTGTATTCTGCAGAAAATGCCTTCACCAAGGAGGCGTCAGCTTTCCTCGGCGACCTCTTCCGCCGGTTCCGGACGTGGTTCGCGTGCGGGTCGTCCCACCACATCACGCAATTCGTCCAGTTCGATGAAATTATCCGCCTGACGGCGCAGTTCGTCGGCGATCATGGGCGGTTGGCTGCGGATGGTCGACACCACTGACACACGCACGCCCTTGCGTTGCAGCGCTTCGATCAGCGGGCGAAAGTCCCCGTCGCCCGAAAACAGAACCACGTGATCCACATGGGGGGCAAGCTCCATGGCATCGACAGCAAGTTCGATATCCATGTTCCCTTTGACCTTACGCCGGCCCATGCTGTCGGTATATTCCTTGGCCGGTTTGGTGACCATGGTAAACCCGTTATAATGCAACCAATCCACGAGTGGGCGGATCGGAGAGTATTCGTCATTTTCAAGCAAAGCGGTGTAATAGAATGCCCGAAGCATCTTACCGCGCCGCATGAATTCCTGACGAAGCAGTTTGTAATCGATGTCAAACCCGAGTGACTTAGCCGCTGCGTATAGATTTGATCCATCGATGAAGAGCGCCAATCGCTCGTCCCGATAAAACATAAATTGTCCTTCCAAATTGTATGTCTTGCAGTGTTGTCCCTGTGTGAGTGGTATGTGTGCGCAAGATGAAATTAATGTACGGCTTTATCACCATGTGGCAAGTAGAGAAAAATGGCGTCGGCGGGGGTTTGGCGCTTATTACATTAGGAAGTAATAATATTTCCCCGTGGGGTGACGCAACGGCAACTGTCCAAAAAGCCATGACAGCGGTATCCAAGGCCGCGCAAGTCACCGCAAAATATAGCGGATTGTACCAGACGCCGGCCTTTCCGCCAGGGTCCGGTCCCGATTTCGTGAATGCGGCAATGGCCTTTGTCACAGCTCTGTCACCTCACGATTTGCTGGCTCTTTTGCACGGGGTTGAGGCCGAAGCAGGGCGCGCAAGAACCGTCCGCTGGGGGCCGCGCACACTCGATATAGACCTGATCGGATTGGGCGATACGGTCTGCCCTGATGTGCAAACACAGACGCATTGGCGCGACCTGCCGCCCGATGCCCAGACCCAGGCAACCCCCGATCAACTGATCCTGCCGCATCCGCGGGTACAGGACCGCGCCTTTGCCTTGGTGCCGCTGGCAGACGTCGCACCGGACTGGCGGCATCCAGTTCTGGACCAGACTATCTCGCAAATGCTGTCGGCCTGCGCTGAGGACGATATCGCCTCGGTTGTCCCGCTCGGCCAATAGAATAGGTGACCGCCAGACATGCGGGTGACGACCCAAAACGGTCAGGATCGACTGACCAGGGTTGTCGACGTAAAAACTGATCTCGGGGCAATGTATCTCAACCCCCTGAAAAACTCTGCGGCAGCAGGTTTGCAGGGCTTGTCAATCCCCCTTGAACCCAATAGATAGGCGGCTTCTGAAACACCTCTTGACTGCAGGAGTATGCCCTATGGCCCGCGTCACCGTCGAAGATTGCGTCGATAAAGTTCCCAACCGGTTTGAGCTTGTGATGCTTGCGGCCCATCGCGCCCGCGAAATTTCCGCCGGTGCGCCGATCACGGTGAACCGCGACAACGACAAGAACCCTGTTGTATCCCTGCGCGAGATTGCAGAAGAAACCCAGCAGGCCGACGATCTGCGCGAGCGCATGATCGAGGCCAACCAGACCCAGATCGAGGTTGATGAACCGGAAGAAGACAGCATGTCGCTGCTGATGGGGGCCGAAACCGACAAACCTGTCGAAGACGACATGTCAGAAGAGAAATTGCTGCGTGCGCTGATGGAGGCGCAAGGGCAGCGTTAAGCGCGCCAAGCTGCGGTGTCATTCCGATCGCACAGAGATAAAGAACCCCGATAAGGATGATCCTGAGCGGGGTTTTCTTTTGCGTTGCGATGGTCAGGTTACATCCAGACCGGGCGGTTTCGCCAAACCCGACCGCGTTGACGGAAGTTTGTTCTTCATGACCATCGTTCTCTTCCCCAAACGAAGCGGGCTGCAAAACGCTGTCGCACACATGCCCGGTTGGTGAATGTCCGGGAAAATCATGCGCCGATTGTGTATAGTCTGGCCAGAATAGTGGCATTGGTCAGCGTGACGCGGCATGGCTTACCCCCGACTCTCTGATGGCGGGAACTCTCGGCGCAACGAATGACGTGAATGCGGGGTCACGCGGCGGACAATAATGTCGTTGTCAGGGTGGTAAGAAGCGCAGTCCAAAGCAAATCTGCCGGAAATGCTGATTTCTGCGCCAGCGACGTTAGAAATAGCCTATTCCTTTGTCGTTCAATTGCTTAGAAACGGGCGATTGTGACCAGAAACATGTGGCACGCCGTATCAGGCAACGCCACCAGATGCCCTAGACCGGCCGTGCAATGAAAGGCGCAGAACCAGATGACGACGGCGGACGATCTCATTGCACTGGTCCGTACCTATAACCCGCGCTCGAACGAGTCCCTGCTGCGCGATGCATTTGTCTTTGGTGAGCAAATGCATGAGGGCCAGTTTCGTCATTCCGGCGAACCCTATTTCTCGCATCCTGTCGCGGTCGCGGGTATCCTTGCTGAACAGCAGATGGATGACGCAACCCTCGTGACCGCCTTGCTGCACGACACGATCGAAGACACCAAAGCGTCTTTTGCAGTCGTGGAAAAAAGGTTCGGGCGCGAAATTGCGGAACTGGTCGATGGGGTCACAAAACTGACCAACCTGCAACTCAACTCGACCGAAACCAAACAGGCCGAAAACTTCCGCAAACTCTTCATGGCGACATCGCGCGATCTGCGGGTGACCCTCGTCAAGCTCGCCGACCGTCTGCACAACATGCGCACCATCAAATCCATGCGCCCCGAAAAGCAGGCGCAAAAGGCGCGCGAGACGATGGATATTTTCGCCCCACTCTCTGGCCGCATGGGGATGCAATGGATGCGTGAAGAGCTTGAGGATCTGTCATTCCGCGTCCTCAACCCCGAAGGGCGCAACTCGATCATCCGGCGGTTCATCACGCTGCAGCGTGAAGCAGGCGATGTGGTGCAAAAGATCACGGCTGATATGCGCGTTGAGCTGGAAAAGGCCAACATTCAGGCCGATGTTGTCGGTCGGGCCAAGAAACCCTATTCGATCTGGCGCAAGATGCAGGAAAAGGATCAGGGGTTCAGCCGCCTGTCCGACATCTACGGTTTCCGCATCATCACTGCGACCGAGGCGGATTGCTACCGCGTCCTTGGTGCGATCCACCAACGCTGGCGGGCGGTGCCGGGACGGTTCAAGGATTATATCAGCCAACCGAAATCAAACGGCTACCGGTCGATCCACACCACCGTGTCCGGGCGCGACGGCAAACGGGTCGAGGTCCAAATCCGCACCCGCGAAATGCACGAGGTTGCAGAAACCGGGGTCGCCGCCCACTGGTCCTACAAGAACGGGGAGCGGGTCGAAAACCGGTTCGCCGTCGATCCGGTCCACTGGATTTCATCCCTGACCGAACGTCTGGACGAAGACCAGGACCACGATGAATTCCTCGAAGCCGTCAAGCTTGAGATGTATGTCGATCAGGTGTTCTGCTTCACCCCCAAGGGCGACGTGATCAAACTGCCGCGCGGGGCCACCCCCATCGATTTCGCCTACGCGATCCACACCCGGATCGGGTCAGCCTGCGTGGGGGCCAAGGTTGACGGGTTGCGCGTCCCGCTCTGGACCCGGCTGAAAAACGGACAATCGGTCGATATCATCACTGCGGAAGGACAAACCCCGCAGGCCACGTGGATCGACATCGCTGTCACCGGCCGCGCGAAAACAGCCATCCGGCGCAGCCTGAAAGAGGAAGACCGGGAACGGTTCATCCGGCTTGGGCGGGAACTGGCGCGGGTGGCGTTTGAGAATGTGGGCAAGCGATCAACCGAAAAGGCCTTGCGCACAGCGGCCAAGGCGCTGGCCATCGACACGGTCAGTGATCTTCTGTCACAACTCGGCAGTGCCGAAATCACCGGGCGCGACGTTGTGCGCGCGATCTATCCCGAATTGGAAAACAAGCAAGGGGACGAGATTGACCAGGGCCGCGCCGTTGTGGGCCTTGCTGCAGATCAGGTCCAGCAGCGCAGCCCCTGCTGTCAGCCTGTGCCGGGTGAACGGATCGTCGGGATCACCTATCGCGGTCACGGGGTCAAAATCCATGCCATCGATTGTGAGGCGCTGGCCGATTACGAAGACCAGCCCGAACGCTGGATTGACTTGCGCTGGCATGAAGGGACGCACAGCCCGGTCAATACTGTTACCTTTGATGCAACAATCACAAATGATTCCGGTGTGCTGGGGCGGGTTTGCACGTTGATCGGGGAACAGAACGCCAATATCTCTGACCTGCGATTCATTGACCGGAAACCGGACTATTTTAGGTTGCTGATTGACGTGGATCTGCGCGACGCAGAGCATCTGCATCGCGTCATCACCGCGCTCGAGGCTGAAAGCAACGTGTCCTCCATCGCGCGGTATCGGGACCCCGGTCTCGCCAGTACGGGAAGGAAGACGAGTCTTGGTGTTCAAACGCAGGGATAGACGGCCGATCTGGCGGATTGTCGTCGACTTCTTCTATCCCCGTGGCGGTTGGACAAGGGCGGCGCACTACGTCAAACATCGGATCCGGCGTTTGCCCGACACGCCGGAAAAAATCTCGCGCGGGATCGCGGCGGGCGTCTTTACCACCTTTACCCCGTTCTATGGCCTGCATTTTGTCATCGCCGCCGGATTATCGCTGCTGATGCGGGGCAATGTCTTTGCGTCCTTGCTGGCGACGTTCTTTGGCAACCCCCTGACCTACATCCCGATCGGCTATGCATCGCTCGGCACCGGCTATCTGCTGCTGGGGCGCCCGTTTGACGCTAAACTGATCGGCATCGGCGAAGACATCCCCGAAGACTTCTGCGCCCTTGGTTGCCAGTTCGGCAATGCGTTTTCTGACCTGTGGCATAATTTCATGGCGATGTTCACTCCGGCCACTGCCGACTGGCACGGGTTGATCGATTTCTATCACGAGGTGTTCTACCCCTACATGATCGGCGGGATCATCCCGGGCCTCATCTGTGGGACGGTGGCTTACTACTTTGCTGTGCCCCTGATCACCGCCTACCAAAAGCGGCGCAAAAAGGCGCTGCGCGCCAAGCTTGAGCAGCTGACGAAAAAGACGCCATCTGCGGATGACGCGGGTCAGTGACCGCGCTAGGTTGGCCGTAAAAGGGGAACGCCGATGACCGAAAAACTGCGCCTTGGGGTAAATATCGACCACGTGGCCACCGTGCGCAATGCGCGTGGCGGGGCCGTGCCTGACCCGATCCGCGCCGCCATCATGGCGGAAGAGGCCGGGGCAGATGGAATCACCGCACATCTGCGCGAAGACCGGCGGCACATATCTGACGCCGATATCGAAGGGTTGATGGCCGCCCTCAAGACGCCGCTGAACTTCGAAATGGCGGCCACCAAAGAAATGCAGAAAATCGCGCTGCGCCACAAACCCCACGCGGTCTGCATCGTGCCGGAAAAGCGCGAGGAACGGACAACCGAAGGCGGGCTCGAAGTCGCCCGAGAAGAAAACGCGCTCGCCCATTACATCGCCCCCCTGCGCGATGCCGGTTGCCGGGTGTCGATCTTCATCGCCGCCGACCAGCGCCAGATCGAAGCCGCGCACAGGATCGGCGCGCAGGTCATCGAACTGCACACCGGCGCCTATTGCGACGCCCATGCCGAAGGGCGGTTCGACGAACGGGATGAGGAACTCAAGAAACTCACCGACATGGCCGCTTTCGCCGACAGCCTCGGGCTTGAGGTGCATGCAGGCCACGGTCTGACCTACGATTGCGTCGGCCCCGTCGCGGCCCTGCCGCAGGTGGTCGAACTCAATATCGGTCACTTCCTGATCGGCGAAGCGATCTTTCGCGGCCTGACCCCCGCCATCACCGAAATGCGGCGGATCATGGACGCCGCCCGCGCCGGACAACCTACATGAGCGGGTTTGAACTCGTGGCAATCTGGCTTGCCTGGGTTTTTGCAGGCGCCAGCCCGGGTCCCGCGACATTGGGGATTGCCAGCACCTCCATGGCGCTGGGCAGGCGGGCAGGGGTCCTCTTTGCTCTTGGCATCCTGACAGGCGGGGCCACCTGGGGCATTGCCGCAGCGCTCGGCGTCAGCGCGTTGATGCTGGCCCACGCCTGGGTATTCGAAGTCTTGCGCTACGCGGGTGCCGCCTATCTGATGTATCTGGCCGCCAAGTCACTGCGCTCCGCCATGTCGGACAAGCCCGGCCTGACAGGAAAGGCACAAACCGGCACGCCCTCGCGCATCTATGCCAAAGGGGCCCTGGTGCACCTGACCAATCCGAAAGCGATCCTGAGTTGGGGTGCGATCTACGCCATCACACTGCCGGCGGATGCCAGCGGCACGGATCTCGCCTTCATGTTCTGCTTTCTCTATTCGGGCGGGGTCTTGGTGTTCCTGAGCTATGCGTTCTTGTTCTCATCGGGGAAAGTCGTGCAAGGCTACACCCGTATGCGCCGCTGGTTCGAAGCCACGTTTGCGCTCTTGTTCGGCGCGGCGAGCCTCAAGATCCTGACAACCCGGATTGCGGCATGAGCATCGGCAAACTGCAGGTCACCGATGCCGAACGCGACGCCATGCGCGCCGTCACCGATCACGCCTGCGACCTCAAACGCCAAGGCAAATCCATTATTTTCACTGCCGCCATCGTCATGGATGATCAGGTCGTGGCCACCGCCAGGAACGAGGCCGCGGATACCAACGATGTCAGCCGCCATGCAGAGGTTGTGGCCATCGCGAAGGCCACTGACGCGCTGGGCACACGTGATCTGTCTGGGGCTACCCTTATCGCGTCCTGCCAGCCCTGCGAGATGTGCCTGTCGACGATGCGCTGGGCGCGGATCGACCGGGTGATCTTTGCCGCCCAGCAGGCCAATACCAAACCCGAATATTTCCGCTTTCCAAAACTGACGATCACGGATTTCCACGCCGCCTGCGACGGGGCCTTTGAATGGCACGGCGGGCTGGACGAAGACCGGGTGGCCCATATCTACGCGGCAAAGGACAGCCAATGATCCGACACATCGTTCTTATGGCGCTGACCCCCGATCACGACGCAGGCGAACTGGCCGACATCATGCAGCAGCTTGCGGCGTTGGTTGATCACCTGCCGGGGTTCACCGATTTCGAACACGGACCCAACCGGGATTTCGAAAACAAATCCGCGCAATACCCGTATGGTTTTGTCGGGACGTTTGGGGATGCCGACGCGCTGAACACATATGCCAACGACGCGCAGCACAGTGCGCTGGGCGCACGTCTTGTGGCGCTTTGCCAGGGCGGGGCGGACGGGATCATGGTGATTGATCTGGACATGGGCGCGTGATGACTGCCACAAAATCCTCTTGGAAAGCTTACAGAACCGCAACGATGGGGTCCGACGTTTTGCCGACGCAGATCCGACGCGATGCCGACAGCGTTTTTTCGGGGTTTTCATGATCCTCGGCGTCGGCACCGATCTTGCGAATATCGACCGGATCGCAGGCACGCTGGAGCGGTTCGGCGACCGTTTCCGCAACCGTGTTTTCACCGAAATCGAACAGGCCAAGGCCGAACGGCGCAAGGACGTCGCCGGCACCTACGCCAAACGCTGGGCGGCCAAGGAAGCATGCTCCAAAGCACTCGGCACCGGCCTCGCCATGGGCATCGCGTGGAAGGACATGTCGGTTACCAACCTGCGCAGCGGCCAGCCCATCATGCATGTCACCGGCTGGGCCAAGGAACGTCTGGACAAGATGACCCCACCCGGTCACGAGGCGATTATTCACGTGACTTTGACCGATGATCACCCCTGGGCGCAGGCCTTTGTGGTGATCGAGGCGCGGCCCATCGCTTGACAGTACAGGCGCGCAGCCTCATGTAGCCCCAAACGTTCAAAGGATATCAAAATGGCCGAGAAAAAAGGCTTTATCGGCGGCATTATCGAGACGATCAAGACAGTGTTCTGGGCGCTGGTGATCGCCGGTATCTTCCGCACCGTCTTTTTCCAGCCATTCTGGATTCCGTCCGGTTCGATGAAAGACACGCTGCTGATCGGCGATTTTTTATTCGTGAATAAAATGGCTTACGGGTATTCCTATGCCTCCTGCCCATCAATCCGCATCCCCCAGATCGGGGTCGATCTTGGGGCGGAAGATTTCTGCGGCTGGTTTGAAGGCTATGACGACCGGCTGTTCGGTTCTGATCCGGAACGGGGCGATATCGTTGTGTTCCGCCATCCCGTCGATGGGCGCGACTTTATCAAGCGCCTGATCGGCCTGCCGGGTGATCGCATCCAGATGAAAGATGGGCGGCTTCACATCAATGATGAGCCGGTTCAGGTCGAAGATGCAGGTGTGTTCGTGGAAACCTATGAACCGCAGGGACCGCTGGGCGGGTTGCCGGGCTGTGCAAACGGTGCCGTAGGCCTTGGGGCCGTGTGTGAAAAGGAACGCCAGATCGAAACCCTGCCCAATGGGGTCAGCCACGCCATCCTGAATATCGGCGACCGCCGGACGGATAACACCGGTGTTTTCACAGTGCCGGAAGGGCAGTTTTTCTTCATGGGCGACAACCGCGACAACTCCACCGACAGCCGCGTGGCCCAGGCCAGCCGCGGTGTCGGTTTTGTCGAACGCAAGGATATCGTCGGGCGGGCCGACCGCGTCATGTTCTCGTCCGCCGGACGGTCCATGCTCGCCTTCTGGACGTGGCGCAGCGACCGGTTCTTCAAGGCATTGGATTGATCCGTGCGGCACGTGATCATCGGACTGCCACTGGCCATCGCGTTGATCGGTGCCGTGTTTTACTGGAGACCGTACTGGATCCCCAGCGGATCGATGAAACCGACCTTGCTGGTAGGAGATTACGTCGTTGCCACCCCGTTGTGGGGCGCGCCAGAGCGTGGCGATGTCCTCGCCTACCGTCACCCGACCAATGACGCCATTTTTATCGCCCGACTGATCGGCCTGCCGGGTGACCGGGTGCAGATGGTGGATGGGGGGCTAACGCTCAACGATCAACCCGTTGATCTGCAGAGTGACGGAAGTTTTATCGAAGTTATGGAACCGCAAGGTCCCGTCGGTGGGTGGCCCGCATGCGCCAATGACCCAGTCGGCATAGGCGGGGATTGCGAGAAACAGCAGCAGATCGAGACGCTGCCGAATGACATCAGTTATGCCATATTGAATATCGGGGATCGCGCCACCGACAATACCGGCGTGTTCACAGTGCCAGAAGGCCAATATTTTATGCTTGGCGACAACCGCGACAACTCCGTTGACAGCCGCATCGACCGGTTGCGCGGTGGCGTCGGCTTTGTACCCGCCGAAAATGTCCGCCGCCGCGTTGCCCGCATATTGTTTTCATCGGCGGGCCGGTCTTTGGCCGATGTTTCAAACTGGCGTTCTAACCGCTACTTCAGGCCGGTGCAATGAAACTGTCCGCAGACCTCAATACGTTTTCCGAACGGCTTGGCTATCAGTTCCGTCAGCCTGAACATCTGGTACTTGCTGTCACGCATTCCTCCATGGTCAGCCCGCACCGGGATGACAATCAGCGGCTGGAATTCCTTGGCGACCGTGTGCTGGGGCTTGTCATGGCCGAGGCGCTGTTGAAGGCCGATCCATCCGCTCCCGAAGGCCTATTGGCACCGCGTTACAACGCCCTTGTCCGGCGCGAGGCTTGCGCCGATGTGGCCCGTCAGATTGATCTGGGCAAGGTTCTAAAACTGGGTCGCTCCGAGATGAAATCAGGCGGTCGGCGGAAAGAGGCACTATTGGCCGACGCGATGGAGGCGGTGCTTGCCGCAATCTATATCGATGGCGGCTTTGACGCGGCCCGCGACGCCATCCTGCGGCTTTGGGGCAGGCGCATTCACAACGTGGCCGAAGATGCCCGCGATGCCAAAACCGCCTTGCAGGAATGGGCGCAGGCGCGCGGTGAAGTGCCGCCACAATATGTGGAAGTGGGCCGCACTGGACCGGACCACCAACCTGTCTTTACAATCGAAGTACGGCTCGCCTCCGGCCCTGCCGAACAGGCCACGGCCGGCTCCAAACGGCAGGCTGAACAGGCCGCCGCCAGCGCGCTATTAAAGAAAGTCGATACATGACCGATGCCCCGACCAAAGCAGGTTTTGTCGCCCTGATCGGTGAACCGAACGCTGGCAAATCCACTCTGCTCAACCGTATGGTGGGGGCCAAGGTGTCCATCGTGACGCATAAGGTGCAAACCACGCGCGCGCGCATTCGTGGCGTGGCGATGGCCGAAAATGCGCAGCTGATCTTTATCGACACGCCGGGGCTCTTCAAACCGCGCCGCCGGCTGGACCGGGCCATGGTCGCCGCCGCCTGGGGCGGGGCGGCCGATGCCGATGTGGTTGTTCTGATGGTCGAGGCGCATCGCGGTGTGACGGACGGCGTAAAAACGATCCTTGAAACACTGGCAGACCGGGCCGGTAAAAGCCCTGTAGCCTTGGCCATCAACAAGATCGACAAGGTCAAATCAGAGGTGCTGCTGGCCCTGACAAAGGACATGAATGACGCCTATCCGTTCGCCGAAACCTTCATGATCTCGGCAGAGCGTGGGCATGGCTGCGATGCCCTGCGGGACTGGTTGGTGACCCAAGTACCCGAAGGCCCGTATCTCTATCCCGAAGACCAGATCGCTGATCTGCCGATGCGCATGATCGCCGCCGAAATGACCCGCGAAAAACTGACGCTGCGTCTGCATCAGGAACTGCCCTACGAACTGACGGTCGAGACCGAAAATTGGGAAGAACGCCCCGATGGATCGGCCCGGATCGACCAATTGATCTATGTCGCCCGCGACGGACACAAGGGCATCGTGCTGGGCAAGGGCGGCGAGACGATCAAGGCGGTCAGCAAGGCGGCCCGGCTGGAGCTGGAGGAGTTTCTGGGGCGGCGCGTGCATCTGTTCCTGCAGGTCAAGGTGCGGCCAAACTGGCTGGAAGATGCGGAGCGCTATTCTGAAATGGGCCTCGATTTCAAAGATGGCAATGCATAAACCACCCGTCCCGGGCTTGA
>NZ_JBKQXO010000027.1:0-39454 GCF_046762885.1 Yoonia sp. SDW83-1
CTGGAAAAGCTCGAGGCGTGCAATGTGCCCTTGCCAGACGGATGGCGCGACCGGTTCGAACAGGATGTGGAGGCGCGGTCTATGGGCAACTGGCGAGGCTGGTCGAAGATATTTCTCTCACGGCGCCGCCGGATCATCGGGCGTGACATGTCCGAGAGTATTCATGAAAGCCTGAGGGGCGAGACAGACGAAACTCTTGTGAAAGAGGGCCTGGTTGAAGAGGTCAGAGGCTAGGCGAGTTTCGGATGTCCCAACCGAAGCGGCAATCTGATGATCGCCGCTTCGCTGTGACCGGCGGACCGCTATCTGGCGAATGACCGCAGCACGGTGCAGAGTTCGACCCCAGGATCCGCATTCTCGGAATCGACGTGGATGTGGCTAAAATATGCGCCAGCGGCATCCGAGGACTTTGCCTCTTCGAAAACGGCATCTGCATGGGCGCGGCTTTGCCAGAGGATCACATCGACAAATGTGCCGTCTTCTTTGCGAACAAAGTCGCGCCGGATGAAGCCATCCTGCTTGTCGAGAAACGCTTTCTGAAAGGTGTCGGAAGCGGCGAGCAAGTCAGATTCTGCGCTCGTCGGCTTTATTTTGAAGGGGGCGAGTTCAAGTACTGTGTCATTCATTTTTCATGTCTCCTGAATGATTGGTTATGTCGTCTTCGAATCTCTAGGGTAAAATATGTCGTTTTCTGGCATATTTTATGCGAAGGTCGTCTGATGCAGATATTGACCCGTCTGGAGCGCCTTGATCGGCTGGAGAGTTGGCTGAAATCCGATGACCCACTTATCTTGCGTGATGCGGCGACAGAGCTGGGCGTGTCGCTGCGCACGATCCATCGCGATCTGGAGCTTTTGCGAGAGCGTGGTGTGCCGGTGGAAAGTGAGCGTGGTCGTGGCGGTGGCGTGCGCGTGTCGTCAGGCTGGGGGATCGGGCGCATTACCTTGTCCCGCCACGAGGTACTTGATCTTTTGGTTGGCCTTGCGATTGGCGAGGTCACGCATGGGGCCCTGCAGATGGGGCATGCTGACGCGGTACGCCGCAAGCTGTTGGGGACGTTTTCGCATATTGAACAGCGCCGGATTGCCGCAATGCGCAAGCGGATCAGGGTGGGCGCGCGTGCATCAACCGCGATGTTTGCCAGTTTGGCTGAGATGCCGCGTCAGATTGGCGATGAGATCAAGGAAGCGTTTGCACTGAACTGTTTGCTGAGCGTTCAGTATTGTGATCAGCAAGGCAGGCGCACAAAACGCCGGATCGAACTGCATTTTCTCGTTCTGAATCCACCTGTTTGGTATGCGGTTTGCTGGGACCATCTGCGCGCTGACATGCGCGCGTTTCGATGTGACAGAATTCAGAAAGCGACCGTCACGGAGGCGGGGTTTACACCCCGCCCCTGGGCCGATTTTGCGCATACGATGGATGGTAATCCGACCCGCGAGGTCTAGCGAGGTTATCCGGCCACCTTCATGATCAAACAGGTGGTTGAACCTGTTGCATAAAGCTTTCGATCGGCGACGCCACGGATTTCCCCATGGGCGACGCCGGTGGTGCGGCCCGCGTGGTCTGTAATGCCGGTTGCGAGGATTTCGGTGCCGAGTGGGATCGCGCGGGTCAGGTTTATCTTGTATTCGAGCGTTGTGTAGACCGATCCTTTGGGCACGGCGGTCATGATCGCGCAGGCCATGCAACTGTCCAGCAGCGTGCCGTACCAGCCGCCATGCACCCCGCCCATGGGGTTGGTGTGTTCGAAAGTGGGCGTGCCGCGGAAAATGACCTTGCCCGGTTCGACCGTATCAAGGGTGTAGTTCAACTGTGTCGCGATAGGCGGCCCCGCAATCTCGCCCCGCAGGATGGCGCGCATGAAATCCAGACCCGAAAGCGACAGGATCGTCTCGCGGTCTGGCAGTTGATCGAGGGAGGTGGCGGTGAACATGGGTTGCTCCGGGTCCGTGAATTGGCCCGAAGCTGGGGTTTTAGGCGACGTTTTGCAACCGGACTTTTGGCGTCACGCCGAGCGCATGGCAGACATCGCGGGTCAGTTCAGGACGGTTGAGCGTGTAGAAATGCAGGTGGTCAACGCCGCCTTGCAACAATTCGTCGCACAGTTCGGTTGCTATGGCCGTTGCCAGCAGTACTGTCGTGCCGTCGCGGGTGGCGTGATGAAAAGCGTCTTCGATCACTTGCGGGATGTGGGTGCCACATTGCGCCGCGAATTTGCGTGTACCGTTCCAGTTTTCAATAGGCAGGATGCCGGGAATGATCGGCGCGTCGATGCCCGCCTTCGCGCAGGCATCGCGGAAGCGGAAAAATGTGTCGGCCTCAAAAAAGAATTGTGTGATGGCAGAGGTCGCACCGGCGTCGATCTTGCGTTTGAGGAAGGCGATATCAGCGGCCTGATCGGCGGCTTCAGGGTGTTTTTCGGGATAGGCGCCAACGCGGATGTTGAATTTGCCGTTGTCTGACAGCGCCTCGATCAGTTCGATAGAGCTGGCGAAACCGTCAGGGTGGGGCGTGAACTTGTCCGACCCTTTGGGCGCATCGCCACGCAGGGCGACAATATCTGTCACGCCTTCGTCAGCGTAGCCATTTGCGATGTCGAGTGTTTCGGCGCGGGTTGCGTCCACGCAGGTGAGGTGCGCGGCCACATTCAGCCCGCTCGTGCGGTGGATTGTGCCCACGGCCTCGTGCGTGAGTTTGCGGGTTGTTCCGCCTGCACCATAGGTGACGGACACGAAAGATGGATCAAGCGGCGCCAATGTGTTCACGCAATCCCATAGCCGGAACGACCCTTCGAGTGACTTGGGCGGAAAGAATTCGAAAGAAACGGATGGGACGGACATGGCAGACCTCTCTCTTGATTTGCTTTTGTCGCACCTCTATTGAGTTGAGGCAATTTCATAAACTTCAGCACGATCATGAGGCCAACTCACATATGCATATTGAGTTCCGACATCTGCGAACAATCAAGGCGATCCATGACACGGGCGGGTTGGCCCGTGCCGCCGATCAGTTGAACATCACGCAATCCGCACTCAGCCATCAGATCAAGGGGATCGAGGATCAGGCGGGCGTTGAGCTCTTTGTGCGCCGGTCCAAGCCGCTGAAACTGTCGGCGGCGGGGATGAAGATGCTGGCGGCGGCAGAAGAGATTTTGCCGCGGGTCACCGCCCTCGAAACCGAGTTTTCCGGGCTGATTGCTGGCAGTGCGGGGCGGCTGCATATCGCCATTGAGTGTCATGCCTGTTTTGAGTGGTTGTTCCCGGTGCTGGAGCAGTTCCGCAAAGCCTGGCCTGAGGTCGATGTGGATATCCGCCCTGGCCTGGCCTTTGATGCCTTGCCTGCATTGCGCAAGGAAGAAGTTGATCTGGTTGTCTCTTCCGATCCCGAGGAGCTGCCGGAAACCGATTTCACCCCGCTTTTCGATTATGAGCCAGTGTTTGTGGCCTCGGCCTCACATCCGCTGGCGGCCAAAGAGGTGATCGAGGCCGAGGATTTTCGCGGTGAGACGCTGATCACCTATCCGGTAGATCGCGCCCGGCTTGATGTGTTTTCGCAATTGCTGACCCCGGCCAAGGTCGAACCGGCGGCCATCAGGCAGGTAGAATTGACGGCTGTGATCCTGTTGCTGGTCGCGTCAAACCGCGGTGTTGCCGTGTTGCCGGATTGGGTCGTACGGCAGGTCCGGTACAACTCCGATTATGTGACCCGCCCGCTGACCGCGAAGGGGATCACCCGCAGGCTTTATGCCGCGACCCGGGCCGAAGATACCGCGCGCCCATTCATGGCACATCTGATCCGCCTTGCCCGGCAGGAAGCGGTCAAGTTACAGCGCGGCTAGGCCACCCCACGCCTTTTGGCGGCTTCGATCGTGTGCATGGCATTTCCGACCGTTAGCCGCAGTTGCGTTTCAGAAAACGGCATGGCGGCCCCGAAATAATGGCCTTGAATGTATTTGCACCCCATGTCGCGCAGCAGGTCGAGCTGCTTTCTGCGTTCGACGCCTTCGGCGATGACCTGCACGCCCAGACCGTCGCCGATGGTCAGAAACCCGTTTATCAGAACCGTGGCCGAGGGATCAACACCCAGATCGCTGACAAAAGCGGTGTCGAGTTTGAGTTCATCAAATTCCAATTCCCGCAGGTGCTGGAACGACGCAAAGCCCGTACCAAAATCATCAAGCGAGATCCGGACACCGGCGCGCCGGAATGCGGCGATGGATTTCTGAATGATCTCGGCCGATCGGGCGATAAAAATGTCTTCGGTAATCTCAAAGGTCAGGTGGTGGCGCAAATGCGGGTAGCGGTCGATCAGATCAAAAAGCTCCTGTCGCCCTGACAAGGTGGCCAATGTCACCTCGGGCAGGTTGATGGACACCTGACCAGGGTCCAGCCCATCGCGCACAAGCGCGTCGATATCGTCAAGCACCCGCGTGGCAGTATGGATCATAAATTCGCCCTGCAGCGCGAGTTCATTGATCATCGGGATGAAGTTGCCAGGAAAGAGCAGGCCCCGTTGCGGATGCTGCCAGCGCGACAACGCCTCAAACCCCATGATGCGCCCAGTTTCGATACAGACCTTGGGCTGATAATAGGGCATGATTTCGCCCTTCTGCATGGCGGCCAGCAGAATGTTGCGATCTTCCAGTGTTGCGCGCACCGGAAATGCATCCTTGTCGAAAATGACCGCGTTGTTGTCGGGTTCGTCCTTGGCCAGATACATGGCCTGATCGGCGCCAGACAACAGGTCAGCCGGTGTCGTGATATCGCGCCCCTGCTGGGCAATACCAACGCTGGCCCCGACCGTCAGTGTCTTTTGCTCAAACGGGATCGGTCGGCCGACGATCTGCGCGATCCGGTTGCCGAATGCCAGTGCGTCGTCGATATTGCCGATATCGTTGCGCGCGACCGCAAATTCATCCCCACCAAGACGGGCCGCCTTGCCGCCGCAACTGCGCGCCAGATCGCGCAGCCTTTCTGCGATTGCGCGCAAAACTGCATCCCCCGCCTTGTGGCTGTAGCTGTCATTGATCGGTTTGAAACCATCCAGATCAATCAGGAATACGGTGACCCCGCGTTTGAATTTTGAATCGGTCATCTGCCGGTTGAGAAATTCATCGAACGCGCGTCTGTTCATCAGGTCGGTCAGGCTGTCGTTGCGCGACAGGTGTTCCAGTTCGGCCAGTCTGGTGTTCGCCTCTTTCCGGGCGCGGGTCAGCGCATCATGCGTGTCTTTCTGACGGACCATGGTTGTGAAGGTGTTGACGATGTAGACGACCATCAGCCCGACAGCGACCAGCCAGTGCGTTTGCGTCGCCGCGAATGCAGGGTTTTGCGACAGGATCCAGAGCATCAGAAACACCGTGGCGAAGGCCGGGGTCATCTGCGTCCAATTGTAGAAGGGGAGCAATCCGAACGTATTGGTGACGTGAACGAAAATCCCAAATGCCCAAAGATAACCCGCCAGCACCATGGGCAAACTGTCGCTTTGCGAAAGAATGATGGAAAATGACAGGAATGGCAGCATTGATCCCCAGTTGACGAGGAACACGGCAACCGCCGTTTTCATGCCAAGGGGCTTGTCAAACTGCCCGGCACGCTTGTTCAGCGGATAGGCGAGGATTTCGAGCACGATAATACAGACACCGGCAATCAGCGCTTGTTCAAGAAAGCCTGCATACATACACACGCAAACGATCAACGCCGCCGTGGCCACACGTTTCGACACATCACGGCCAGAGATATGCCCGGTGATCTGTGTCTGGTGCAGAAACTGTTCGGTCAGGTTGCGGCGCATGCTGGTTAGGAGACCTCCTGGCGATCTTATCGCCAAATCCCCCCAATAACTCGTTAAGTCCGGCGTCCATCGCAGTGTATGGTTAAAAGGGTGTTGCCCCTTGTTCCGCGCCGGTCTTGCGCCTATACGCCCGGCTTGTCCGAATAGTGGAGACCAAGATGGCTGGCAGCGCGAACCTGAATGTGATGATGAAGACCGCCCGCAAGGCCGGCCGCGCGCTGCTCAAGGATTTCGGCGAGGTCGAGAACCTGCAGGTCAGCACCAAGGGACCGGGTGATTTTGTCAGCCGGGCCGACAAGGCCGCAGAGGCGCTGA
The DNA here is from genome assembly GCF_046762885.1 of Yoonia sp. SDW83-1. Classification (NCBI taxonomy): domain Bacteria; kingdom Pseudomonadati; phylum Pseudomonadota; class Alphaproteobacteria; order Rhodobacterales; family Paracoccaceae; genus Yoonia; species Yoonia sp. SDW83-1. Next base: position 6,112 of record NZ_JBKQXO010000027.1, read on the forward strand.
TCAAGGAAGAACTGATGCGTGCCCGCCCGACCTATGGGTTTCTGGGTGAGGAAGGCGCCGAGATCGACGGCGATGACCCCACCCGCCGCTGGATCGTTGACCCCCTGGATGGCACGACAAATTTCCTGCATGGCCTGCCGCATTGGGCGGTATCCATTGCCCTTGAACACAAAGGGCAGGTGGTTGCCGGTGTGATTTATGACCCTACCAAGGATGAGATGTTTTATGCCGAAAAAGGTGGCGGTGCCTGGATGAATGAAAGCCGCCTGCGCGTGTCGGGCCGCCACCGGCTGATCGAGAGCATTTTTGCGACCGGGCTGCCCTTTGCCGGCCGGGCCGATCTGCCCGAAACCCTGCAGGATCTGGCCCGTATCCTGCCCGCCTGCGCGGGTGTGCGCCGGTTCGGGGCAGCCGCCCTTGATTTGGCTTACGTGGCCGCTGGCCGGTATGACGGGTTTTGGGAGCGGGGCCTGCATGCCTGGGACATCGCGGCTGGTGTCGTGATCGTCCGTGAGGCGGGTGGCATTATCGAACCACTCCAGCCAGGCGCTGACCTGCTGGCTGACGGTCATCTGATTTGCGCGAACGAACCTGTGTTTGAAAGCTTTGCCAAGGTGATCCGTAAGGCCTAGCGCCGCCGTACCCGGGGGACGCTGCTGCGGCCATACCGCGCCTCCGGGTGGTCCGGGTGCCCGTCTGTCCGTTCCCAGAATGCTGTACCGCCCAGCCGCAACCAAAGCGGCAGCGCTGCGATCGCGCCAATGACAAACCCGCCTGCATGCGCCCAATAGGCAACGCCGCCGCCGGACACGTCGGTGTTGAACCCGTTGAATAACTGCAGCGCAAACCACAAACCCAGCATGATCCAGGCCGGGATCGGGAAGATGCGAAAGAAGACCACGAAGAAGAGAAAGACATCGACCCGTGCTTTCGGGAACAGCAAGAGATATCCGCCCATCACCCCCGCAATCGCGCCGGAGGCACCGACCGTGGGCACCGGCGACAGGGGTTCGGTCGCAAACTGCGCCAAGCTCGCCCCGACACCGCAGAGCAGGTAGAAGGCGAGAAACGGGACATGGCCCATCTTGTCTTCCAGATTGTCCCCGAAAATCCACAAAAACAGCATGTTACCGGCCAGATGCATAATGCCAGCGTGCAGAAAGATGGAGGTCACGAGCGATGAATAGTTTTCGCCCTGCGACAAGAGCAGAGGGATCATCGCATAATCGAAATAGAGTTGATTGAGCGCCTGATCGGTCTGGTAGAGCACCAGGCCGATCAGATAAACGCCCACATTCAGCACGATCAGGGCGTAGGTGACATAGGGCACCCGTTCGGATGGGTTATGGTCGCGGATGGGAAACATGCCGCGACCGTCACCGATGCTGCGCGCGGCGTCAAGCGCCGGCGTTTGCGACCTCTGCCAGCAGAGCGGCGTTGCCACCTGCTGCTGTGGTGTCGATGCAGACATGCCGTTCATGCAGCACATGGGCGGCATCGGGGATCCCCGTGATCAGTGCGATGATTGGGCCATCCCGCCCTGACAGGGCGGTTTCGATCGCCCGCCCAGTATCGGTATCGCCCCACCAGATCACGCCGCCCAAGGGTGCAAGTGTTTTCAGGTCATCCGGCCTGACCTCCCCCTCGGGGCTGATGCCGATCCCGCCAAGAGCGGTGACCGCGGCGATCTGATCCTGTGCCGCTTCGGCACCGGGTCCCATGCACAGGATCGGCCCGCGCGGGTGTGCGCTGTGACGGTTGGATTCGCCCGTGGGGCCGGGCAGGTCGGTCGGCGGCTGATGGTTGGTCACCTTGGTGTCCGCAAGGCGTTTCTGCAGTGATTTGAGATTGGCGGCACTGGCCCAAAAACCTGATGCCTCAGGTGCCGGGTGGGCGGTGAAGCGCGGCAGATAATGCGGGCCGCCAGCCTTTGGCCCGGTCCCGGAAAGTCCCTCACCGCCAAAGGGTTGGCTGCCCACAACCGCGCCGATCTGGTCGCGGTTGACGTAGATATTGCCGGCCTCGATCCGTTCGACAACCGATTGCACCCGATCATCAATCCGGGTGTGCAACCCAAAGGTCAGCCCATAGCCGGTGGCGTTGATCGCATTGATCACGTCATCAAGCTGGTGCGATTTGAACGTTGCTACATGCAGGACCGGGCCAAAGATTTCCCGTGTCATATCGGCAATACCGCTGATCCGGATCGCCGTTGGCGCAATGAAATGACCGTCGGTTGGCGCCTTGATCTGGTGGATGATCCGTCCGTCAGACCGGGCTGTGGCGATGTGATCGGCGATGGTCTTGTGTGCTGCGCCGTCAATCACCGGGCCGAGGTCAGTGGACAGATGCCACGGGTCGCCCACGGTCAGTTCATCCATCGCCCCCTTGAGCATTTTCAACAGTTTGTCGGCGATGTCTTCCTGTACGTAAAGGCAACGCAGCGCCGAACAACGCTGCCCCGCAGAGCGGAACGCCCCGTTGATGATATCGCGCACGGCATGTTCCGGCAGGGCCGTACTGTCCACGATCATCGCGTTCAGCCCGCCGGTTTCGGCGATCAGCGGGGTGCCCGGTGCGCAATTGGCGGCCATGCTGGCCCGGATTTTCAGGGCCGTGGCGGTTGACCCGGTGAAGGCCACACCATTGATGCGCGCATCAGCGGTCAGGGCGGCCCCGACATCACCCCCGCCGGGCAGCAGTTGCAGGGCGGATGTTGGGACGCCTGCGGCATGCAACAGCGCGACGGCACGGGTGGCGATCAGGGGTGTCTGTTCTGCCGGTTTGGCCAGAACCGCATTGCCCGCGGCTAGCGCCGCAGCGATCTGTCCGGTGAAGATGGCAAGTGGAAAGTTCCATGGGCTGATGCAGGTCCAGATGCCGCGCGGGGATGCGCCCTCTTTCGCCTGAGCTGCGTAGTAACGCAGGAAATCGACAGCCTCGCGCAATTCGGCGACCGCATCGGGCATCCCCTTGCCTGCCTCGCGCGACAGGATGGTGAATAGCTCGGCGGCGTTTGCTTCATACGCATCAGCTGCTGCGTTGAGCACAGCAGCCCGTGTTGCGACGTCAGATTGCCAGGGCATGGCGACCTGCAAAGCTGTCGCAATATCCGTCGGTGTTGCCGTTTGGGCTGTGCCAACCGTGTCATCTGGTCTGGCCGGGTTGATCACATCATGGGTTGGCCCGTCGCTGAGGTCGCCTGCCAGCAACGGGGTTCCGTTCCAGCTATGCGTGAGGAACGGGCCCCTGCCTTCGTCGATCTGTTGGAGCGTCGGTGTGTGGGTCAGGTCCCAGCCTTTTGAATTGATCCGTTCCGGCCGAAAAATGTCAGGCCCCTTGGGCAGATCGGGCCCGTGTCCGATGTCATCAAACGGGCAGGCGGCGACGACCTCGGGTGGAACATCCTCATCCACGATCTGGTTGACGAAGCTGGAATTGGCTCCGTTTTCCAGCAGGCGCCGGACAAGATAAGCCAACAGGTCCTCATGCGCACCAACGGGCGCGTAGATGCGGCACCGCGTCTTTTCGGATTGCAGGATCATGGTGTGCAATGTCTCGCCCATGCCATGCAGGCGCTGGAATTCGAAATCCTGTGCGCTGCGGTCCATGGCATTGGCCATATCCAGTACGGCGGCAACCGTATGGGCGTTGTGCGTGGCGAATTGCGGGTAAATACGGTCGGTCAGCCCAAGCAGTTTGCGGGCATTGGCGATGTAGCTGATATCGGTGTGCTGTTTGGCCGTAAAGACAGGGAAGCCGTTGATGCCCTGGACCTGCGCGCGCTTGATCTCGGCGTCCCAATAGGCGCCTTTGACAAGCCGGACCATGATCTTGCGATCCAGCCGCGTGGCCAGATCATGCAGGTGATCAATGACCAGTGGCGCGCGCTGCCCATAAGCCTGAACGACGATGCCGAACCCGTCCCATCCGGCGAGAGCCGATTCGGAAAGTACCGCTTCGATCACGTCAAGAGAGAGTGAAAGACGGTCTGCTTCCTCAGCGTCGATGTTGAACCCCATACCGGCGGATTTCGCGAGCAGCGCAAGCGAACGAACGCGCGGCACCAGCTCATTCATGACCCTTGCCCGTTGTGCTTCCTCATAGCGGGCATGCAAGGCTGAGAGTTTGACCGAAATACCGGGGTTTTCGGCGACGCTGTCATGGGTGCAGTGTTCGGCGATGGCGCTGATGGCGCGGGAATAGGACAGGTGGTAGCCGCGCGCGTCTGCATCGGTGCGGGCAGCTTCGCCCAGCATGTCATAGCTATAGGTGAACCCTTTGGCCTGCATCCCCTCGGCGCGTTTCATGGCCTTCTGGATCGTTTCGCCCAGGACAAACTGGCGGCCCATTTCCCGCATGGCGCGGGCGACAGCGGTGCGGATCACCGGTTCACCCAGCCGTTTGACAGCACTGCGCAGATGGCGCGTGATACCGGGCTTTTCGTCATCCAGAACGCGGCCTGTCAGCATCAGCGCCCAGGTCGAGGCATTGACCAGCGACGACGCGGAATGGCCCAGATGCTTGCCCCAGTCGGATGGCGCGATCTTGTCCTCGATCAATTCGTCCATCGTGTCGGCATCGGGTACGCGCAGCAGCGCCTCGGCCAGACACATCAGCGCGATGCCTTCATCGGTGGACAGACCGTATTCTGCCAGAAACACCTCCATCAGGCCCGGTTCGGCGCTGGAGCGGATCTGGCGTACCAGATCGGCCGCGCGGGCGCTGATGCGGTCGCGATCATCATCCGACAGGGACGCCATTTTCGCCAATGCGGCAACCGCAACGGCCTCATCACTATACATGGCCTGATCAATCTGGTCGGGCAAATTGCTGGTATCATCGCGCGGCATGGCGGCATCCTTTCGTTGATGGCCCATCATACCCTCTTGATTGCAGTCGTTTCGCCTCGTATTAAAGCAAAGTGCAGCCGATTGATCTAAAGAACGGGCAAAGACATGGCCGAAACGCTTTCCGATTTGGACACATTTGATCGCAAGATTCTCAACGTATTGTCGGTGGAGGGGCGTATCAGTGTCACGGAACTGGCCAGAAGGATCGGACTGTCCAAATCGCCCACGCAGGCGCGGCTGAAACGGCTCGAGGAAAGCGGCGTGATCCGGGGCTATCGCGCCTTGTGCGACCCAATCCGGCTGGGCCGTGATCATATTGCCTTTGTTGAGGTGAAATTATCGGATACGCGCGAGGCCGCACTGGCGGCGTTTGCCACAGCGGTCATGCGAGTGCCGGAGGTCGAACAGTGCCATCTGATCGCCGGTGCGTTTGACTACCTTTTGAAGGTGCGCACGTCCGGTATGACGGGCTACCGCGCTGTTTTGGCAGAGAGAATTTCGACGTTGCCACATGTGGCGAATACATCAACCTATGTGGCGATGCAGGCCATCAAGGAAGAAGGGCTGTCACCAATTCCCCCAACCACGCCCTCTTGACTTGACCCAAGTGGCGCGTGCCGCAGATAGTGAGGCATGAAATGGATGCTGCCGCTTTGCCTGATTGCCCCGCCTGTTTTCGCAGAGATCTGTCCGCCAGCCCCTGACCACAGTGTCAGACTGGCCGAAATTGTCGTCGGTTTGCAGGCCGCGCGTGGCGAAGGCGACGCCCGTGTTTTGACCCAAGAGCTTTGGACGTTATGGACGGACGCCCCCGACGCACAGGCGCAGGCGCTGCTGGACGAAGGGATGCGCAAACGATCGAACCGCGATTTTCTGGGCGCGCGTGAGACCCTGGACCGTCTGGTGGAATACTGCCCCGACTATGCCGAGGGTTACAATCAGCGCGCCTTTGCCAGCTATCTGCGATACGATTTCGACGCGGCACTGGGTGATCTTGAACGCGCGCTCCAGATCAACCCCACCCATATCGCGGCCCTGTCCGGCAAGGGGCTGACGCTGATGGGTCTGGGGCGCCATGAGGAGGCGCAAGAGGCGTTGCGTGCAGCGATTGAAATGAACCCATGGCTTCAGGAGCGGTCATTGTTGGTGGAACCTATGGGCCAAGACATCTGATCACATCTTGCCCAGCGGCATTTGGCATCTTAGGAAGGACGTGTGCCCGCGTGGTGGAATGGTAGACACTGGAGACTTAAAATCTCTTGGCCGTATGGCCGTGCCGGTTCGAGTCCGGCCGCGGGCACCATTATTGTCGTATAGTATTGAATTTATTGTAATTAGTTATTGATCGGTATTTTCAGAACACTGTTTGATTCCCTGCGACAATCTGCCCACTACTCGCGCCGCATCCGATCCGCAATCTCCAGATATTCCGCACGGCAAGCATTGGCGTAGATTGCGGTGGTACTCATAGAGGCAGGCCCCGTCCATTTCTGTGGCATATTTGGCGGGACGCCGGTGTGGTTGGCATGCATGCCATGCCTGCCGCATAACATTGGCACCGATGGCCGTCTTTCAATAACATTGAGCTTTCGTGATGAAGCTCTTACAAGCTGGTATCGATGCGGCGGCCCAACATACAGCTACGAGACAGGCAGCGTGTTCCCTAGCCCAAAAAGTATGGTACTGAGGCAGCGAGTCATGGAGTTGAACTGTTCTGTGGCTATCATGCCGCATCACGTGGCTGCCACGAAGCAGTCATCCTAACATTTCAGGTGATATTCCGACTGCTATCGCAGGTCGCACACCTCCGGCAGACTGACCCCATATTCACCAAACATCAGAGCGTCATTAGTCTGGCCCATAACCGGTAGAAAGCCCCACAGCCCGTTGCGATTGCCGGCCTCGATCGCCTGCAGCATGTGTTCTGCATCGGGATGACCGGCACCGGCAAGTCAACGCTACTCCTCAATTGATGCATCAGTACCCACGGACGGGAACCGGGTTCTGCCTGATTGGTCCTCATGGCGACCTTGCCGAGCAGCTGCACCGTGATCTCATCATCCCGCACCGATGCTGGAACATCCGTGATCCCGCCTGTCAGTTCGCATACGATCCATTGGCCACGGTGGCGGCGGAATACCGGCCGCTGGCAGCCTCTGGGCTCATCCAAACCTCCGCAACCTAGCCAGAATCTTTCCTGCACCGTAGCAACCGGGCAACGCCTGATCAGAAAGGCGCCGGCGTCTTTCTGAACGGGCGATTTTCTGCGCCAGCAACACTTTATATTTCAACAGAATGGGCAGAGTCCCAACATTCACTGCTTACGCAAAGGCGCGCGGCCAGGATGCCGAAGTGGATATTCGCCGTAAAAGATAGAGCTAATGAGCCGTTCTATTCGTCGATTCCGTCCGGCAATCGCATCTTCGATCAATCAGAAGGTCAATGTTGGCCCAATCAATTGGATCAGATGTCACTTTTAGGGTGCAGAAGGGCCTCTAAGAAGGTTGCAGCATTTCAGGTAAGCCGCGACTCCAGCCATCTTTAATGTTGCCTTGTCTCGGCAGGGGTTCGACCTGTTTCGCGTTTGAAGACTGTCCAGAAATAGTTCACGTTCCGAAAGCCGCAGATGGCCGCGACCGCCGTGACTGGCAATTTCGTCTTTCGCAACAGCTCCTCAGCCTTTCGGCAGCGGCGCAGCGTGACGTACTTTGCCGGTGTTTGCCCCAGCGCGCTTTTGAAGCTTCGGCTGAACTGCGTTGTGCTCATACAGGCGACGGCGGCGAGGTTTCCGACACATAACGGTTCGGACAGATGTTCTTCTATATACTCAACGACCCGTCCCAATCGCGCGTCACCGATTGCGGAGGCTGGCGCAAGTCCAAGTCTCTTGTCGGTATCCGCCAGCAATTTGGACACCAAGCTCAACCAGAGCCCGTCGATCATCAGGTTTGTGGCCGGATCGTCATACAAAGAAAGACGCCACATGTCTTGGATCAGCGCAAAAGCCATGGCCGATGACCGAAACTGGCCGGAAAAGCCTTCGAGGGCCGTCAGTGACATCCCCCGTTCATCGAGCAGCACGCGAAGCTGTTGTTCGGGGGCAAAGGCGATGCGCAGGTGAAGATCGGGCAATCGGAACCGGCATTCCTGGTTGGGGGGCTGTATGTCAACGACGCCTTGCGCATAACTGTGTGTTTTCCAACCATCGCCAAAGTCATATTGGAACGCGTCATGCTTGTTCATCGTGGTGACAAACGGAACCTCGGGGATGGCCGGGTCTGCCGTCTCGATGGCACCCTGCTTAACGTCCAAAAAGGTAAGCCCAAATGTGCCGCCACGTCGCACGTCTTGCTCGAACGAAGCATATTCCGAGTTTTGATAGAAGTCGGCGAATGTATCCATTGATACAGGACATACCGCAACTTGTGGTGCACACAAAGCTTGTTGCGACCTGACCATTTGAATTTCGACCATCCTCTTTCGAATTCGAAGCGTTTTCGCCCTCGCCCTGTGTTCAGGCTCAAAACGACGCGTAAGGTTTCGCGCACAGATGAGGTGGAAATATGCGTATACTTGACTTGATTTTGGCCGCAGTCGGCGTTGCTGCTTTATACGGCGGTTATCTGCTGTTTTCGCAGCCAGGCACTGCGACAAACGTCGCCGAAGCTCTCCCCCAGCGCTTGCCGGTCGTGGAAGTGGCCCTTGTCGAGCGTGCCGATGTCGAGGCTAGTGTCAATCAAACCGCGCTTTTGAAGGCATCGTCGGAAGTACCCGTGACAACAGAGTTGGCCGGCCGCGTCATATGGATCAACGAGAGGTTTCAACTGGGCCAGCGGCTGCAGCGTGGCGAACGCATTTTTGAATTGGATGCTACGCGGCTTGAAACGGACGTCATCAGGGCAGAGGCCGATATCTCAGCTGCTGAGGCTGAGCGCGAGCGCCTTGAGAAAGAACTGACGCGTATCAGCACACTTGCCGAACGAAACATCTCGTCTCAGGCAGCACTTGCGACCACGACAGCGAACCTCGCAGCCGCAGAGGCGCAATTGAAGCAACGCAATGCCGCCCTTTTGTCGGCAGAGCTGGCGCAACGGCAAGCGACCATCACGGCCCCTTTCGACGCTGTTGTCGCGCAAGAAACCTTGTCGCTTGGCCAGTTCCTGCAACCTGGAACTGAAGTGGGCAGGTTGGTGGCCGCTGATGAAGCGGAACTGTTGGTGCGGCTGAATGCCGAGCAGCTTTACGCCGTCGAGCAAGGTGAAGATCTTATCGGCCGGCGGGTCACGGTCACTGCGACGGATGGGTCTGGCGTGCAAAAGCCAGGGGTCATTAGTCGGATCGCATTGACGAACGAAGCGGCCACACAAACAACGGGCGTGCTGGTCACGGTCAGCCAACCTTTTGACACAAGGGGTGGGGTCTTTCGGATCAATTCCCTTTTTGATGTCTCCATTCCATTGCCGGGCAATTCAGACAGGTTGCTGTCGGTGCCGGTGGCCGCCGTTCAAACCGGTGATCGCATTTGGGGCGTCGTAGATGGTGCGCTCACGCAGATACCGGCCGTGCTGGATCGGCGCGCGGGTGATCGCATGATCCTGCGGTCAGGGTCGGTTGAGGTTGGGATGGTCGTGGTGACAACGCGCCTGCCAAATGCAATCGAAGGGTTGAAAGTGCGCGTGTCCTCGGAAGGTGCGCAAGCCGCACTTGGTGAAAGTGCTGACCAATGAGAGGCCTCATTCGCGCCGCCGCATCAAATCCTGTCTTTTCCAATCTCCTCATGATCGGATTGATCCTTGCAGGTCTGTCGAGCCTCTTTTCGATCACGGTCAAGAATTTCCCCAAGATCGACCTTGGCGCCATTCAGGTATCGGTCGCGTATCCCGGCGCAACCCCGCAAGAGGTCGCCGATACGATCATCGTCCCCATTGAGGGCAAAGTGCGCGCGATAGATGGTATTCGCCGCGTTTCGGCGGAAGCTGTGACAGGCAACGCGAGCGTGACGCTGTCGCTGGAACGTGGCGCAGAACCTCGGGTGGTCCTTGATGATGTGAAGGCCGCCTTGGGGGAAATCACCGTGTTTCCGTCCGGATCGGAATCCCCGATTGTGGTTGAGGCGGAGGCACCGGAACTGGCGATCCAACTGGTCGTTACCGGTCAACTTCCGGTGACAGATATCAAGGATCTCGCGTTTGAAATTCGCGAGGAACTGCTCGCCTTTCCAAACATCACAAGTGTCGACATGTCAGGTGCGCCCGAGGATCAGATTGATATCCTGTTGTCTCAAAGAACGCTGGATGCCTATGGCACCGGCCTGCGCGATCTGGCCGCACGGATCACAAATGAAAGTCTGAACCTGTCCGGTGGCACGCTCTTGTCAGATCGCGAAAGGCTTCAATTGAGAACGGAAGGGAAGGCACAAACAGGCACAGAGTTTGGCGCGCTTCCCATTGTAAGTTCGGCCGATGGTGCAGTCCTGACCTTGAGCGACATTGCCAAAGTTCAGGATGGCCTTGCGGATAGTGGCATCGTATCGACATTGAACGGTGATCCGGCGGTCTTTCTTTCGATCAATCGCGAAGGTGACCAACAAATCCTGGAGCTTGTTGAGGCGACCCAAGATTACCTAAACACGCGTTTGAAACCGCGCCTGCCGGAAACCGTGGACGTGATCGAATGGCGAAACGAAGCTGAGCTTCTGAACGGTCGCATCGATCTGTTGTCCGCAAATGCGATTGTCGGCTTTGTTCTTATCCTTGTGTTGTTGGCGGTCACGCTCGAGGTCAGGGTCGCTTTCTGGGTTGTCATCGGAATTGCGACCGCCTTTATCGCTTCGTTTTCGCTGATGGCGGTCTTTGGCGTCACCATCAATCAGCTGTCACTCTTTGGGTTCATATTGGCGCTGGGTGTCGTCGTGGACGATGCAATCGTCGTGGGTGAAAATACCTTTTCTCGACGGCAATCAGGTGATGCCCCCCTGAAAGCGGCGCAAGAGGGCGTCCTGCGTGTGGCGGGTCCGGTGTTCTTTGCGGTAGCGACCACCATGTGTGCGTTCGTCCCCCTCCTACTGCTGCCCGGAACATCGGGCTCCTTCATTGCCCCGGTCGCTTCGGTTGTTTTGCTGGTTCTGTTCTTTTCCCTGATCGACAGCTTGTTCATTCTGCCCCATCATTTGGCAAGCATTTCAGACCGCCCAGTCCGGCGTTGGTCGCCGTTTCGTTTACTGGGTCTGCTGCGCAAGCTGATTGGTGGCAGCCTTGATTATGTCGGGCGCACGCTTGTCCGGCGCGCCGCCCAATTTGCCGTGCGGCAGCCATTGTTCGTCATATTGACCAGCTTTGGTTTGTTCTTCGCCTCGTTGAGCCTGCTGTCAGGTGGGCAGGTTAAATTCGTCTTCTTCCCCGACATTGAAGGCGACTACGTTGTCGGCACACTAGAGATGCCTGAGGGCGTGTCAGAGGTCGAAACCACGGTTCGCGCGCAAGCGGTGGCTGCGGCAGCCAGGCGTGTCGCGACCAGGATCGCCGATGATCAGGCCCTTGCATCTGACGATGTTTTGCAGGCAACCGTCATCGCTATCGGTTATGCGCTCGCTGCTGGTGACCCGGGCGGCGTTGGCACGGGGTCAACAGATACCGCGACAATCGAAGCCAAGATCATGCCCGCAGAACAGCGCAGTTTCAGTGCCGCGGTCTTTGAACGGCTATGGCGCGAAGAAACCGCCGATATCCCGGGGATCGTGCAGCTGACGTTTTCATCGTCCGTCGTCCCCATCGGCGCGGATATCGCACTGCAGGTTGGCAGCAAAAGCGATGACGCGCGCGTCTTTGCCGTCAATCAGATCAAGGACGCGTTAGCGGCCCGGCAGGGCATTCTGTCATTGCGAGACTCAGAGGCAACAACATCGCAAGAGGCTGTCTTCATTCCGACCGAGAATGCAAAATCGCTGGGTGTCACGGTCAATGATGTCGCACGCGAGATACGCTCTGCAGTGTTCGGGGAATTGGTGACGACGCTGCAACGGAATGAAGAAGAAATTGATGTGCGCGTCCGCCTTCCCGAAAGCGAGCGCACCGATCTGAACGACCTCGCCGATTACCGCGTGCGCATTGAAAGCCAACTCGTTCCAATCAGCTCTCTTGGGTCATTTACGCTGTCGAACGCGCCAAGCACGATTTCACGGGTTGATGCGCGCCGCATCACAACCATTCTTGCCGATGTAGATGAAACCATCACCACCGGCGGCGCGGAAATCCGCATGCTGCAGGAGCAGGTGCTGCCGGAGATACAGGAACGCTACCCGGATGTGACGATGGAACTGTCAGGCGAGGCAGAAGAACAGGACGATTTCGGCCCATCGCTGGCGGTGAACTTTGGCCTCGCACTTTTCGCCATATTCGCATTGCTGACATTGGCGCTGCGATCTTACATCAACCCAATACTCATCCTGCTGACGATCCCGTTCGGTTTCATGGGCGCGCTGATTGGTCATGCGGTTCTTGGGCTCGACCTGACGCTTTTGTCCATCTTCGGCGTCGTTGGCTTGTCCGGCATCGTGATCAACAGCGCCTTGTTGCTGATCACGACTGCGGACCGAAATGTGGAAGATGGCCAGGATTGGAGTTCTGCTGTCGTCGGGGCGGTTGTCTCTCGGTTCCGTCCGATATTTCTGACAACGCTGACCACATTCCTGGGTGTGACACCTCTTGTCCTGGAAACCAGTATTCAGGCGCAGTTCCTTATCCCTACGGCGATTTCATTGGGCGCGGGTATCCTGATTGGATCACTCTTCGTGTTGTTCCTGGTGCCCGCGTATCTCGCGGCGGCCCGCTACATCGCGGCTGTATTGCTGATGCCGGTTCTGGGTCGCCGTCGCGCCATCAGCTGAAGGATTTCGAAAAATGAAATCATTTGCCTTCGTCCCGCTTTGTTTTCTGATGTCTTGCGGCGCAGTTGGACCTGACTATGTGACGCCCACAATTGATCTGCCGAGCAGATTTCCACAACAAGGAAACGTGCCAGTGCAACCCAAGCGCACAGCGGTTGGCAGCATGCTCGACGCCCTCACTGATGCAGGCTTCGACATTCCCCGCGCAGGAAAAGCATACCTAACAGCCCAAGACCCCGACACCGGCGAACGCTGGCGTTTGAAAGGAGAAATATTCCATGAAGACTGGCAAGCCGACCCGGCTGAGCGAGAAGTTGAACGCGGAGCTGGACACGATCCGGCAGGACTACGCCGCCTCGATGGCATCCCAGCTAGAGAGCTTCAGGACCGATTTGAACAGCATTGCGACCAACGCGCAGCGTACAATCGAGACCGATACCCGCAGCTTTCTGCGACAGAACAAGAGCTGGCTGACGATCTCGCCCTGGCTGATCACGGGGACGTTCTTGGCAGGGATCGTCTCGATGATGGGCGTGAGCTTGCTTTGGACGCTGATGCTGGCCAGCTCAGAGATGACCGAACTGGGCCTGACGCGGATCGACAGGGAGGACGGGACCTGGCTGGTGCTGGACCCGGCCAAGACGCGCCTGAGAACCTGCACGCTGGGCGGCAGGTCAGTGACCTGCATCAAGATCGAGGAGAATTAGATGACGACACCCTCAAGTTGCGCCAGAACAAGACTGACACAGCCCTTTCCCTGCCTTGTACGATTGCGCTCAAAGCGGCGCTGGACGGAGCGAAGGCCGATCTGGGGTTCGCGCCCCATCCATCGCGCCACATCCTGACGCGCGCTGATGGGTCGAAGATGGACTATCACGCTATGGCGCGTGTCATGGTTCGAGAGCGCAAGCGTTTAGACCTAATGGCCTATGATCAGCACGCGCTGCGTCATCGCGGCGTCATGGAATTGGCATGGGCGGGCTGCACAGACGACGAAATCGCCAGCTACAGCCGCCATACGTCAAAGGCGATGATCATCAAATATGCGGGGGAAGCGCGGCAAATCATGCGGGCGCGGCAGGCAGCGGCAAAGCGCAAGTAGACCCGAACAGAACAGGCACAGAACGTGAAACTGATACCAGAGGTGATATCCAATGAGTAGAAAAATTCGTAACCCATTGATTTTATTGGAGGCGAGTACCGGAATCGAACCGGTGTACACGGATTTGCAATCCGCTGCGTCACCACTCCGCCAACTCGCCGCCGTGCTGGCAGATATACCATGGTTTGGACTTGCGCAAGAGATCGCGAGCCGCCGATCTACCGTTGCTGCAGCGCGGCTTCTGTGGCATGAACGCACGAAACTTCTGAACGAAAGAGTTTAGTCCCGTGAGCAACTATGCAGCCCGCCGCACGATGATGGTTGATACGCAAGTCCGGCCCTCTGATGTGACCAAATTTCCCATCATCGACGCCATGCTGGCCGTCCCGCGCGAGGTTTTTGTTCCGGCCAACCTGCGCGAAGCCGCCTATGTCGGTGAAAACCTTGATATTGGCGGGGGCCGCACCCTGCTGGAGCCGCGGACGCTGGCCAAGATGCTGGATGCGCTGGATATTCAGCGTCATCACGTTGTTCTGGATGTGGGTTGTGGCCTAGGCTACTCCACGGCGATCCTGGCCCGGATGTCCGAATTTGTTATCGGGCTTGAAGATGATGAGGCGCGCGCAGAAGAGGCGCAAAGCCTGCTGTCGGAACATGGCGTGGACAATGCCGCGGTCATGACAGGCGCTTTGACGGACGGATCGGCAAAGTCGGGTCCTTATGATATCGTCCTCGTGCAGGGTGCCGTGGAAGAGGTGCCCGAGGCATTGCTAGAACAGCTGCGCGAAGGTGGGCGCATTGCCTGTGTCTTTGCCGAAGATGCGCTTGGTGTCGTGCGTATTGGGCACAAAATCGATGGTCAGGTGAATTGGCGCTTCGCCTTTAATGCCGGTGCGCCTGTGTTGCCCGGCTTCCACAAGCCGGCGGCCTTCACACTTTAGCATTGGTGCGGGGCGTCAGATGCGGTATCACTTGGAAAAAAATGATAACATTGAGGCGCAGCGCAATGATTAAACAGGTAAAACTGACTGCTTTGGCCGTCTTGGTGTCGGTGGGTATCGCGGGTATGGCCAAGGCGGAAACCCTCGCTGATGCGCTGACCGCTGCTTACAATAATTCTGGCCTTTTGGAGCAGAACCGCGCGTTGCTGCGCGCCGCAGATGAGGATCTTGCCCAATCTGTCGCGTCTACCCTGCCAGTGATCGGCTGGTCATTTAATGCCACGAACACCCGGCCGAATACCCCGGGCGCAGACCTCCTGCAGGCCTCGGCCCGCATCACCGGATCGCTGACACTTTATGACGGCGGCGCGAACCAGCTGGCTGTTGAGTCCCAGAAAGAAACGATCCTTGGCACCCGTCAATCGCTGCGTTCGGTTGAGCAGAGCGTGCTTTTGCGTGCCGTGCAGGCTTATATGAGCGTGCGTCGCGACAGCGAATTTGTATCACTGCGTCAGAACAATGTTCGCCTCATTACCGAGGAGTTGCGTGCTGCAGAGGATCGGTTTGAGGTGGGTGAAGTGACCCGCACCGATGTCGCGCTTGCAGAGGCACGTTTGGCCTCAGCGCGGAGCCTGTTGGCCGCTGCGCAAGGAACATTGGCCCGGTCGATCGAGGAATTTCGGGCTGCGGTAGGACGTGCCCCGCAACAGCCACGACCGGTGTCACCAGCGCCTGTGTCCCGCGGGATTGAAGAAGCCAAAAGCTTTGCTGTGCGCAACCACCCCAGCATTCTGGAGGCCCAGCATGCGGTAAGTGCGGCAGAATTGAACATCCGCCGGGCAGAGGCCGCATTGAGCCCCAATATCACGCTTGAAGGATTTGTGGCAACCGACCCCGACGGAGACGATTCCCGCCAGATCGGCATTCAGGCGACCGGCCCAATCTACAATGGTGGCCGCCTGTCCAGCCAGGTCCGCCAATTCATGTCGCGCCGTGATGCCACCCGCGCCGGGCTGTATGTGACCGTTGAGCAAATTCAGCAGGAAGTCGGCAACGCCTATTCGTTCCTGCTTGTGGCCCGTGCGTCGCGTGTTGCATCGGACGAACAGATCAGGGCGGCGCGCGTTGCCTTTCAGGGTGTCCGGGAAGAGGCCACACTGGGCTCGCGGACGACCCTTGATGTGCTGAACGCAGAACAGGAATTGCTGGATGCGCAGGCCAATTCGATTTCGGCGCAGGCGGACGAGGTGATTGCATCTTACCAGGTTCTGGCTGCCATGGGCCTGCTGAATGCGGCCCATTTGAACCTGCCCGTGCAGCAATATGATCCATCGGAATACTATAATCTGGCCAAGCAGGCACCTGTTGCCATTTCCCCGCAAGGACAGGCATTAGATCGTGTTCTGCGCGCCATCGGCGACTGATCTTAGGTACCCACTGGCAAAAGGTCGGATTCTCGCCGATCGGGAAATTGCGCCGGTTGTTTGACCATGGGTATTCGGTTAATATCCTTGAGGGCGGGCGATACATCAGGATGAACGATGTCGAACTCTGCGAATTCAGACGAAATTGATGAGGTCATGTCCTCGGTGCGCAAGCTGGTCACCAAGGGTGAAGGAAAGGTGTTGCGCGATGATGATGCAGACAGTGTCAAAGAGGCGTCGTCTGAGCGCCTGATCCTGACCCCGGCATTGCGTGTGGACGAGGTGGAAACCGCCGAACCAAAAGGCGCGGCTGATGCAGACAATGTTCTTATGCTTGATCCCGGCAACCGGACAGAGCTGGAAGGGCTGGAAGCGACGATCGCGGAGCTTGAGGCGGCGGTGACAACCCAGCCCGATGACTGGGAACCTGATGAGGGTGAAACATTCGACGAAGCGGCCTGGGCGGTCAGCGCGTTTGCGACCCCGGAGGCGGAGGCAGAGTCGGAAGTAGATGAGATATCAGACAGTGCGGAGCCGGAGGCAGACACGGCCGAATCTCAAGAGCCTGCCAGCGCGGAACCGGAGACCGAGTTCAGCGGCGGGCTCAGCGATTTTCTGGACCCTTCAGCCACAATTGATCAGGACATTCTGCGCGATATGATCGCGCAGATCGTGCGCGAGGAATTGAGCGGGGAAACCGGTGAACGGATTACCCGAAACGTGCGCAAACTGGTCCGTCGCGAGATCAATCAGATTTTGGCAACCCGCGACATTCGTTAGATATCGCCGGCAAGCCCAATCAGTTCGTCGATATTCAGGTGTGTTTCCAGATGCCCGGCAAGTGCGTCCAGCGTGGCATCAACACCAGCCTGATAATCATGGCTGGCGACCGGCCTACCCAGTTTTTCGAAAAAGGCGGTTCGGAACGCATCTTCTGAAAACAGGCCATGCAGGTAGCATCCCAGAACGCGACCATCGCGGGACGCAGCACCTTCACCGCGTCCCTCAAGCGACAGCCAGTGACGATCGCAGTCGGGTCCGGCCGTGTCCCCGATATGAATCTCGTAACCCGAGACTGTGTCACCTGTTGGCAGGTAGGTTGCGGTCGAGCGTGCTAGGCGTTTTTCGGGTTTCATCACGGTGCGCACATTCAACAGGCCCAGGCCGCTGACCTTTGATGGCGGTCCTTCGATGCCGTCCTCGTCGATGATGTCCTGCCCGAGCATCTGATAACCACCGCAAATGCCCAAGACATGCCCGCCTCGCCGGACATGGGCGGCAAGGTCGACATCCCATCCTTGCGCCCGAAAATGGGCCAGATCCGCAATGGTGGATTTTGATCCGGGAATAATCACCAGATCGGCGTCGCCCGGCAGGGGGCGACCAGCCTCGATCACCTCGACGCTGATGCCGGGTGTGGTGGATAACGGATCAAGATCATCGAAATTGGCGATCCTGTTCAGGCGGGTGACGGCGACCTTGATGCTGCCGCCTTTCCGGCTGGTCACATCCATTACATCCTCGGCGGGCAGTTTCCACCCATCGGCAAACCACGGCACGATCCCCAAAGGGGCCCAACCGGTCTGTTCAACGATGATATCCATGCCATCGGAAAACAGCGTCGGGTCACCCCGGAACTTGTTGATTGCAAATCCTTTGATCAGTGCCCGGTCATCGGGAGGGAGAACGGCGTGCGTCCCGACCAGTTGGGCGATCACGCCGCCCCGGTCGATATCGCCGATCAGAACCACTGGCACGTTGGCGGCGGCGGCAAAGCCCATATTGGCAATATCACCGGCGCGCAGATTGACCTCTGCCGGGCTACCGGCACCTTCGACAATGACCAGATCGCGACCCTTTGCGATGCGGTGAAAGCTTTCCAGTACGGCGGGCAGCAACTGTGATTTCTGCTTGCCATAATCGCGGGCTTTCATGGTGGCAAAGCGTTGGCCGTGAACGATAACCTGCGCCCCGGTATCCGTTTCCGGCTTCAGCAGGACGGGGTTCATGTCGATCAGCGGTTCCAGCCCACACGACATGGCCTGCAGGGCCTGGGCTCGCCCGATCTCTCCTCCGTCCGCTGTGACGGCGGCATTGTTGGACATGTTCTGGGGTTTGAACGGGGCCACGCGCATCCCGCGCTTGACGCAGGCCCGCGCGATCCCGGCCACAAGCAAGGACTTGCCAACGTTCGAGCCGGCCCCTTGTATCATGATTGCTCTGGTCATCGCGCCTCCGTCGTCTAGGTTCATAGGGGCGCGAGCGGCGCGGGGGAAGAGCATGAACACACCGGCGCATCTGATTTTCGGCCTGACCGCCTTTGCCAAACCCGGACAAGCCAAGATCACGGCCGCCTCACTGGCTGGCGCGCTCATCCCCGATCTGTCGCTATACCTGATGGCGGGCTGGCATTTGCAAGTGCTGGGCACGTCACCTGATGTGGTGTTCGGGCGGCTTTACTTTTCGGACGCGTGGCAAAGTATATTCCGGATCGATAATTCCATGATCCTGTGGGGCATGGGGCTGGCCTATGGCCTAATGTTTCGCGCACCGGTTGTAATTGCGTTATGCGGCGCGGCGATGCTGCATCTGGGGCTGGATTTCCTGTTTCACCATGACGACGGGCGTGCGCATTTCTGGCCGTTCACCAACTGGATATTTCAAAGTCCGGTCAGTTATTGGGACCCCCGGCATTTTGGCAATATGATTGGCCCGCTAGAGGTCGCGGCGTCGCTGTTATGTTGCGCGGTCTTGTGGCGCCGGTTCGAAGGGGTAGGTATGCGTGTTCTGATTGCCGTTTTGGGGCTGACGGAATTTGCCCCTTTCATCATATTCGCCATCATGTTTGCGGGTAACTGAACCAAAAAATGCGGCCCACTTGGACCGCATTTTTTTGAAACCAACAGGCTGTGACAGGTTAAGCGGCGCGCGCTTCCTGTTCAGCAGCATTGCGACGCTCGCTTTCTTCACGCGATAGCGCCACAGATGTACGTACACCTTTGCCAACAAATTCCATCAGGCCGGACACAACACGTTCGTTCGGGTCGATCCCGGCGCATGACAGCACCTCGCGACCATCGCGCGAACGCGCCCACCGGGCGATCTGTTCGGGGCCATTGCCATATTTCTTGTCGTCAGCAATCGCATCATCCAGCGCAGCCAACACGACCGCGGCAAACAATTTGCGGGCACGGTTCCCTTGTTCATTGTTGAACGCTGTACCGTCGACGAAATCTCTCATCATTGTTCCCTTGTTTTTGTTCTTGCAGTTCCGCGTGAGCGCCAATATGCCCTTTTGAGTCTGATTCGGGCGGTCTCTTTTGGAATGGCAGCCATGCAAAAAATGCATAGCTCATCCAGTCAAAACAGCATATTTCGTGATCTTGTCAGGCACCCACCGCCCAGATATAGCGTGTGGCGAAGAACTTTCAACCTTCCGACACAATTCTGACATGAAGTGACCCATGCCCAAAATCAATGGTAACGAAATTCGCCCCGGCAATGTTCTCGAACACGATAGTGGCCTTTGGGCCGCAGTCAAAGTGGACCATGTGAAGCCGGGAAAAGGTGGTGCATTTGCCCAAGTCGAGCTGAAGAACCTGCGCGACGGTCGCAAATTGAACGAACGGTTCCGGTCGGCGGACAAGGTCGAACGTGTGCGTCTGGACCAAAAGGATCAGCAGTTCCTGTTTGAAGCTGACGACATGCTGACCTTCATGGATAGCGAAACCTATGACCAGATTGCGCTGCCTGCGGATATCCTTGGCGACCGCCGCCCATTCCTGCAGGACGGCATGGTGGTGCAGATCGAGTATTACGGCGAAGAGGCGCTGAATGTCAGCCTGCCGCAAAAGGTGGTCTGCAAGGTGGTGGAGACCGAGCCTGTTGTCAAAGGCCAGACAGCCGCCAACAGCTTTAAGCCCGCAATCCTCGATAATGGTCTGCGCGTCATGATCCCGCCATTCGTCGCGCAGGACGAAGACATTGTCGTCAACACCGAGACATTTGAATACGCCGAACGCGCCTAATCGACCCGTTTAAGCGTGGCATCACCGGCCTGCATATCGCCCGTCGCTCGATCAAAGCGCAGATAGGCAATCGCCTGATCGCCAGCAATCGTGTGCAAAGTCCCGACCGGCTTTTCACCCGCTGTGATTGCGTCGCCGGGCGATGCTGACCCGTTGACGCTGACCCGGACCAGCCCTTTTTTCAGTTGGGTTTTATGCTTCATGCGGGCGACGATTTCCTGCCCGACGAAACAGCCCTTTTTAAAATCAACGCCATTGAGTTGCTCGAACCCGGCTTCGAGGATGTAGGTGTCGGGCGTCAGTTCGATGCCTGTTTCAGGGATCAAATGCGCAACACGGATCGCGTCCCAATCGGTGTCATCGCTGATCTGCGCGTCGCCATAGCTACGCCAGCCAAGGGCGGGGTGACGGGGATCGGCATAGGCACCCTCCGGTGCCGGGCTGGTTCCGCGTGAGACGATCAGGTCCGTCTCGGCAATCCCGACATCAGCCCGAAGCCGGTACATGCTCAGGCGCTGCGCAAGGCTGGGTGCCAGCGATGTGGCAACGTCGATCAGCAGCCGATCGGGTTCCACGATGACAAAGAAGTCGGCGATGTATTTCCCCTGCGGTGTCAGCAAGGCCGTGTAGATGATGCTGCCCTCTGGCTGAAGGATGCTGTTTGTCACCAACCCATCCAGAAAGGTGACACGATCATTGCCGGTCAATGCGATCACCGTGCGATCAGTCATTCTGGCCATCCTCGTCGCTCTTGAACTGCATGTTGTAGAGATCGGCATAGATGCCGCCCCTTTCAAGCAGTTCATCATGGTTGCCCTGATCGACAACGCGGCCCTGATCCATCACGACGATGGAATGCGCGTTGCGGACGGTCGAAAGCCGGTGGGCGATCACAAGGGTCGTGCGCCCGACCGACAGTTGTTCCAGCGCACTCTGCACAATCGCCTCTGATTTGGTATCAAGTGCGCTTGTTGCCTCGTCCAGCAGCAATATGGGCGTGTCCCTTAGCAGGGCACGGGCAATGGCGACACGTTGTCGTTGACCGCCAGACAAGTTCGATCCGCGTGGCCCTGCCTGTCCGTCAAGCCCGTGATCAAGGTTGGGCAGAAAGTCGGCGATATGGGCCGCCTTCAACACCTCATCAAGTTTGCTGTCGTCCACATCGTCACGCCCCAGCAGGATATTGTCACGCAAGGTCTCATCGAAAAGCGCGGCGTCTTGGGACACCACGGAAAAGAGGCTGCGCAAATCCTGCAAATCCATGGCGTTGATGGGCAGATCATTGATCGTGACGCTGCCACTGCTGGGTTCCACCAAACGGGTCAGCACGTTGAACACCGTGCTTTTGCCTGCACCTGATGCGCCAACGAGTGCTGTTGTCTTACCAGACTCCGCGACAAAGCTTGCGCCCCGCAAGACTGGAAGTTCACCATAATTCATGTGCACGTCGTTCAGCGTGATCTGCGGCGATCCGCTTGGCGCACCCTTGGGCTGGGCAGGTGAAAGGATCGTTGGCTTGAGGTTGAGAATGTATTGCAGCCTTTCGACGCTGGCCGCCGCCATCTGCCATTGGCCGCTCATCGCGCCAAGGCGCCGCAATGGATCGAAAGCCAGACCCATTGCGGTAAAGAACCCCATGAAATCGGCAACATCCTTTTGCCCATCGACAATCTGTGAGCCGCCGTAAAGAAGCACACCAAAAAAACCGATGCCCGACATGATGTCGATCAGGGAAGGAACGGCGGCCTGACCGCTGGCGGTTTTGACATTTGCCTCGATCCCCTGCCGGATCAATCCATCGTAGCGATGGGCCTGATATTCTTCGAGAGAGTTCAGCTTGATCGGGTTAATGCCGTGAAACACCTCGTCCAGTCGCGTCGATATCCTGCCTGCAATTTCGCGCGCATTACGTGATCGCCGGCGAATGTAAGACTGAACAAGCAGTGATGGGAGAACCAACAATGGGATGCCCACAATCGCCATCAGGGTCCAGCGCCAGTCGATCCATAATGCCACGCCCATCAGACCGATGAGCGAAATCAAATCCCGCCCAAGCGCTGTTATGATCCTGCTCCAGACAGAGTTTATTGCGCCGACATCGCCCTGGACCCGTTCAATAAGCTGCCCCGGTGGGTTGGTCTGGTAAAATGCACTGTCCAGCGACATCAAATGCCGCAGAAGGTGCCGGCGCATGGCCGCTGAGACCAGTTCGCGGATGTAGGTCATGAGTATCTTCTGTGCGGCCGACGTCACGGCCCTGACGAAAAAAATACCCAGAACCGCAAGGCCAACCCAGTAAAGCGCATTTTGATTGCGCGCCGCGAAAACATCCTCGAACATTGGCACAACCATCCGGGCGAGCAATGCAAGCATTGATCCCTCGATCGCCATCAGGAGGATAGCGACGACCAGCAACCACTTATGCTGTCGCAGATAGTCCTGCCACAACCACCAAAACAGGGTGAATGCCGATTGCGACGTCTCTTTGCCGGCTTTGGGTATTGGTGGTGGCATGAGCAACCTTTTGGGGCGGGGTCAGAACGGTCTAATCC
This sequence comes from Yoonia sp. SDW83-1, assembly GCF_046762885.1. Taxonomy (NCBI): domain Bacteria; kingdom Pseudomonadati; phylum Pseudomonadota; class Alphaproteobacteria; order Rhodobacterales; family Paracoccaceae; genus Yoonia; species Yoonia sp. SDW83-1. The sequence continues at coordinate 28,897 of NZ_JBKQXO010000027.1, forward strand.
CAAATGGGGCATCAGGGCAAGTGAGGCAAGCTTGACGCCAGAAAGCGCTGCGTTAACTTGCGCCAATACCACTCTCGAAAGCTCATTTTATGTCTCTGTCTCAAGGTCGTTCTTACCTCGCCATTCCCGGTCCCTCTGTCATTCCAGATGCTGTTTTGCGGGCCATGCATATCGCGTCGCCCAATATTTACGAGGGCGAGCTGCACGATGTGACGCATAGCCTGATCCCCGATCTCAAGGCCATTGCCATGACCGCGCACAATGTTGCGATCTACGTTGGCAACGGGCACGCCGCATGGGAGGCCGCGTTGTCCAACGTGCTGTCGCCCGGTGATGGTGTGCTGGTGCTGGCCACGGGGCGCTTCTGCATTGGCTGGGGCGAAATGGCCGAAGGCATTGGTGCGGATGTGCAGACGATTGATTACGGTCCGCGTGCCGCCATTTATCTGACCCAGGTTGAGGCGACATTGGCTGCAGATAAAACAGGCCATATCAAGGCGATCCTTGCTGTCCATGTGGACACCTCGACCGGCGTCAAGAATGACATTGCCGGTCTGCGTGCCGTGATGGACCAGGTGGGTCATGGCGCGCTTTTGATGGTGGATTGCATCGCATCATTGGGTTGCGACCGGTACGAGATGGACAATTGGGGCGTCGATGTGACCGTTGCAGCCTGTCAGAAAGGGCTGATGACGCCGACAGGGATCAGCTTTGTCTGGTATAATGATAAAGCGGATGCGCAGCGGGGCAAATCCGTGACCAGCTATTGGGATTGGCGCACGCGCACGAACCCCGACATGTACTACCAGTATTTCGACGGCACGGCGCCCACACATCATATCTACGGTCTGCGGGCGGCGCTGGACATGATCAAGGATGAGGGGTTGGATCACGTCTTTGCCCGTCACGAAACACTGGCCCGGGCCGTCTGGGCCGCTTTTGAGTGCTGGTCCGAGGGCAGTGATATCTTCCTTAACATCGCAGACGCAGCAGAGCGGTCATTCGCTGTGACATCCGTGGGGATGGCATCGCCCGATGCGGACCGCCTGCAAAAATGGTGCGAAACGGAATGCGGGCTGACGCTTGGAATTGGTCTGGGCCGTGATCCGGCCGACGCCTATTTTCGCATTGGCCATATGGGTCACATCAATGCGCATATGATCATGGGGGCTCTGGGTACGATCCAGGCGGGGCTGATTGCGCTGGGCATTACCCATGGTGGCGGCGCGCTGGATGCCGCAGCGGCGGTGATTGCGCAGGGTTAGATCAAGCCTGGCGTCGTGGTGGATCACAGAGGCGGTGTGGCGCCAGCACCACCTTTTCCTGGGCAATGCCTTATCGCTGCATCGACAAATAGTTAGCCGGATCCCTCACGTGCGGCGGAGAGGGCTGCTGGCAGCGCTGCAGCGAAGGCGGCGATTTGTGCGTCGGTGCCGCAACTGACGCGGATGCAGCGATCCTGCGGCGCGACAAAAGGCATACGCACAAATATGCCGCGCGTGATCAGGGCGTCCAAAACCGCGCGGGCAAACGCGCCATCTGCGCCGCAGTCGATGGTAACGAAATTCGTGGCAGATGGCAGGGGAGAGAGGCCGTTTGCACGGGCGATATCGTTGATCTTTTCGCGAGCGTCAGCAACCTTGATGCGCACAGTATCAAGCCAGCCTTTGTCCTGAATGGCGGCGAGCGAACCCGCCTGGCTGATCCGCGACATCCCGAAATGATTGCGCACCTTGTTGAAAGCGCTGATGATTTCAGCCTGTCCGATGGCATAGCCAACCCGCGCGCCTGCCATGCCATGAGCCTTTGAAAACGTGCGCATCCGGATGACCTGTGGTGCGTTGATGTCGATATCTGGCGCGGTTCCCGGCGGGGCGAGGTCGATATAGGCCTCGTCCAGAATAAGTAAGCAGCCATCAGGCACGTTGTCGATCATGCGCGAGATCGTTTGCGCGTCATGCCAACTGCCCATGGGGTTGTCGGGATTGGCGATGTAGATCAGTTTTGCGTTTGTTTCCTGTGCCTTGGCGATCAGAGCGTCCTGGTCTTCATGGTCATCCTTGTAGGGAAGGGTGTGCAGCGTGCCGCCGAAACCAGCCACGTGATAGTTAAAGGTCGGGTACGCCCCGGCAGAGGTGACGACCGCATCACCGGAGGTGACGAACAGGCGCACAACAAGGCCGAGCAGGGTGTCGATCCCTTCACCTATCTGGATATTTTCTGCTGGAATATCATGATGTTGTGCCAGCGCTTGCCGTAGATCATGGCTTTCCGGATCGGCATACATCCAGACCTCGCCAGCGGCTTTTTGCATGGCAGCGATCGCCTTGGGTGATGGGCCAAAAGCGGATTCGTTGGCGCCCAGCCGGGCGATGAACGGGCGACCGGTGGCGCGTTCCTGCGCCTCTGGCCCGACAAATGGCACTGATGCAGGCAGGGTCGCGGCTAGCGGGGTGAGTTGCGGCGTTTTCATGGGCGCAGATAAGCGCGGGGTTGAATTGCGCGCAACCGTTCATATATGAGAATCGTTCGCAACTATGCGTTTCGAGCACGGCGAAACGCGGATGGAGGCCCCGATGAAGATCAGTCGACGCGGATTTTTAGCCAGTTCCGGGGCCGCCCTGACGGCCCGCAGCCTGCCGCAGATCGCAGCAAAAACCGGTGGTCGGCGCATTTTGACACTGGTTTATGACAAGGCAGCCGGTGCGATGCGCGCGGTTGAGCGTGTTGTCCGCTAAATTGGTAAAGGGCGGCTCAATCTGCCGCCCCGGTATCAGCCGATTTCCTGCAACCGTGTGATTGCGGCCTTCAACTCAGCCTCTTCATTCTCACGCAGTGCCAGGTTTTCGCGGGCTTCTGCCACAACCTCATCAGGCGCGGATTCCACGAATTTCGGGTTGTTCAGACGTCCCCGCAACCCGCCGATTTCCTTGCCCAGCTTCTGCAGTGTCTTTTCCAGACGCGCGATTTCTTCTTTGACATCAATAAGATCGGCCAAAGGTATACCAAAGGTGCCGCCGTCCATCGGGATGGTGACGCAGCCTTTGGGGAAGCTGTCGACATGGCTCAGGCTTTCTACACGGGCGAGTTTCTGGATCATGGCCTGATTGTTGTCCCAGGCGGCTTGCCTCTTTGCATCCAGCGCCGTGACCAGCAACGCGACCTTGGCCCCGGCGGGGACGTGGACCTGCGCGCGGGCAGAGCGGATATTGTCGATCAGGTCGATCACCCAGTTCATTTCGTGATCGGCGTTTTCGTCAACAAGATCAGCGGCTTGATAGGTGGGCCAATCGGTGTGAACCAGCATTTTTTCGCGGCTTCCCAGCGTCTGCCACAGCTCTTCGGTGATGAAGGGCATGATGGGGTGCAGCATGATCATGCATTGGTCGAGAACCCATGCCATGGTCGCCCGTGTGTCGGATTTTTCCGTTTCATTTCCGTCCAGTAGCATCGGTTTGGACAGTTCCACATACCAGTCGCAGACCTTACCCCAGACGAAGGCGTAAAGCGCATTGGCGGCGTCGTTGAAACGGTAGGTTTCCATGGCCGCGTTGACGGTTTCGAGGGTCTTGGCCGTCTCGCCCACAATCCATTTGTTGACCGTAAATTGGGCGTCGGATTTGCGTCGGACTTGCGTCGGCAAAGCGTCGGACCCCAACGCGCGGTTTGCGAAGACTTCGTTCATTTCCGCAAAGCGGCAGGCGTTCCAGAGTTTCGTGCCGAAATTGCGGTAGCCTTTGATCCGGTCTTCGGAGATTTTCAGCACGCCCCCGAGGGCGGCCATGGCGGCGTTGGACATGCGCAGCGCGTCGGCCCCGTATTCATCGATCATGTCGAGCGGGTCGATGACATTGCCGCGCGTCTTGGACATCTTCTGCCCTTTTTCGTCGCGCAGAAGCTGGTGGAGGTAGACGGTGTGGAACGGCTCCTTGTCGAGGATCGCCTCGGACATCATCATCATACGGGCGACCCAGAAGAACAGAATGTCCTGCCCGGTGATCAGCACGTCGCCGGGGAAGTATTTCATCGCCGGATCGTCAGCGGGCCAGCCAAGCGTGCCGAAGGGCCAGAGGCCGGAGGAGAACCAGGTATCGAGGACGTCGGGGTCGCGCCAAATTGGGAACTCCAGCACCGTTGGGTCCTGCGTGACGTTGTATTCGGCGAGGCTGGCCGAGAAACGATCAATGGCTTCCGCCTTGTCCGCGGCTTCGATGATGCTAGCGTGACTGATCGGGCTGGGCACATCGGCATTGTCCAGTACAAACAGCGGTTTCACAGCATCGAAGTCGTGGGCGCTGTGCATGATCAATCCGCGATGCACCAAGCCTTCCAGCAAAAGCCCGAGAATTTGGACCTCATCCAACTCGCCTGATGGGTTGTGTTCGTCTTCGACGCCAAGATCAAGGCCATACCAAACAGGGATCTGGTGTCCCCACCAGAGTTGGCGCGAGATGCACCAGGGTTCGATGTTTTCCAGCCAGTGGTAAAAGACCTTTTCGCCTGATTCGGGCATGATCTTGACCCGGCCTTCGCGGACGGAGTCCAGCGCGGGGCCGACGATTTTAGCGCTGTCCACGAACCATTGATCGGTCAGCATGGGCTCGATCACGACTTTTGAACGGTCGCCGAAGGGCTGCATGATCTTTTTGGCTTCGACGTAAGGGATGGTTTCCGACACATCGGTCTGGTCGCCGTCACGCTCCTCGGCGGCTTCGAAGGCCGGGTTGGGGATCATGACAGCGTTGCCCTCGGCCGTAATGTCCGCCACGACCTGTTTGCGTGCTTCGAAGCGATCCAGTCCACGATATGCGTCGGGGACGAGGTTCATCGCGGCGATCTTGCCTTCGTCAAAACCTTCCTCACCACGCGCAATACGCTGTGCGGTCATGGCTTCATCGGCATAAGGCTCACCGTCGTCGCGCATATGCCCCTTGGTGTCCATCAGGTTGTACATCGGGATGTTGCCGCGCTTGGCGACTTCGTAGTCATTGAAGTCATGCGCGCCGGTGATCTTAACGGCACCGGACCCGAAATCGGGGTCGGGGTAGGGGTCGGTGATGATCGGGATCAGGCGGCGGTGCTCCTTGGGCCCCACCGGGATTTCGCACAGCTTGCCAACGATGGGGGCGTAGCGCGCGTCTTTGGGGTTCACGGCAACGGCGCCATCGCCCAGCATGGTCTCGGGCCGGGTTGTGGCGATGGAGATGTAGTCACGCGTTTCGCGTAAGGTGACGTTGCCGTCTTCGTCTTTCTCGATATATTCGTAGGTCTCGCCACCGGCGAGCGGATATTTGAAGTGCCACATGTGGCCGTCGACTTCGATATTCTCGACTTCAAGATCGGAAATCGCGGTTTCAAAATGCGGGTCCCAGTTGACCAGACGCTTGCCGCGATAGATCAGCCCGTCATTATACATCTGCACAAAGACCTTGAGTACGGCATCGTGGAAGTTGCCGGGCTTCTCAGACGCGGGCGCGCTTTCGGCGCCGGACATGGTGAAGGCGGAACGTTCCCAATCCATGCTGTCGCCCAGACGCCGGGCCTGCTGTTCGATCACGCCGCCTTTTTCGGCTTTCCATGCCCAGACCTTGGCGATGAATTCATCGCGGGGCATTTCGGACCGTTTGCGGTTTTCTCCATCCTCGGCCATCTGTTTTTCGACCATCAGCTGGGTAGCAATACCCGCATGGTCCAGCCCCGGCTGCCAGAGCGTGTCGTAGCCCTGCATCCGCTTCCAGCGGATCAGCATATCCATCAGGGTGTGGTTGAAGGCGTGGCCGACATGCAAATGACCGGTGACATTGGGCGGTGGTAGCTGGATGCAGAAGGTTTCATTGCGCGACGCATTTGCGCCCGCTTTGAAAGCGCCGGCGTCTTCCCACATCTTGTAGATGCGGGCTTCTGCTTCGCTTGCGTTGAATGTCTTTTCCATGGCCATGGTCACGTTCCCGTTCGGTTTGGGGTCAGATAGCCGAGGGGGGCGGTAAGGAAAAGGGTTTGTGATACGGCAAAGGGGGTTCTAGTTTGTTTCAGAGGGGCGCAAAGGAATTTGAAACATGGCGGGCGTGCCACCGGAGCATGATTTGACCGAGCCGCGTTCTTGGTTTTCGCTGTTTCGTGCCAAGGGCGGGGTGCTGGTGATCATCGCGGGGGCGTTTTGCCTTCTCATGACCCTGATCAGTGTGAATGGCTACCGCAACGCGATCCAGTTTGAACGGACGGGCGTGACGATCGTGGCTGAGGCTGTGGATCGTCGGATCAGCAGCGACTCCGACGGGGCGGATGACTACTATGTCACCTACCGCTACATTGTCGATGACGTCACCTACGAGAAGAACCGTAAGGTTTCGCACAGCCAGTACAGTCTTGCCCGACCCGGCAGCACGCACACGATCCGCTATCTGCCGCATCGCCCCGAGAAATTCGAAACCTATGTCGGTGAGGCCCGCGATGATGCGCAGGGCTTTCAGATGATTGCCGGTTTTGCGGGCGTTGGGGGTTTGATCGGCCTGTGGTTTTACGGCAATCGGACCAATCGATCTGTGCTGACCCGAAAATACGGATATCGGAGCGTTGCAACGATCGAAGCGATTACCGAAACCAAGAATTCCGGTCGCCCCTCGGGTCGGGGCTATCTGGTATGGCGGACGGAGGGCGGCATGCGCGGCGAGAGCCTGATGCACCCAATTGGCAAGCTGCGGGCGATTGGTATCGGTACCCGGATCAATGTCTATATCCGCAAAGATCATAGCGTATGGGAGGGGGATGTTGGCCCGCAGAAGCTGTCAGACAGTCAGCTTCCCAAGGTGGGACGGGGCGCCCCGAATTGAGCGCTAAGCCTGCGTCATCGCTGACGCAGGCTTGTACTTGTAGCGATTGATGTCTCGCTTCGAACGTCTTTTTTGAAATATGCCGTCGTTTTATGGCCGCGCGAGGTGCCAGTTGCCGCCGACGCCGTCACCGGTTGTGTCGCCGGGGGCGCGGTCATTGACCCACAGGTAGAGCGGCTGGCCGTCATAGGCCCATTGTTTTGTGCCGTCATCGCGGGTGATCGTGGTGAATTTGCCCGCCTCGTCGGCGTCGGCAGCCGCGTAGAGCGGTGGCCAGTTCTGCGCACAGCCGCCGTTGCAGGCCGAAGATGTCGCGGTGTCAGGATCGAAGGTATAAAGGCTCATCCCGTTGGCATCGGTCAGGATGCCGTTAGTTTCGGCTGCAGGGGCCGTCGCATGGCCGCCGGCATAGGCTTCACAGGCGCTCAGACCGACAACGAGGGATAGGGCGATAAGTGAGAGTTTCATAATGGTGGCTCCGTCATTCTGTTTGGTTTGCTGCCGGTTTGCTTGCCGGTCATAAGGGTTACGGCTGGCCCCAAGATCTTATTCTCATCTTTTTTGATTTTTTTCGGGTCGGGTCGCATATGGACAAACCTGACTGTCGGTCTAGGGTGATGTCTGGCAGTAAATCAGGGAGCCAGCGCATGGAAAAATTCGGCAAAAGCCAGTCCGTCAAACGGGTTGAGGATGTGCGGCTTTTGACAGGGCATGGGCGCTATGTGGACGACATTGCGCCTTCGGATGCGTTGCATGCTTATTTCCTGCGTGCATCCGTTGCGCATGGTGAGATCACGGGTCTTGATCTTGAGGATGCGCGCGAGATGCCGGGTGTGCATCTGATCGTGACGGTCGCGGATCTTGAGGCCGCTGGCGTTGATATTGCGCTGGCCGGATCCACGGTCAAGAACCGTGACGGGTCGCGCGGTGCTGCCCCTTTGCGTCCGATGCTGGCCAGGGACCGGGTTCGCCATGTGGGTGAGGCTGTCGCCATGATCGTGGCTGACAGCGTGTTGGCAGCCAAGGATGCCGCTGAGGTGATCGGGCTGGAGATCGACGATCTGCCCGTTCATGTCGATCTTGCTGTCGGCGGTGATGCGATCCATGCCGAGGCGCCCGATAACCTCGCCTTTGACTGGGGCATGGGGGATGAAGCGGGAACCGAGGCTGCGATTGCAGCCGCTGCCCATGTGGTCAAGGTCGATGTGTTTGATAACCGGGTGATCGTGAACTCCATGGAGGCCCGGGGTTGTTTTGCAGAGGTGGTTGATGGCCGTCTGCATGTGTCCTTTGGTGGGCAGGGTGTGTGGGGTATGAAGGCCGATCTGGCCCGGCAATTTCAGATTGACCCCGACGATGTGCGTGTGACCAACCCCGATGTGGGTGGTGGTTTCGGCATGAAGGCCATGCGCTATCCCGAGTATTTCTGCGTTGCCCATGCGGCCCGTGTGCTGGGTCGCCCGGTCCGCTGGATGTCTGAACGGACCGAGGCGATGCTGACGGATAATGCGGGCCGTGATCTGACCACAACCGCGACACTTGCCTTTGATGCGAACTATCGCATCGTGGCATATCACCTTGATACGATTGCAAATATGGGTGCCTACAATTCGCAGTTTGCCCAGGCCATCCAGACCGATCTGTTTTCGAAGGTGCTGATGGGGACCTATGATGTGCAGACCGCCTATATGCGCACGCGCGGCATCTTTACCAATACCACACCTGTTGATGCCTATCGTGGGGCCGGGCGGCCGGAGGCGATTTTTGTGCTGGAACGTGTGATGGATGAGGCGGCGCGGCAGTTGGATGTCGATGCCTGGACGCTGCGCGAAAAGAATTTTATCGCGCCCGCCAAGTTTCCATACACAACCGTGTCGGGTGTCACCTACGACGTGGGCGATTTCATGCAGGTGTTAAACAGCGTGGCTCGCGAGGCGGATCGCGATGGTTTTGCGGCGCGCAAGGCGGCCTCGGTTGCGGCGGGTAAGCTGCGCGGCCAAGGTCTGTGCTATTATATCGAGAGTATTCTGGGCGATCCGGCGGAAACGACGAAAGTCGATTTTGTAGAGGGTGGTGCGAAAATTTATGTCGGCACCCAGTCGAACGGACAGGGGCATGAAACGGTTTATGCCCAGTTTCTGGCGGATCAGACGGGTATCCCCGCAGATCAGATCGAGGTGATTCAGGGCGACAGCGACCAGATTGCGACCGGTGGTGGCACCGGCGGATCCCGGTCTGTCACGGTGCAGAACACGGCCACGCTGGCCACGGTCGATGTCATTCTGGAAAGCTTTGCTGCGTTTCTGGCGGAGCGTGAGGGGGTTGATGCCTCAGCCGTCAGTTTTGATGATGAACGTTTCCGGATTGCCGGATCGAACCTGACGCCCACCATGCTGGAGGTTGCCGATATGGCACGTGAGGCTGGTCGCGATGATTTGCTAAGCCAGTCTGCCAGTATCCGGCTAGACAATCGCAGCTTTCCGAACGGTGCCCATGTGGCCGAGGTCGAAATTGACCCCGATACCGGCGTTGTCACGGTCGACCGCTATACCGTCGTTGATGATTTCGGCAATCTGATCAACCCGATGCTGGCAGAGGGTCAGGTACATGGTGGTGTGGCGCAAGGGATCGGGCAGGCCCTGACCGAACGGGTGGTGTTTGACGAGGATGGTCAGCTGCTCACGGCGAGTTTTATGGACTATAGCATGCCTCGCGCCGATGATATTCCCATGATCGGATTTACGACAGAATGCACCCCATCGCTGTATAATCCGATGGGGATGAAAGGCTGCGGAGAGGCGGGCACCGTGGGTGCGCTGGCTGCCGTCAGCAATGCGGTGATCGATGCCCTGTGGGATGTCGGCGTGCGCCATATGGATATGCCGTTCACCCCGCACAGGGTCTGGCAGGCGATCGTAACAGCGAAGGGTGACAGTGCAGCTGCGTGACTGGTTCTTTGGTCTTTTCGGGCGCCGGGCGCGTACCGAAGAAGGCGGATTACGCCACCGGGGCAAAGCGACCCATGTGGTTATTCTGGATGGAACCATGTCATCGCTGGCACCAGGGCGCGAGACCAATGCCGGCATCACCTTCAAATTGCTGCGTGAAGTCAGCCAAAGAGCGAACCTGACGGTTCATTACGAAGCAGGGATTCAGTGGCGTGACTGGTCGGGCACATGGGGTGTGATGACCGGGAAAGGCATCAACCGCCAGATCGAACGCGCCTACGGCGTTGTCGCGTCGCGCTATCGCCTGGGCGATGAGATTATCCTGATCGGCTATTCCCGTGGTGCCTATGCGGTGCGGTCGCTGGCGGGTGTCATTGACCTGGTTGGGTTGGTCAAGGCGGACTGCGCCACTGTCCGTGCAGTCAGGCAGGCCTATCGCCATTATCGGACGGGTGCGCGCGGGCCAGTTGCCCAGAAGTTCCGTGAACTTTATTGCCACGATGATGTGCAGATCGAGGCTGTGGCGGTTTGGGACACGGTCAAGGCCCTGGGGCTGCGTTTGCCGATTGTCTGGCGCTGGGCGCAGGCGCAGCATGATTTTCACAATCATTCTCTCGGCGGTCACGTCCGTCACGGCTTTCACGCACTTGGCATGGATGAACGCCGCGAGGCGTATGCGCCTGTGATGTGGGCCTGCCCACCGGGTTGGAAAGGCCATATGGAGCAGGTTTGGTTCAAGGGAAACCATGGTGATGTGGGTGGACAGGTGGGGGATTACCC